>CACZQF010000128.1 GCA_902783245.1 uncultured Spirochaetaceae bacterium | reverse complement strand
GCGTAGTGTTGTGCTTGGCCATCTCATCAATAAGCCTGTCATACGTAAACACCGCTTCATTCAACGACCTGAAACAGAACGGCGAGCGAGAATACTGGCTGTAGTTCTTCCTCAAAAACACTCTAAGCATATTTTACCTCCTATGCTTGTATTTCCGCCCGGATGACGTATCATCCGTAAGCTGGCAGAACTATAGCATGACCAGGGACTGGAAATTTGTTTAATAAATTCAGTGTTTTCACTAAATTTATTAAACATCCATACCCGTCAAAAGTGCCGTATCCTCTGCGAATAAAGAGAATCTCTAAACATTGTTTATCGAGGTTCCCTATATCCCCACTAGAGGAGGTTCTGTATGGAACACACAAAAACACAGAGCATACCGCCTATGCGCTATCTGCGGCAGTATGCACAAGAACTGCATGAACAGGGGCTCAGTGAATGGACTATCTTCTACCGGCTCACAGCAGAATTCACCGGCACTCCGTACCGCTGGGGCGGAGCCACCACCGAAGCCAGTGACTGCTCCGGTACCGTCTGCGCAGCACTGAATGCGCTGTACGGCAGGGAACGACGGGTAACTGCGGATGAATTGTTCAGGCGGTTCTTTACTATGCCGTATACAGAAAGTGAATCCATCCATGCCCTATTCTTTCTGAATAAGGCACGGCGCGCGGTGCATGTATCGGCATATATGGGAAACGGCATCTACCTCAATGAATCCAGCAGGGAACCCCATACCTGCGGTACACCCAGAACATACGCCGAGCTGTGCCGTATGTATTCAGACTTTCTGGCGGTACGCAGAACCTACAGGGCGGGCGCATGGGAGTAGATCTTACACAGACTACCCTTATGCAGCTGTGGCTGCTGGTAATAAAACGGCTTGTGTACCTGCTTGCAAAAGTGATCAGCTTCAAAGGTCTGGCGTTTGTCATTGCATGCCTGTTTGTACGGGACGGAACTATTTCCGGTGTAGTATGGTGCGGTATGATACTCGGCATCATCACTAACCGTACCGGCGGCAGAGTTGCAGACAGATACCTGAACAGGACTGGGGAAAATGATGAACCGATGGAAGGAGAACTATATTATGACAATAAAAAAACTGCTGCGGATTATACTGCTTATGGCAGTAGTAGGCACGGCGGAACGCTTTCAGCTCACAGCGCAGGAGACAGTACATACCATACAGCACACACTGCTTCCCGCAGTGCAGCTGCCCGCGGAAAGCAAAAACTCCATGAACTTATGGCACAAGCGGCTTCCGCAGAGTCTGCAGACTGAGCACACACCGGCGGAACTGCCGGAAAAAACGCCCGCAGCACCGGTACTTACGCCTGCGCTCATACAGCAGATCGAACGCATTATAGAAGAAACAGCCCGGGATGCAGCGGAAACTGCAGCTGCAGGTGCAGCCTCGGATGCTTATGCCGCAGGCATTGCAGACGGCAAAAAACAGGCAGCGTCAGAAGTATCAGCGCAGTACTCTGTACAGATCGGACGCCTCCGGACCAGCTGTACCCGATGGCGCACCGCCGCACTTACACAGGCTGCAGTACTGGCCGCAGGCATAGTCACTGCCTGGTATACAGCCAGATAAACATTCATTAATGCCCGGGGCAGTACAGCCCCGGGTTCCGCCGGCCGGTTTTATTACGGCATGACTGCACCCATCCGTATCCAGTTCATAACATCGCTGATCAGCACCTCACGGTCAACCGCGCCGGCGGTTTCCTTAAGCCGCGCAAGCTCCACACATACCTGAGCTGTACTTTTTCCTGTCAGATATGCAATCTCTTTGTTAGAAAGTCCGGCATATATACCGAACAGCAGCTGTCTCGTGCTTTCTTTTAATTCCGAAAAATGCAGAAAACGCATCACATGCTTTTCTGCATTTAAACGCAGTACTGCGCGTGTACGGAAATTTTCACCACGGCTCATACTTTCTGCACACTCCGAAAGTTCTGCCATGCCGTCCGGAGCAAAAAAAAGCGCAGCTTTATCCTGTTTTTCCATAAGCAGCACAAACGGCGTACTCGGCATACGTTCCGCATACAGCAGCAGGTAACCGCAAAGACTGCTCAGCCTGCGTATAGTCTGTACCGCCAGCCATTCTTCATAGCCGCAGCACACTGCCGCCGCATCCGCCTGTATATGTTCCCCTGAGTCCGGAACAATCCGGTATCCCGGAAACAGACGCTCCAACAGACTTTTTTTAAGCTCAAGCTCTCCCTTTGTAAAGCCTGACACCATCAGTTTTTTCATACCTTCCTCCTGTTTTTTTGGTTTCTTTTTCACAATTTTACTCTTGTGCATACACATAATCAGTATGGAACAGCTTACAAACATATTGCTTTTAGGTAGTCTTGCCGGCGGCGCAAAGCCGTTTTTGGACAAAAACAAAGATGTACAGTGCAAGGTAATTGTTAAAAACTGTAACTTATTTTTTTGCGGTAAGGTCTCTGCAGCACACAAAAAGTACTGCATTGTAGAAGTTAACCAGACCATACTGAATGAAGTTCTCTTCCACTTTGCAGAAGAAGGGTGCTATGTGCTCATAGCCGCTAACCCCGTCCCCGGGACTAACAGACTTTGTGCGCACCGTATAGTACCGATAAAAAGGTAATTTTAGTTTTATGGTTATATCTCTTGTTTCTAAAGCTGCCGCTCTACTACCAGTTGCAGCATGTCAAAAGAAGAAAACGTTATGAAAAAAACAGTAGTCATGATATAATGAAGGGATAAGTGTAAAACCGAATTGAGTTTACTATTTCTATAAATTATCTTCGCGCAGAATAGCTGCATCAGGAGGTACCAAAATGGCTTTTCAAAAACTTATAAATCGTTCTGATATGATTGGCTGTGTTTTGTGTCATAATCCGCCATGCACGGATGTGTGTACTGCAAACATAGACTGCGGAGTACTTTTGAGAAGCATCTGGTTTGAAAATGAAGAATATGCTTCCATGACTTTACCAGAAAAAAATCCCTGCGTACAGTGTGCCGCTCCATGCGAAAAGGCTTGCGTAATAAATAAGGCTTGTGGCCCCAGTCAAGTAAAAATCAAAGAATTGATTACACGACTTTATAAGGTAAAAGAACAGCCTCATGATATTGCATCGGATTTAAAAATAGATTTTAACTGCCTCAAATCCGATATCTGCGGGATCCCGATTGAAAATCCTTTTTTGTTATCTTCTTCAGTTGTTGCCAGTACGTATGATATGTGCGCCCGTGCCTTTGAAGCCGGCTGGGCCGGGATCTGCTTTAAGACAATATGTAATTTTCCGATTCATGAGTGTTCTCCTCGTTTTTCTGCTTTGGAGGGCGATAATAATTCATTCATCGGATTTAAGAACATTGAGCAGCTGTCAGACCATAGTGTTGAAGAAAACATGCAGATTTTCCGCGAATTAAAAAAGAATTATCCGGGTAAATTTATTCTTGCCTCGATTATGGGACAAAACGAAGATGAGTGGGGTATCCTTGCAAAAAAATGTCAGGATGCAGGGGCTGATGCTATCGAACTTAATTTTTCATGTCCTAACATGGCAGATGACGGACTTGGTTCAGATATTGGACAAATTCCAGAACTTGTCACAAAGTTCACCAGAGCTGCAAAATCAGCCTGTTCTATTCCAGTTATTGCAAAACTTACTCCGAATGTTGCAAACATGAGCCCTGCCGCTGAAGCGGCAAAGGCCGGTGGAGCTGATGGAATTGCAGCAATCAATACGATAAAAAGCATTACAGGCGTAAATCGGCACACTTTTGTAAGTGAGCCTTCTGTCCACGGCAAATCTGCTCTTGGCGGATACAGCGGAGCAGCCGTAAAACCAATTGCCCTCCGTTTTATTGCAGAACTTGGTCTTAATAAAAAAATCGAGGGCCTGCATATAACAGGAATGGGCGGAATTGAAAATTGGACTGATGCAGCGGAGTTTATTCTTTTAGGCAGCGGCTCTCTGCAGGTTACGACTTCCGTCATGAAATACGGGTATAGAATCATTGATGATTTAAAATCTGGACTTGCACTGTATATGAACCAGAAAGGATTTACGTCTGTTTCAGAAATGAAAGGATTGGGTTTAGATTCTTTCTTTATGAGTACGGATTCTCTGGAACGTGATACAATTATTTTCCCAAAATTTAATTCTAAAAAGTGTATCGGTTGCGGACGATGTATGGTTTCCTGTGCAGATGGCGGACATCAGGCATTGGAATTAACAGCAGATCGTAAAATCAGGCTGAATCCTAAAAAATGCGTTGGCTGCCATCTGTGCATTCTTGTATGTCCACAAAAAGCCATTACATCGAGCGGGATAAGAATATAAGCAGCAGATCATACCCCTCCATCAGTTTTGCAGATGGGATGCGGGATAGCCAAATCAGGCATGAAAAGCTATACTTTCAAGTATGAAAATTACATTGTCAAACAGTATATACGAAGTAACGCTCAACACAGCAGGAGCGGAAATCAACTCTTTCCGCAATATCAAAACCGGCACAAAGTATATTTTTGAAGGTCCGGACTCCATCTGGAAATTCCGTGCTCCGGTACTTTTCCCGCATGTAGGAAGGATTCTGGACGGCTATATGACCCTGCAGGATAAAGAATACCATCTGGGCAACAACGGGTTCAGCCGTGACATGGAGCATACGCTTCTTGAGCACACGCAGACTTCCGCCGTATTCGAGCTCACCGACAGCAGCCTTACAACCGATAAGTTCCCGTGGAAATTCAGCCTTAAAACACGCTATGAACTGCGTGAGGACGGCCTGACGTTCACCAGTACAGTAACCAACAAGGATACCACTGCCATGAGTTTCAGTCTGGGCAGCCACACCGCATTCTGCTGTCCGCGGAACACCGATCCCGAAGGTACTACCGACAATGACTATCAATATGAATTTGAAAAGAAAGAACCGCTCACACAGGTAATTACAAATGACGCCGGTTACCTGGCCGCAGATGAAGAGGGTACCAGCCCCGTCACCAGGCTCTACGGCGAAAAAGACCCCGGCATTGTACCCATCACACCGGCCGGATTCGGCAACGGACATTTCTTCACCAAAATCACCTCAGCATGGGTAGGTCTGCGCAACAAGCGCGACGGCAGCCTTATAAAGGTGAATACTAAAGATTATCCCTATGTCATGCTGTGGCAGAACGCCGGGGAACCTGCGTTCAACTGCATAGAGCCGTGGTACGGCACACCTGATGCAGAGAACACTGACCATGCATGGGAGCATAAAGGCGGCCTGCTGACGCTGGAACCCGGCGATTCCTTTACCGCCGACCAGTCTATTACGATAGAGCAGTAGCGGCGGGCTGTCCGGCTCCGAGAGCCGTTACAGAGGAAAAAACCTTTTCAGGGTCAAGAAGGATGATGAATTTATCATCCTTCTTACCCAGCCCGCTGATATACTCTGAGCTGATGGCGTTGCCGAATTTCGGCGGCGGCTCAATCTCCTCGTCAGAAAGTTCTATCACTTCCTGCACGCTGTCAGCCACCGCGCCGAACACAGATATATGATCTTCCTGATCAGGAACCGGAGTCGCAATCTCCAAAATAATGATGCGTGTATTCTTATCCGGCTCCACATGCTTCAGATGAAACTTTGAGCGCAGGTTTATAACGGTAATACCTTCCGCACGTGAATCAATCAATCCTTCAATATAGGGCACGGCACAAGGAACTTTGACAGGCGGCGTATACGTCAGCACTTCCTGAATATGGCGCACATTGATTCCGTAATACGAATTCTGCAATGTAAAAGACAGATATTGTTCAGACATATTATTCCTTTTCTGCTAATGCCGCTATAGTATGCAGCTCATCGAATGTAAACACTTTGGCAAAATCGATGATCAGTATAAACCTGCCGTCCTTCTGCCCGATACCGCTGATAAAACGGGCGGCGGCACTATTACCCACTTCCGGCGGCGGCTCCAGATTCGTGTCGTCTATTCCGATAACTTCAAGCACCGTATCTGTCAGCGCACCAAAATAGTTCATGGCACCGGTATCCTTGTCCGGAATTTCAAACACAATAATCCGCCGGTCATCCCGGTACTCCGCCGCAGTGCCGGCTTTTTTCTCCTGCCCTGCGTTGTCTTCGTCTCCAAGCTCAAATTTCACATGCAGGTTTATCACGGAAATGCTTTTGCCGCGGGACCGGATAATCCCGGCGATCACAGGATCAGGACACGGCAGCTCCTGAGGTTCCTTATACTCAAGAACCTCAAGAACCTGTGAAACAGAAGCCGCGTACATGGTGTTCCCTAATGTGAACGTCAGATATTCGTTTGCCATAAAAGCCTAGAATTCCTCAAAGTCCGCATCGCTGATCAAATCAGCCGTAGTCTTTGGCTTAGGCGCAGGCGTCGGCTGAATGATTTTTTCGGCAGCTGGTTTTGCCGCTGCAGGCGCAGCATTAGCCGCCTCTGCGGTGACAGCCGCCACCAGATCTGCCGTATCAGATACAGCAGGAGCCGGTTTGCTTACGGCCTCATGCGTCTGCTCGGGCTTAGCGGCAGACCGTGCCGCAGCCTGCGTATGGATATTATGCACGCGCGGGCTCGCTTTTGCCGCGGGAGCCGGCTTTTTCGCCGCAGCCGTGCGTCCTGATGCAGCGGCAGAAGCGGCAGCATCTTCATCAAGCTTAAAGAAGCTTATGATCTCAACCAGACGGCGGGACTCTGCTGAAAGCTCCTCTGCCATGGCAGCCATCTGCTCAGCAGCAGACGCATTCTGCTGTACAACCGTATCAAGCTGTACGATCGCCGTACTTACCTGACGCGCACCGTTATCCTGCTCGCGCGAAGCCGTGGCAATCTCATCTATAAGCTGTGACGTCTGCTCAATGCCGGGCACCACTTTATTTATCATCAGGCCGGCTTTTTCAGCCAGATCAACTGTCTGTATGGATATCTCGCTGATTTCACCCGCGGCAATCTGGCTGCGCTCAGCAAGCTTGCGGACTTCGCTCGCAACAACCGCAAAGCCTTTGCCCGCCTCACCCGCACGTGCGGCCTCAATGGCGGCATTCAGCGCAAGCAGGTTTGTCTGGCTCGCAATATCCTCAATGATCGAAATTTTATCGGCTATCTGCTTTACCGCCTCAACGGACTGAGCGACCGCCGTACCGCCTTCCTTGCCGCTCACGCTCGTTTCACGCGCAATATCGCTTGTCTTTGCCGCATTATCGGCCGTCTGCCTGATATTGGACGTCATCTGCTCAACGGTCGCTGACATTTCCTCGGTTGAAGCCGCCTGCTCCGCCGCACCCGATGAAACGGACTGGCTTGAGGAGCTGATCTGCGCGCTGTTCGACTGCACCTGTATGGCCGCTCCACGGATGTTGAGCACCGTTTTTGTAAGCTCTTTTACCATCGCCGCCAGATCCTGTCCGATAGAGCTCAGCTCATCACCGCGGGCCTCAAGCTTTTTCTGCTCTGCCGGCGGAACTGAATTCACCGTCAGGTTGCCGTTCGCCACTGCCTTAATGCCGCGCTGGATAACGTTGATGGCGCCCGCAAGCGATCCGGCATACACATATGCGATAACAGCTGACACAATGATGAATACCACCGCCAGACCGCATGTAAAGACAAAGATACGGCGGATATCATCTTCAAAATCTTCTGCCGGTTCCTGCGCCGCCACACTGAACGGCGTATTATGAACAGACGTAAACGCCAGATATTTATGCTGCCCCGCAAGCTTATACGTACCGTGTCCGGTCTCGCCGGCGCGCATTTTTCTTACCCAGCCTGCAATACCGTTATAATCCGGGTTCGATTCTGCCAGCTTTTCAAAATTGGTGAACTTGTCCACCATCTCCTGATCTGCGGCGCCGACCATATTGCCGGTCAGGTTTGAAATGACGAACGGCCTGCCCGTCTTGCCCACAATCGTCTTGCGGCACACGTTCACCAGAAATTCCGGGGAAACGTTCAATACAAGTACTCCTATAATTGATTTATTCTCCAAATCTTTTACAGGAACTGCGTAATAAAAGGAACTGTTGTTGTTAAGCTTGCTTTCCAACAGATCACTGACAACGCTCTTACCCGTGACAGCCTGCTTAAAATACTCCCGGTCGGCTATAGAAACAGCTTTACCTTCTGAATTATAACCGGAACCGTTTTTATCGATATATAAAAAATACCTGTGCTGACGTTCCGGTTTTACAGCCTCACTAAGCGCGGTTGCTTTAATATAAGCCGGAGTATCAGGATTCCGCATGTCCGGGCGATCTGCGATAGCCTGCAGCCTGGTAAGCTCAACGTCAAGCTGGTTGGTCAGAATATCAGAAATCTGATCTACAATCACCTCCAAAGACTCCAGCGCCTGCGAACCAAGCGAACGCTGACATAAAGACAGCATTACGGCAAGCACCAGAACTATGATAACTGCTGTAATTCCTGTGATGAATAAGGTGATCTTTGACTTTATAGATTTTATCGCCCTCATGAATCCTCCATGGCAGTACGTGGATTTTTATCCGAGAATCTTTTTTACTACCGCAATAAGCTTATCAGAAGTAAACGGTTTTACAATCCATCCCGTAGCGCCGGCCTGCTTGCCTTCCTGCATCTTGGAATCCTGGTTTTCCGTAGTAAGCGCAATAATCGGGGTAAATTTATACCCTTCTGTCTGCCGCAGCTGACGGATCAGCTCAATGCCGTCCATGTTCGGCATGTTGATATCGGTAATAACCAAGGAATACTTTTCGGCTTTTGCTTTTGCCAGTGCATCCACGCCGTCAACAGCTTCCGTAATATCCATACCTTCCTGGCCCAGAATAAACGTAATGCTCTTGCGGATTGTCGCAGAATCATCAACTGCCAGTATTTTCTTGCTTCCCATATTGTAACACTCCTTCTAATGAATAATTGTAGCACTCAGAATCGATTTTGCAATACTTTGCAGCGGCACTATTTTATCTACAGCACCGTTTTTTATAGCCTCGGCGGGCATGCCGAACACTATGCAGCTTGCCTCATCCTGCGCGATTGTATATGCGCCCGCGTCATGCATCTCACGCATGCCCCGCGCGCCGTCATCGCCCATACCGGTCATGATGACGCCCACCGCGTTCCTGCCGGCATACCGCGCCGCCGAGCGGAACAGCACGTCCACTGACGGACGATGCCGCGCCACGAGCGGACCGTCCTTCACTTCCACATAGTATTCCTTGCCTATGCGCTTGAGCAGCGTATGCTTGTTGCCCGGCGCTATAAGCACGATACCGCGCTCCACGCGGTCACCGTCCTCAGCCTCTTTTATGGTCATCTGCGACAGGCCGTTAAGCCGGTTCGCAAAAGCATTGGTAAAATGCTCGGGCATATGCTGCACCACCACAATACCGGGAGCCTCGGCAGGCATGGCCGAAAGCACATCCTTAAGCGCCTCCGTACCGCCGGTACTTGCGCCGATAACCACCACTCGCTCCGTAGCATCGGTCGGTATGGTACCGGCAACCGGTTTTTCCAGAATTACGTCAGCCGTCAGCTTGGGCTGTATGCCGCCAGCCTTTATCGGCGTTTGACGCGCGGCTCCGCCAGAAAGCTGCGACGGGATAATCTGCTTAAGCTTTCCCCGCGATTGGAACGCCGAATGAACCGCATCGCATATCCTGATCTTGGATTCCTCAAGGAATTTACGCGTACCTACAAGCGGTTTCTGTATCAGCTCGCATGCACCGTACTCCAGCGCACGTATTGCATTCGGCGAACCGCTTTCCACCTGTGAAGAGCAGATAATGCACGGTATCGGATCAACCGTCTCATTTATTTTACGCAGGAACGTCAGACCGTCCATACGCGCCATTTCAATATCAAGGATAATTACGTCAGGCCGTTCCTGGCTGATTTTACGCACACCGAATATCGGATCTGACGCAGTGCCGATAACCTTTATGGCCGGATCGGTGGACAGAACCGTGGTGAGCGTTTCACGGACAAGCGCGGAGTCATCGATTATCAAAACTTTTATAGGCATCGCTTTACTCCTATTCCTCAAACTTTACGGAACACCGTAGGTGCTATGGTTTCAACGGGCAGATCCATTCCGAAAATCGTTTCAGAATGTCCAAGGAACAGAAAACCTCCTTCATCAAGTTTATTAACCAGCTTTAGCAACACAGAGCGCTGGGTCTCCTTGTCAAAATAAATAAGCACGTTTCTGCAGAAAATAATGTTCTGCATGGGAACGTCAAACATGCGGTCCATAAAGTTCAGCCGCTTGAACGTTACCTTCTGCCGGGTCTGCGCATTCACCCGCACCACCGGCGGATCCACATCGGCGCGGCTTTTCAAAAAATACCGCTTCTTAATATCCATGGAAAGCGCTTCAACCGTTTCCATCGGATACACCGCCGTCCGGGCCTTATCAAGCACCCTGGTGGAAATATCCGTTGCCAGAATGTGATAGTCAGTAAGCTTACCCGGCCGCTTGCGCATGTATTCCTGCATGACCATCGATATCGTATACGGCTCCTCGCCCGAGGAACAGCCCGCAGACCAGATATGCGGCGACAGCGTGCCCTCATGCACCAAAGACGGCAGCACCGTCTTCACCATCACATTAAAATGCTGCTTTTCCCTGAAAAACCTGGTCAGGTTTGTGGTCAGCACGTCTATCATGGTCGTAATCTCTTCGTTCTGGTTACGGTCCGAAGAAAATACGTAGTCTATATATTCGCTGAACGTACTCAGCCCGAGCGCCTTCAGGCGGCTGGTAAGCCGGGACTGAATCATCAGCTTTTTTGTCTCCGGCATCTTTATTCCCACCTGCTTTTCCATATAGGAAGAGATCCTGCGGAATTCTGCCTCCGTCATCGGATCAGGCAGGTTCAGAAGCGGAGACTGCTGATACGGCCCTATTGTCGGAATGACAAGCTCTTTCATTGCTTATCCTGATCCACCTTGCGTACAATCTGCGAAAGCTTAAGAATATCAAGTATCAGCGCTATAGAGCCGTCGCCGAGTATCGTAGATCCGGAAATGCCCGCAATATATTTATACAGCTCGCCGATCGGCTTAATGACCGTCTGGTGGTTGCCCACCACATAGTCAACGATAATACCGATCTTGGAGTCATTGTCATTGACAATCACCACCTGCGAATTTTCCGGCGCAGGCTCCTCAAGCTCAAAGTACCGGTGCATATTGATGCACGGAAGATACGTGCCCCGTGTAGTAATATGGGAGCACAGGGAATCCACGTCGGTTTCACCGTTCAGCTCAACGCACTCATCAATATTCGTAAGCGGAATAACGAACTGCTGCTTGCCGATCTGCACCAGCATACCGTCTATAATCGCAAGCGTAAGCGGGATTTTCAGAATAAAGCTTGAGCCCTTGCCGGGTACGGTTTCCACGGACACGGTACCACCGAGCGAACCTATATCGCGGCGCACCACGTCCATGCCGACGCCGCGGCCCGAAAGCGAAGTGACCGTCTTATTGGTACTGAAGCCGGGCCGGAAAATCAGCTCGTACAGATCCTGATCGCTGAGCACATCAGATGCCTGAATCAGGCCGCGCTCCACCGCCTTATTGCGGATGCCCTCTTTATCCAGTCCCGCGCCGTCATCAGAAATCGTAATAAGAACGAACGCGCCCGCATGCTTTGCCGAAAGCGTGATTATGCCCTGCTCTGGTTTTCCGCTTTCCCTACGGATATCGGGCGTTTCAATGCCGTGGTCGGCGGAATTACGGATAAGATGGATAAGAGGATCGTTGAGTTTTTCAATCACCGTTTTGTCCAGCTCCGTCTCCGCGCCCTCTGTAACCAGCTCCATATTCTTGCCGAGCTGGTTAGAAAGATCATGCACAAGCCGTCTGAACCGTGAGAAGATAGTACCGATAGGCAGCATACGCATATCCATGGCTGTATCGCGCAATGCAAAAACAAGCCGTTCGCTGAGCTCACTGAGCGCCGTAACCTGCTGCACCTGCATTTCCTGCGCAGTCTGCGCCAGACGCGCGTTAAATGTAACCATTTCGCCCACAAGGTCTATGAGCTGGTCAAGTTTTTCAGAATTTACTTTTATAGTCTGCTGAATTACGCTCTGTCCGCCGCCGGCAGGAGCGGCAGCCGGGGCTGCAGGTGAAGCTGCGGGTGCCGCAGGAACTGCACCTGCAGACGGCGTAGCGGCGGCAGCCTGAGCCTTATCAGCCGGAACCTCGGGCTCCGGTTTCGCAGCCTCTGCAGCATCCGCGGCTGCTTCCGAACCGCCGTCTTTTGTAACGGTAACCACAGAGTCTGCATCCAAAAAGATGAACACATCCTGAATGTCATTCTCCGTCTTGTCAGTATGCAGCGTAATATCCCAGCTTACATAGCAGTTTTCCGGATTCATATTGATAAGCGCAGGCAGCCCGTCTGTATGGGCTGTCACTTCAGCCTGCCCAAGCTCGCACAGTTCCTTTACCAGAAGCTCAGGGCGCGTACCGTTCTGCAGTATGTTCGGCGACGGCTTAAAGCTGATGTGCCAAGTCTGGCCGGATGCGTCCCCGGAAGGAGCAGCTGCGGCCGTATCTGCGGGCGCTGCCGCCGCCCCGGAATCAGACTCCGTCTTTTCACCGGACTTATAGCGGCCTGTATACGCATGCAGCTCCCCGATGATCTTTGCCGACGTTTCCTGCATCTGCGGCGTAATCTCTTTGCCGAGCATGTCACGGATATGATCTCTGGCTTCAAGCGTTATGGTGATAAGCTCTTTCTGTACCGGAACGATGCCGCTGCGCACAAAATCAAATGCGCTTTCCATTTCATGGGTGAACGACTGTATGGCATCGAATCCGAACATACCGGACGAGCCTTTGATTGTATGCATGGCACGGAACACCGCGCTTATTACTTCCTGGTTTTCGGGCTCTGACTCCAGCGTTAAAAGATAATCTTCCAGATTATCAAGCAGCTCATTCGCCTCTTCAAAAAAAACCGAGGCCATCTGATCAAGCATCCGCAGTCTCCTTTCCGCTCATATCCCCGACCGGAAGGGGGAAATCAAGAAGCTTGATAAACTGCACCACATTGTCAGGAATCGTATCAAGCACCTGAAATGCCACACCGCGGATTTTACTTTCTTTTTCTGCGGCAACAATAAGCTGTAGGGCGGAAATATCAATGTCAGTTATCTGAGAAAGATCCAGCAGAATTGTCTTCTTTTCATCAAACGCTTTGAGAAGTTCTTTTTGTAAGGCCGACGCTTGCTCAATTCCAGCATCACCGGCCCATGTTATCGTACAGGTTTGAGATTTTTTTCGCGCCATTTTTACCTCTCAGCAGATAAATCCTCCTATAACATTTCGGCATTTCTGACGATAATATTTAGGAACAGTTTAAAACTATCGCATCTATTAGTGTATCATACTTATGGGAGACGTCAAATGTTAGAAAGTGGTTTATCAAAAGAAAACTATTTTACATTTCAGCTTGGAACAGGAATTTTCGCTATTCCGGTAACTTCTGTAAAAGAAGTGATCAACTACGATACAATCACTCCGGTTCCCAAGGCACTGCCGTACCTGAAAGGTGTCATCAATATACGTGGTTCAGTCATAACCGTAGCGGATCTGCGCGTACTCTTTAACTTTGCGGCAGTCCGCCCGATCGAAAAGAATAATATTATCGTCACTGAGATAGCCCAGCCCGGAGAACTGCCGATGGTGCTCGGTATTCTTGCCGATACCGTAGATGTGGTGAGCAAGCTGCAGCTGGTTCCGGCAGAAAACATCGACTACGGCGCACTTCCCAACAGAAAGGATTTTATTGCGGGCATCGCAAAAAAAGACAGCACCTTCGTGCTTATTCTGGATCTTGAAAAAATACTTGCGTCAATAAAAGAGGAGATGGAAGCCGTCAGAACTGCGCCGGTCAAGCTTCCGGGCGAGCAGTAGAAGACGTTTTGGTCTCTCTGGAACGTCTGCTTCCGGAGAGCTCCAGCGACTTTTCCATATCAAGCAGGCACTTCATCTCTTCGTCAGCAACCTGCATGCTGCCCTTAATCCGCTTGAGATATGTTTTTGCCGTCTTAGGATCAAAGTAAATCTTGCGCGGCTCAGGACCGCCCGTATCAGAAACTGTCACCGGAATACCGGCTTTTTCCAAAACCTCAAAGGCAAATTTGGCGTTCACATCGCCGATTTTCGCCCCTTCCCGCAGCGAAACGTTGAATACATTGCTGCCGCCGAACACCTTCGCTTTCAGATTCTCACGCTGCGAACCCTTCTTCAGCATATCAGCAATGAGCAGATCAAGCGCATATTCGCCGTACTTTCCTTTATGGGCTTCGGACTCGTATAGTATCCGGTTGTCCTTGGACAGCATAAAATGGTTCATGCCACCCACTCCGGCAGTTTCATCATACAGCGCGATCGAAACGCAGGAGCCGAGCACAGTTGAAATGAGTTCATCTTTATCCGTCGCATAAAATTCACCGGGATAAATAATCATTACGTTCCGGTGAAAATGAGTATCAAAATAAGAAAGCATTACTTAGAAGAACGTTATCTCTCCTGCGGCTGCGCCTTTTTCTACACCAAAACCACCGATCTTTCCGGCGGCTTCTTTATGAGAAGTGATAGTAAATTTCTTAATAAGCATCTTCAGACGGTCATTCTTAATGTCCCATGACGGCACCCCGCGCGTTTCAAGCGCACGGGCTTTGCTGTTCGTAAATGCTTTTTCTTCATTCGCGAGCAGCCCGATAATGTCGCCGAGCTTACGCTTAATATCATCAAGCATCTGCAGACGCGCGTCTACATTCTGGCAGTCTTTTTCAAATCCTTCCGGCAGTACCGTAAAGTTCTGCAGGATCGACGCGATCGTTTCATGCGTCTGCTCAAGCAGAGTAAAGAAATTTCCCTTGTCCGAGCGCAGATCCTTGACCAGATCGTTGTCATGGCTTATTTCATGGCTGAACGTAGAAAGCAGTTTTTCTATCTGAGCGCCGAACTGCTGCAGCGTCTGCTGCATGCTGTCCAGCGCCGTCTTGGCAGAATTGATATGACGGTCCATGTCCGTAACAGAATCCCGTACGGAAGCTATGGTTTCGTTTTTGGCTACTTCGATCTGCTGCAGGATACGTACATGATGCAGGTTATTGATAACCGGCTGCAGGTTTTCATAAATGGCGAACATCATATGTGCATGGTCGGTAATGCGCTTTGTCGTATACTCCAGATCTTTCTGAACCGCGCCGTAATGATTGAATTCCTTCATCAGGCCGGTAAAATCATGGATAATCTCATTGATACGGTGGGTCATGCTCGCAGCGGCAGTATCGGACAGGTGCTTCTGTATATAGCCCCTGCGCTCATTTTCAATCGTCGTAATAAGGAAGGTGAGCGTCGTCCAGTTTTCTTTAAAGATCTTTATGCTGCCGTCAAGCTTTTCTATAACATCCCTGAGCATGTCCTGCGTTATCTTCATAAGCTCAATGTTAAAGCACAGGTTGTCCAGCACGGAATCATCCTCCGTATTCTGCACATCCTTACCTTCCGAGCACTGCTTAAGACAGACAAGCACGTTATTGATGGCCTGGCGGATAATATCCTGCATCTGCAGGCCTTCCATGGCATGCTGGATCGGCACATAAATCTTATGCACATGATCGGTTATCACGTTCAACGGCTCTGTTGTCGTCGTAATAAGCGACTGAAGGTTTGTATTGCCGGAATTATCCAGATTTGCAAGCAGCTTCTGGGAAGCGATGATATTATTGAAAATGGTCTTGAACGCCGTAATGTTCTGCAGCAGCTCCTGCTCTTCGTTGATAAGATCATCGGAGAACTGAAACATCTGGTTGGACATACGCTTGAGGTTGTCCGTAATCTTGGAAAAGGCGCGGCCTTTTTCGCCGGACTTGATCGAAACGACCATGGCGTTCAGCGTTATCAGCTCCATTTCCTCACTGTCTTCTTTGATGGTCTTTACCTGAGAATTCATCATGGACAGGTCTTCTATCTTTTTATTCAGCGAATCAAAGAGCGCATTGTACTTGGTGTCGAAATTACTGAAAAAATCACCCTCACGGGCATTGGAAACATCGTTCTGACTTTTTAAATTCTGCAGCACGCGCTGCAGCTCATCAAGCGATGAGCCGCCTTTTTTATTCATAAGGGCGGGGAACTGCTCTGCAAGGAAAAGAAAAATCTCTTCTGTTTGAGCATTAAGCTCTTGAATCTGTGACTGAATAGCTTCCATATTTTATATCCTTCACTGTATAAATTCTTCAGAAAGTAAGCGCAGATCAGCGTCGCCGCCCGTGCTGTTCATGGGCAGCTCCTCATATTCAAACATCGCATTATTATATGAATACGAATGCTGCTGGATGCGCTCCACCGCAGCCTTAAGCTGGCGCGCAAACGCGCTCTGCGGAGACGTAAGCACCAGAGGCTTGCGCATGGCCACAGACAAAGGCAGTGCTTCATCTTTGGGAATAAACCCGACAAAATCAATCGATATCCCCATTTTAGAGAACGTCAGCGACCGCAGCCGCCGCGCCATCTCCAAATCCTGCACAGAGTTGCCCTGATTCAGTATAACCTGCGGACGGTACTTTGAAAGCTCCCTCACAGCGCGCTCACCGGTTTCCGGAAATTCCGCGCACACAGACTTTACAAGTCCTTCAAAGCTGCTTTCTATGCCTTCCGTACTGTTTTCTATATAACGCTGGATTGCCATGCGCTCCTCGCTCTTTGCCTTGAACTGGCACGTAAAAAACCGGTACGCCGCTGATTTCAGGAACGAATACGCATTCAATATGGACGTTATTTCCGGCGTGGTCACAAGCAGAGAATTATATGTGATAAGGAAAAAATCAAGTGTATTGAACGCCGCCCCTGCTCCCAGATCCAGAATCACATAGTCCGCATCCAGCAGATGCAGCTCTTTGATAAGCCGTTTTTTAATAAAGAATCCCAGATTTGCCGTACCGGGAAACAGACAGTCGCCTGCAATAAAGTACAGATTCTCTATACCGGTTTCCTGCAGAAGCGGCTCCAATGTGGTGAACTGCCGGTAGATAAAATTCCCGAGACCCGTATGATTGTTTTTGAGACCAAGTAAGGTATGTAAGTTTGCTCCGCCAAGATCCAGATCCACAAGCACGGTTTTTTTGCCGCTCTGCGCCAAAAGAATCGAAAGGTTTGCCGAAAGAGCACTCTTTCCGACGCCACCTTTGCCGCTTGCCACGGGGATAATATTCACCATTTCTTTCAGTATACGGGTAATACTTGAAATTTTCAACATGAATATAACGTAAGTTTCAGAAAACGTTGCATGCGGCGTACTTTGAGACTGCTT
>CACZQF010000127.1 GCA_902783245.1 uncultured Spirochaetaceae bacterium | reverse complement strand
CGGCAAAAAGGTTGCGGTTGTCGGCGGCGGTCCTGCCGGTATCAGCGCCGCGTACCTGCTTGCTCGTGAAGGTGTGCCGGTTACGGTATTTGAAAAGCGTAAGACATGCGGCGGTATTGTACGCCATGTTATTCCTGCGTTCCGTATCAGCGATACCGCCATTGAAAAGGATGTGGCTTTGGCAGCCGCTGCCGGTGCTGAGATTGTGACCGGTACGGAAATCACCGATGTGAAGTCGCTGTTTGCCAAAGGGTTTACCGATGTTATTCTGGCGGTAGGCGCATGGGAAGCTGCAAAACTTACGGTTGAAGGTACGCAGGTTTGTGATGCGCTGGAATTCCTTGAGGACTGCAAGTTCCATGGAGAGGATGGACTTGTAAAGAAATATGGAGATTCGATTGTGGTTATCGGCGGCGGCAATACTGCCATGGATACCGCACGTGCGGCAAAACGTCTGCCCGGTGTAAAGCAGGTAAGCCTGGTTTACCGCCGGACTAAGCGGTATATGCCTGCCGATGAAGAGGAGCTGGAGCTGGCAATTTCTGACGGGGTAGATTTTAAGGAATTGCGCGCTCCTGTGGCATATAAGAACGGCAAGCTTGTGTGTGATGTGATGAAGCTTGGCGCTGTGGATGCTACAGGACGTCGGACTCCGGTTCCTGCCGGTATGCAGGAAGAGATTCCGTGTACCACAATTATCGCTGCTACGGGCGAAAATATTGATGCTGCTTTCTTTGAGGCGAACGGCATTGCTCTTGATGCCAAAAAACGTCCGGTTCTTGATAAGGACAACCGGACATCCGTAGCCCATGTATTTGCGGCGGGGGATTGTGCCGCAGGTCCTGCAACGGTTGTTAAGGCTATTGCAGGTGCTGCGGCCGCCGCGAATGCGTTGGTCCCGCTGCACAATAAGAACTTTGAGCAGCTTAACTGTAATCCCGATGTATCCATGCCGCTGTTTAAGCACGGCGTGCTTGATCCGCAGCTTACCGGCGGCGCGCCGCGCACCGAGGATAAACGCTGTCTGGAATGCAAGACTGTGTGCGAAAACTGTGTGGATGTTTGTCCGAACCGTGCGAATGTGGCGGTTTCTGTTGATGACGGCCACGGCGGTCAGAAGATAGAGATCATCCATATTGACGGCATGTGCAATGAGTGCGGTAACTGTGCACAGTTCTGTCCGTACGAAGGTCGTCCGTATAAGGATAAGTTCACGGTGTTCTGCTCTGCCGCTGATTTTGAGAACAGTACGAATCCCGGCTTTGTGCCGCTGGATGCTGCGAATGGCAAAGTCAGGGTACGCCTTGAGGGCGGTGAGGTTCTGGATACTGATGCCGCCGACAAAAAGCTGCCGGCTGATGTGGCTCGGATTATTCAGGCGGTACAGACAAAGTACCGGTATGTGTTTTACTAAGGTTTGATCTGAAATGTGTGATACGGGGGCATGATACAAAGACATCCGTGTACTTTGTATCATGGGCACCTGCATTCTAAAGCATGCAGGTGCTATCCGCGCCATTCATGACGCGCGGCTGCCGCCGAGGCTTTAAAGGAGATAGGAAATATGAAAAAGATTAAGTGGGTTATGAATAACCTTCCTAAGACAGAGGATAAGAACCTTTCCGTCATGTCTTTGGAGAATGTTGCAAAAGCCCGGGCATTCCACAAGAGCTTCCCGCAGTACAAGGAAACCCCGCTGGTCCGGCTTTCAGGCATGGCAAAGGAGCTTGGAATTGCAGATTTCTTTGTAAAAGATGAAAGCTATCGTTTTGGTCTGAATGCCTTTAAGGTGCTCGGCGGAAGCTTTGCCATGGCGAACTTTATTGCTGAAAAACTGGGCCGCGATGTCGGCGAGATGACCTATCAGTATCTGACCAGCTCAAAGCTGAAGGAAGAATTCGGTCAGGCTACGTTCTTTACTGCTACTGACGGTAACCATGGCCGCGGTGTGGCATGGGCTGCAAATAAGCTGGGACAGAAAGCCGTCGTGCTTATGCCAAAAGGTTCCACTAAGCCGCGTTTTGATAATATTGCCAAAGAAGGCGCCAAAGTTACGATTGAGGAAGTGAACTATGACGAGTGCGTGCGCATGGCGAACGCTATGGCACAGAAAACTCCGAACGGCGTTATGGTACAGGATACCGCATGGGAAGGCTATGAGAAGATCCCCTCATGGATTATGCAGGGATACGGCACTATGGCCAGCGAGGCTGCCGAGCAGCTGTCTGCCTATGGTGTAAAGCGCCCCACGCACATTTTTGTGCAGGCCGGCGTAGGCTCTCTGGCAAGCGCAATGCAGGGATATTTTGCAAACCTGTTCAGCGGCAACGGCCCTGATGACAGCTGCCCCATAACCGTAATTATGGAAGCTCAGATCGCTGACTGTCTGTACCGCAGCGCCAGCACGCCCGACGGTAAGATTGTATTTGCCACCGGTGACCTGACCACTATGATGGCAGGACTTGCCTGCGGTGAGCCCAATACGATCGGCTGGGATATTCTGCGTAACCACAGCACCGCGTTCCTGTCATGTCCTGACTGGGTTGCGGCTCTGGGTATGAGACGGCTGGCGGCTCCTGTCAAAGGTGACGCACAGGTGGTGAGCGGCGAAAGCGGCGCCGTAGGCATGGGCGTGGTCACCACGCTTATGACGAATCCTGAATATAAGGATCTGAAAGAGGCGCTGAAGCTGGACAGCAACAGCCGCGTGCTTATGTTCTCTACGGAAGGCGACACCGACCCCGAGAACTGGCGCAATGTAGTCTGGGGCGGCAAGCAGGTTGACTAAGCCTGCATCACCTCAGGTGTGTGATTAGTACATGGTAAAGGAACCGTACGCCGTGCTGTGGGTACAGGCTGCGGTTCTGTCTGCCCGGAGCGGTGGACATCATAGATAAAACGGGAGATTAGTATGGATTTTGATGCGATCAAAAAGGCTTCAGAAGGTTACAAGGCTGATATGACACGGTTCCTCCGTGAAATTGTTTCTTATCAGGGTGAAAGCGCCGGTGAAAAAGATCATGTGGCCGTTATCAAGAAGGAAATGGAAAAACTTGGGTTCAACAAAGTTGAGGTTGATCCCATGGGCAACGTGCTGGGCTATATGGGCACCGGCAAAACGCTGATTGCATTTGATGCGCATATCGATACGGTCGGTATCGGTAACCGCAATAACTGGAAATTTGATCCGTACAAAGGATATGAGACCGATGAGGAAATCGGCGGCCGCGGTACGAGCGATCAGCTCGGCGGCATTGTCTCAGCTGTCTACGGCGCAAAGATCATGAAAGATCTGGGCCTGCTCAGCGACAAATATACGGTGCTGGTAACCGGAACCGTACAGGAAGAAGACTGCGACGGTCTGTGCTGGCAGTACATCATCAATGAAGATAAAATCCGCCCCGAGTTCGTTGTTTCTACCGAACCGACTGACGGCGGCATTTACCGCGGACAGCGCGGCCGCATGGAGATCCGCATCGACGTGCAGGGTGTTTCCTGCCACGGTTCCGCTCCTGAGCGCGGCGACAATGCTATCTACAAGATGGCAGACATCCTTCAGGATGTGCGCGCACTGAACAACAACGGTGCTGAAGAGTCAACCGACATCCGCGGTCTGGTAAGAATGCTGGATGAAAAATACAATCCTGAATGGAAGGAAGCCCGCTTCCTGGGCCGTGGTACGGTCACTCCGTCCGAGATCTTCTTTACATCACCGAGCCGCTGTGCGGTTGCTGATTCATGTGCCGTGTCCCTTGACCGCCGCATGACTGCCGGAGAAACCTGGCAGAGCTGTATCAAAGAGATTGAGGATCTGCCTGCTGTAAAGAAGTACGGTGCAAAAGTAACCATGTATCAGTACGAGCGCCCGAGCTACACCGGTCTGAAGTATCCGATTGAATGCTACTTCCCCACATGGGTTATCCCCGAGGATCACAAAGTGACCAAGTCTCTGGAAGAAGCATACAAAGGACTGTACGGAACCGAGCGTGTCGGCTGCGCTGAGACTGAGAAAATGCGCAAGGCTCGCCCGCTCACCGATAAATGGACATTCAGCACCAACGGTGTTTCTATCATGGGTCGCAACGGCATTCCGTGCATCGGCTTTGGTCCCGGTGCAGAAGCTCAGGCTCACGCTCCCAATGAAAAGACATGGAAGATTGATCTGGTGCGCTGTGCAGCCGTCTATGCGGCGCTGCCGACCATTTATACCAGCAAATAAGCCGGTGTAAGGTATACTGACATTGTTATAATGAGCCGCTGAAGTTTTTCAGCGGCATTTTAAAGAGAGGTTATTTATATGGACAAGACATTACAGGGTTATATCGACACGCTGAATAAGCTGAATTTTAAGAAGATGTATAACAACGACTTTTTCCTGACATGGGAAAAGACTGATGACGAGCTGAAAGCCATCTTTACAGTTGCCGATGCACTGCGCTATATGCGTGAAAAGAACATTGACGTCCGGATTTTCCAGAGCGGCCTTGGCATCAGCATTTTCCGCGACAACTCAACCCGCACACGTTTTTCTTTCGCATCTGCCTGTAACCTGCTCGGCCTGGCCGTTCAGGACCTTGATGAAAAGAAGAGCCAGATTGCTCACGGCGAAACTGTTCGTGAGACTGCCAACATGGTTTCTTTCATGGCTGACGTTATCGGTATCCGCGATGATATGTACATCGGCAAAGGCAACGCCTATATGCACACGGTGAGCGAGTCCGTACAGGAAGGCTTCCGCGACGGTATCCTTGAGCAGCGCCCCACGCTGGTTAACCTGCAGTGCGATATCGACCATCCCACTCAGGTAATGGCAGACACCGCATATCTTATCCACCTGTTCGGCGGCCTGGACAAGCTTAAGGGCAAGAAAGTGGCTATGTCATGGGCATACAGCCCCAGCTACGGCAAGCCCCTTTCAGTACCGCAGGGTGTTATCGGCCTGATGACCCGCTACGGCATGAACGTTGTGCTCGCTCATCCGGAAGGATACGAAGTTATGCCCGAAGTTGAGGAAGTTGCGCGCAAGAATGCTGCTGCATCCGGCGGTTCATTCACCAAGACGAACAGCATGGCAGAAGCATTTAAAGATGCCGATGTAGTATATCCGAAGAGCTGGGCACCCTTTGCCGCTATGGAAAAACGTACGAACCTGTATGGTGCCGGTGACTTTGCGGGCATTGACGCTCTGGAAAAGGAACTGCTTGCACAGAACGCAAACCACAAAGACTGGTGCTGCACCGAAGATATGATGAAGCTTACAAAGAACGGCAAGGCCGCTTATCTGCACTGTCTGCCTGCCGATATCAACGACGTGTCATGCAAAGACGGCGAAGTTGCCGCTTCTGTATTCGACCGCTACCGCGACGAGCTGTATAAGGAAGCAAGCTACAAGCCGTATATTATTTCTGCAATGATCTTCCTTGCAAAGATTCAGGATCCTGCAAAGGCTCTGAAGATGCTTGAGGAACGCGGCATTAACCGTAAGTTTGCATAAGCCATGTGTATCCGTGCCGCATTGCGGTGCGGTACGGATGCGGAGGTTACTATGGGAAAACGTATTGTAATTGCACTGGGCGGCAATGCGCTGGGTAATAATCTGGTGGAGCAGATGGCTGCTTCAAAGAATACTGCAAGAGCGATTGCTGACCTGATTGTAGACGGCAATGAAGTTATCATCAGCCATGGCAACGGCCCGCAGGTGGGCATGATCCAGAATGCCATGACGGAGCTTGTGAAGTCAGACTCACGGTATCCGATCATACCGCTTTCTGTATGCGTGGCCATGAGCCAGAGTTATATCGGTTATGACCTGCAGAATGCACTGCGCGAGGAACTGCTGAACCGTAATTATCCTAAGGATGTGGCGTCCATCATCACTCAGATGGAAGTTGATCCTGCTGATCCTGCATTCAAAAAGCCGACGAAGCCTATCGGACGGTTCATGACAAAAGAGGATGCGGATGCGCTTGCCGCCGCCAAAGGGTATACGATGGTGGAGGATGCAGGCCGCGGATGGCGCCGTGTAGTGGCAAGTCCTGAGCCTAAGAAGATAATTGAGATCGGAACCATTAAGGCGCTTGTAGAAGCCGGTAAAGTGGTTATCTGCTGCGGTGGCGGCGGAATCCCTGTTATTCAGGAAGAGCACAACCACCTGCACGGAGCAAGTGCGGTTATCGATAAGGATTTCGGCAGTGAGCTGCTGGCTGAGCAGCTTGATGCGGATTATCTGGTAATTCTGACGGCCGTAGAAAAAGTTGCGGTCAATTTCAATAAACCCGACCAGAAATGGCTTGACCAGATGACGGTTGCGGAAGCCCAGAAGTACTGTGATGAAGGACAGTTCGCTCCCGGCAGTATGCTTCCTAAGGTTAAGGCCGGCATGCGCTTTGCAAGCTCAAAGCCTGGCCGCCACGCGCTGATTACTTTGCTTGAAAAGGCAAAGGAAGGCATAACGGGTAAAACCGGTACGGTCATCACCGCCTGATACAGGCAGTATTCACCCTACAGATCAGACAGTATGGAGGGCACAGCATATGCTTTGTGCCATAGTGCTCCCATACTGTCGTACCTAAAAAAAAAACTTGCGATATTAAAAATATTCTGGTATCATGATTTGTAGGAGAGTGTGTATGACTTCACCGGTGATGATGAAAATGCTTGAGCAGATTGCGGTCTGCCTTGCCGCGCAGTTCGGTTCGTACTGTGAGGTTGCAATACATGAGCTGGATAAAGAAAAAAACAGCAGCCATATTGCTTTTATTAAAAACGGACATATAAGCCAGCGTAAGGCAGGAGCAGGCCCGAGCCGTGTTGTGCTCAGGGCGCTGACACATGATCCTGCAAAGCTGTCAGATAAGCTGGCATATCTGACAAGGACTCATGATGGTCATATACTGAAAAGCAGTACGGTGTATGTCCGCAATGAATCCGGCGAAGTCACGGCTATATTGGCTATAAACTATGATATAACCAATATGCTTGCGGTTCAGGGCGCCATCAATACGTTTATCTCGGTGGATAAACAGTCCGGCGCTTCTGCTGATCTTGTTCAGATACCTTTGAATGTAAAGGAACTGCTGGATGAGCTTATTCAGCAGTCTATAAAACTGATTGGAAAGCCCGCGGCTTTGATGACTAAAGAGGAAAAGATTAAGGCTATCCAGTTCCTTGATGATGCCGGCGCATTTTTGGTAACAAAAAGCGGCGACAAAATCAGCAAGGAATTCGGTATCAGTAAGTATACGATGTACAGCTATATAGATGCGGATAAGCCTGAATGATTTGATATTGTGATGCTGCTATAAAAAAAGGAGTGCGGTAATGATTTCTTTTGTGGTAAACGGTAAAACGGTTACTACTGAAAAAGATGGAAAACTGATGGTTTTCCTGCGCGACACGCTTCGGCTGACTTCCGTTAAAGACGGCTGTTCTGAAGGCGCGTGCGGTGCATGTATGGTGCTTATCGACGGCAAGCCTGTTAAAGCATGCTGCCAGAAGCTTTCAATGCAGGAAGGGAAGCACATTGTAACCCTTGAAGGATTCACTGACCGCGAAAAGGCTGTATATGCCTGGGCATTCGCATCTGCAGGTGCCGTTCAGTGCGGTTTCTGTATTCCGGGTATGATTATTTCTGCCAAGGCACTTATTGACACGTGCCCTGATCCCACCCCCGAACAAATCACCAATGCAATTAGGAATAATATCTGCCGGTGCACCGGCTATAAGAAGATAGAGCAGGCCATCATGCTTGCGGCTCATGCTTTTGCGGAAAATACAAAGGTTCCGGCCGTGCATTTTGCTGTTCCCGGTTTTTCTGCGTCCGTAGAGTCTGATTCTGTGACTTCTGAAGGTTCGGATGTTACCGGCCGCGTGGGCGAGAACATGCCCCGTACCGATGCCGTTGCCAAGGCGCTCGGAATCGGCCAGTATGCCGGCGATGTGTATGTTGACGGCATGATCTACGGAAGCGCGGTGCGCTCCGCTCATCCGCGCGCCAAAGTTATTTCAGTGGATGTGTCGGAAGCTGCTGCATTGCCGGGCGTGGTTGGTGTGTATACGTGGAATGATCTTCCCGGTGCAAAGATTACGGGCCACCTTAAGCAGGACTGGGACGTGCTCATAGCCCCCGGTGCGGAAACTCACTATGTGGGTGATGCGGTGGCGCTGGTGGCCGCGGTTGACAAAGAAACGCTTGATGCGGCAAAGAAGCTTGTAAAAGTTGAATATGAAGTGCTTGAGCCGGTTCGCAGTCCTGCGGAATCCATGAAGGAAGGCGCGCCGCTGCTGCATCCGGAAGGCAACCTGCTGTCGCATGAGCATCTGGTGCGCGGTAATGCCGATGAGGTGATTGCCGG
>CACZQF010000126.1 GCA_902783245.1 uncultured Spirochaetaceae bacterium | reverse complement strand
TGGCGGATAGGAAGAGGAACTGCGCAGCGGCTTAAAAAGCATTGTATCCGCACGATGGGGGATATTGCCCGTGTTTCGTTGCGTAACCCCGATCTTTTGTTTAATGAATTCGGCATTGATGCAGAAATCCTGATTGACCACGCCTGGGGAATTGAGCCGGTGGAAATGAAGAACATTAAAAGCTACAGGTCTGATACAAAAAGCATTGGAAGCGGGCAGGTGCTGCACGAGCCGTATACGTTTGAAAAAGCCTGTATCATTGTGAAAGAGATGGCTGAGCTGCTGGCGCTGGATATGTTCAAAAAAAAGCTTGTTGCCGGCTCCGTGACGCTTCAGGTCGGGTATGATAGAGAAAGCCTGGGCTGCAGCGGTTTTGACGGTGAAGTGGTGCGGGATTTTTATGGCCGCGAAGTTCCTAAGCCTGTCCGCGGCAGCTGCTCGCTCGGCGCGGAAACTAATTCGGCTAAGGTGATAACCGCGGCTTTTGTATCGCTTTTTACAAAAATCACGAATCCAGAATGGCTGGTACGCCGCATAAATCTGACGGCGAATAATGCAAAGCCGTTATGCAAGCGCCAGCCCGGATTATTTGACGAGCTTGATGAAGTTGAGGGCGGCCTGTGCCATAAAAAAGAGGACAGCCTGCAGAACGCCCGCCTTGAAATTATCAGGAGGTATGGAAAGAATGCGATCTTAAAAGGAATGAATCTTGAAGCCGGCGCGACAACTAGAGACAGAAATGCACAGATAGGAGGACACAAGGCATGAGGCCGCAGAAAAACTATGATGATATCATAGAATATGACTGGAACCGAAGCTCGCTGCAGAATCGGATGGCACTTTGTCAGCGTGCAAAAATATTTCTTCCGTTTGCAGCCCTGACCGGGTATGACGAAGCATTGCAGAAAACTTTACGCGCAGAAATCGCGGAAATCTCAGGAACAGCAGGAAGGCACGGAAAGGATGGTGACGAAATATACCGGACTGGGAAAATCGCTCAAAAATAATCGACATACCTCGATGCAGAGCGTCGAGGTATGTCGTTGTCCGTTTTCGCTGTCCGTACCCTATTGTAAAAAAATAATTGAAATGGCATAATACCGTCAATTAGGGGAGCTTGGTTTAACCTTGCTGAGAGTAGACTGTGTGTCTAGACCCATAACCTGATTTGGATAATGCCAACGTAGGGAAACATAAAAAAAATCCTTCCTAAAAAACGCAAGATTCAAACAGGCATCTTAATTTTTTTTGAGGCTTGTTATGTTTTCAAAAATCCTTTCAAATGTGCAGAACACCTGCCCGTTAGTTCACAACATTACGAACTATGTAACCGTAAATGATGTTGCGAACATCATCCTTGCCTGCGGCGCCAGCCCCATTATGAGCGACGATATACAAGAAGTTGAGGAAATCACTTCTATCTGCGGCGGACTGAACATCAATATCGGAACGCTGAACGAAAGAACTATCCGCTCAATGCTCAAGGCCGGTAAAAAGGCCAATGAGCTTGGTCACAAAGTGCTGCTTGATCCGGTGGGAGCCGGTGCTTCCGCATTGCGCACGAATACGGCGATCGACCTTCTTAAAAATGTAAAATTCGACGTAATCCGCGGAAATATTTCTGAAATAAAGACGCTTGCGCTTGGTTCCGGCAGTACAAAAGGCGTTGATGCGGATGTTCAGGATGCAGTTAGTGATGCAAATCTTGCTAAATCAATAGCATTCGTAAAAGAATTCGCACAGAAAACAGGCGCGGTAATTGCCGTAACAGGAGCGATCGATCTGGTTGCGGACGGCTCAAAATGCTATGTAATCAGGAACGGCCGTGCTGAAATGGGTAAAATCACGGGAACCGGCTGCCAGCTGAGCGGCCTGATGACGGCATTTATAATTGCAAATCCTGACAATGTTTTGGAGGCTGCCGCCGCCGCAGTATGTGAAATGGGACTGGCCGGGGAAATCGGCTGGAAGCACATGGCTGAAGGTGACGGAAACTCCACCTACCGTAACAGGATTATTGATGCCGTTTTCAATATGACCGGAAAGGCTCTTGAGGATGGCGCGAAGTTTGAGATCAAATAAATGAAAAACATTGCAGAATCACTGCTTTTGTACGCAGTAACTGACCGTCATTGGGAAGGTCAGAAGACGCTTCTTGAGCAGACGGAGGATGCCGTTCGCGGCGGCGCGACGTTTGTTCAGATTCGGGAGAAGGATCTGGACGATGCGCAGTTTGAAAAAGAAGCGCTGCAGATGAAAGCGCTGTGTGCAAAGTACAAGGTCCCGTTTGTGGTGAACGACAACGTGCTGCTTGCAAAAAAAATCGATGCGGACGGGGTGCATGTGGGGCAGAGCGATATGGCTGCATGCAACGTACGCGAGATTCTTGGACCGGATAAAATAATCGGCGTAAGCGCTCAGACCGTGGAGGAGGCGCTGCTTGCAGAAAAGCAGGGAGCTGATTATCTGGGCGTCGGCGCGGTTTTTCCGACCGGAAGTAAAAGCGATGCCATAGACGTGCCGCATACAGTGCTCAGGGATATCTGTCATGCTGTAAAAATACCGGTGATTGCAATCGGCGGAATCACAAAAGACAACGTCAAGGAGCTTGCATTTACCGGAATCAAAGGTATTGCCGTCATAAGCGCCCTGTTTGCGCAGAAAGATATTCAAAAAGCCGCGCAAGTACTTAAGCAGAGAACGCTGGAAGCCGTGTCTCCGAAGCGCTGCGCGCTTTCCGCAGATAATGCGGTGATCTTTGATATGGACGGCACGCTGCTGGACTCAATGCCGTACTGGAGCAATGCAGCGGAGCGCTACCTTGCAAAGCTTGGTATCACCGCGGAAGCAAAGCTCAGCGAAAAGCTGCTGGATAAGAGCCTTAAGCAGGGGGCTGCATATCTCCGCGAAACCTATGGCCTGAACAAATCTGATGATGAGATTATAGGCGGAATAAAAGATGTGATTTCTGAGTCTTACGAGTCAGAAATCATGCCGAATACTGGTGCGGTACAATTTTTAAAAGCGCTTAAGGCACAGGGCGTAAAAACCGCGCTTGCCACGGCTACGGACCGGAACATGTTTCAGCCGGCATTCGACAGGCTGGGGCTTGCTCCGTACTTTGACTGCATCCTCACCTGTTCGGAATACAATACGGCAAAAACTGAGCCGGCCATCTATCATAAGGCTGCCGAGCTCATGGGTACGTCGCCTCGGAATACCTGGGTATTTGAGGATGCACTGTTCGCGCTTAAGACTGCCGCAAAAGCAGGATTCAGGACGGCATGCATCTATGACAGAAGTGCCGCTGAATCAAAAAGCGAGCTGCAGGCAGTCAGCGATATATTTTTCAATGACTTTGGC
>CACZQF010000125.1 GCA_902783245.1 uncultured Spirochaetaceae bacterium | reverse complement strand
TGGCATGGCTTACAAGCAACCGCGGCATCTGCTCATTGCAGATCACACAGTTCCATGCACTGACGCAGGATTTACTTCCTCGTCTGGACCCGCGGTATTTCGGCAGTACGGACGGTCTTACCACAGACGGCGTCACCTCTACCTCTCTGAGCATGAAAGACAGCCAGGGGCGTATCTGGTTTACCCTGCTGGACGGATTTGCTGTCTATGACCCGCGTGCCATACAGACAAGCAAAACGCCGCCGCTCGTACATGTAGAGTCCGTCACTATTGATGATAAGACGTTCTCCTGCAGTCCGTCGCTCATTACGGCGCCTGCAGGAAGCAAACGTATTACCTTCACCTATACCGGCATCAGCTTTGCGTCCCCGAGCCTGCTGAGGTTTAAGTACATGCTGGAAGGATTCGACACCAAATACTCCCCGCTGCATCAGGAGCGGCAGATTTCATACACTAACCTGCAGCCCGGACGGTATACATTCAGAGTTATCGCCGTAAACAGCGACGGTACGGAAAGCGAATTTGCAAGCGCACAGATGTTTGAGCAGAAAGCATATATCTATGAACGCCCGCAGTTCTGGGGTGCTATGACGCTTGTTATCATAATAATTGCGGTCATTCTGATTAAAATACGGTTCACTGCCATGAAACGTATCCAGCATCATCTGGAGCGCATGGTAAAGCTGCGTACCGAAGAGCTTGAAAAAGAAAAGGAACGTTCTGATGATCTGCTGCTGAACATTCTGCCGTCCACGGTTGCAGATGAGCTGAAAGCAAGTCCCGGAAAGGAAATATCCCAGTACAAAAAGAACGTGTCCGTACTGTTTGCCGACATCGTAGACTTTACCCAAACTATGTCAGGCATCAGCGCCGACAAGCTGGTTCATGCGCTGAACGCATTGTACTCCCGGTTCGACACCCGGGCTGAAAAATACGGTATTGAGAAAATAAAAACGATCGGCGATTCCTATATGGCTGCGGCAGGACTTACCGTAGCAGATCCGAAGAGCGCGCAGCACCTTATTGAATTTGCCCGCGGTATGCTTGAGGATGTAGAGGACTACAACCAGACGGCGGAGCTGCCGTTTGCCATACGCATAGGCATAAACTCAGGCGACGTAGTAGCCGGTGTCATCGGTAAAACAAAATTCATCTACGATGTATGGGGGGATTCCGTAAACGTAGCAAGCCGTATGCAGACCACCGGCAAGCCGGGCCGTATTCATGTAAGCGAAACCACATGGGAGCTCAGCCGCGACAACGTAGCCTTCGAGTCGGAAGAAGTGATACAGATCAAAGGCAAAGGCCTTACCCGCACATTCTACACAAAATAAGTCGCATACCGGCCGTTACGGCCGGCCGTTGCGGCCGGTATGCCATGGCGCTAGAGCAGCTTTATGTGCCACAGCACCATAATGTTCTTAAACCGCCAGCGGCTGCCGTCATATACCTGAGACAGCGTTTTGCTTGTCTTAAAATCATCGCTTTCAAACTTACGCTCGCGGTTCACGTTTGCCATAGCCATAATCATCTGATTACGTGCGGGCATCAGTCGTGCCATAGGCGTAATTGAGAACGTAACGTACGTCGGATTATACGGTTCATACACCTTATCCCAGTCATCAGCCGTATACCATCCGGAAGCACCTACAGAAATTCCCATCATTTTAAGCATACCGGCCTGCCTGAAATTATGAGCGGCCATAACCGATGTCTTAAAAGACCAGCCGTTCACACATTCACCCGCCATGCCGCATTTCCACGGCTCACCCTTTTCGGCTCCGGTATATCCGGTATACATCGCCGTGTAGCTGAGCTGCACCATATTGGCGGCAGGCAGCGGTACTATGCCGACAGCCGACCCGGCAAAACTGTAGCCGACTTCGCTGAACGCCATATCGCTTTCGTATTCCTGCTTGGCCGGATTATAGGTAGCCATAGTTACAAGGCTTTTGCCGTAGTTCCATCCGGTATTAACACCCGCCGCAGCCGTCAGTGAAAGCAGCGGCGTAAGCGATATCGTACCGGATGCTGCGCCGCCTATGCCTACAGGAGTAATCGTTGCCGCCGTGTTCCATGCAAACGACACTAATTTCATAGGCTGTCCACGCTGCGGCTGCGGTGAATGCAGGCTGGCGCTCAGCGTAGGTACCGGTATAAAGAAGATCGGAGTGTTTTTCACCGCTTCATTGTCCGCCCATTCGTAGCCGCTGTCAGCAAGTACCTGGCCGCTGAACGTAACGCACATAATATCAAGATTCAAGTCAAACACTGCAGCAGGGGCCGCGGCAGGAACTGCCTCCTGTTCAGCCGGTGCAGAAGCCGCAGATGGTTCCTGTTCATGCTGTTCGGCAGCCTCGCCGACGGTTTCGGCAGTTTCAGCCGCTGCCTTAACCGTTTCTGCGTCCGCTTCAGAAGCAATCTCCGCTGAAGCAGGCACGCACAATCCTATGATGCATGCACACAGCAGTACCCGCAGCAGCTGTACCTGAAGGTGCAGCCGGCAGGAGGATGTTTTATAAGGAGCATCGGTTACCATTCTTTAGCTTTCCCCACGTAGCAGGCAATACCTTCGTCTTTATACTTTTCCCGTATAGAGGTAACGATTTCCTTTACAATCGCTGCGTCAGACTTTGTACAGAACAATATAAACATACAGTTAAGCTGCGGCCAGATGTCGCTGCCTAATTTAGGCGTGCTGTAACCCGTTCCCCGCACTTCGGGGAATTCGGTATAGCACTTGATTTTATTTTCTGTAAAACCCTTTATAAAGTCTTCTTCTATAGCCTGCGAGCAGAATATTTCTATACGCTTCATTTTCCGCGCTTTTTCGGCGCCTTCTTTTGTCTTCTGCTTTTCCTTATCTGACTTACCCATATCTTAGTCCTTTGCCGCACGTGCGGCTGCTCTTTCATCTATACGTTTCTGTGCGGCCACCTTGCGCCGTTCATCCTTTCTATTGAACAAGTAGTAGATAATCGGCATAACAAACAGCGTCATCATACTGCCGAACGTCATACCGCCGAATACCGTAAGGCCGATCGGCTGCAAGCCCTCAGTTCCTTCACCAGGGAAGAATGCCATAGGTACCAATGAAATAATCGTTGTAAGCGTACTCATCAAAATAGGACGCAGACGGCTGCCTGCGGCAGTGACCACAGCTTCTTCCAGCGGAAATCCACGTTTACGGAACAGGTTGGTCATATCTACCAGAACAATACCGTTGTTTACAATCGTACCGACCAGTGTCAGCAGACCGATAATCGTAACCACGCTATAACGCTGTCCTGTAATCGTGTAGATAACCACAACGCCTATCAGCGCCAGGGGTATAGTAAACATAACGATAAACGGACTCTTAAGCGACTCGAACTGTCCGGCCATTACCGCAAATACCAGAATAATCGCCATCAGTATAATCAGTCCAAAGTTTTTGGCAGCCTCCATCATGTCGGCATAGTCACCGGAATAGTCAATGTTCAGGTCAGCTTCCATAGGAATATTCGCATTCACGATTTTCTGGATCTGTGCCTGTACATCGCCCAGCGAAAGTCCGGGCAGCTGTTTGAACGTAACATGCGCCACGCGGCTCTGGTTCTCACGGTAGATGGTAACCGGACCTTCCGTCTGCACCGTATGGGCAAAGTTAGAAAGCGCAATACGCTGCCCGCGGGAATTCTTTACGTAGATCTGATCAAGGTCGGTAACCTTCTGACGGTCTTCCTCAGAAAGACGTACAATTACATCAATATCCTTGCCCGCCTCAGAGAAGCGGCTGGCCGTAACGCCGTTGATTGCCGCACTGATTTCGCTTCCTATAGTGGAAACATTCACACCGAGCTCATACATGCGGTCACGGTCAAGCGCAATCTCAATCTGCGGCAGACCGTCCTTCAGATCCGTACTTACTTCAGATACAATATCCTTTGCCTGTTCCTTCAGCAGCGCAACTACCTGCTTTGCAGTGGAGCGTACCAGATTCAGGTCATTACTCTTTATGGCAATATTCGTTCCGCTGGAACCCATGCCGCCCATCTGAGAAGAGAAGGCAACATCTGTTCCCGGGAAACGGGTAAAATAAGGACGCAGCTTTTCTTTTGCCGACTTATCAGTATCCCAATCCTTCTGCCGCTCCTTGCCGGTATACAAGCTGATACGCAGAGAACCTTCGTTGGCAGCGTTGCCCATCATGGAAGAGCCGCCCACCGTCACCATAGTATAGCGGATGCCTTTAAGTACCTGCTGCGCGATAGATTCCATCTGCTGTACAGTTTCTTCGGTCACTTCCTTTTTAGTTCCTTGCGGCAGCGTAAAGCTCACCGTTACGCTGTCCTGAGAGGCATCCGGCATAAAGATGTATCCGATGACCGGAACAGAAGCAAGCGACAATACCAGCATCACTACCAAAGTGATCAGGACAAGCGCCTTATGCCGCAGCACGCGCTGAACCATGTGCGCATACCCCATATCCATGCTTTTAAAGAATGTTGCAAATATAATGTTCAGTTTGCCGTGCCATGTCTTTTCATCAGGATGTCCCACTTTATCAAGCTTGAATACACTTGATGACAAAACCGGTACCAAGATCGTAGCAACCAGCAGCGAACAGGTCAGCGAAAAGACGATCGTAAATGACAGATCATTGAACAGCTGCCCCATCATGCCAAGCTTTTTTGAGAACATAATCATGGGAAGGAAGATACAGATTGAAGTCATCGTACTGGCTACAACAGAAGTAATCATTTCCTGTGTACCGAGCACCGCAGCAACCTTTGCTTTAGCATTATGACTCCGATATGTAAAGATGTTCTCAAGAACAACTATTGAGTTATCCACAAGCATACCGGAACCGAGCAGCAGACCTGCCAACGATATGGTATTGAGCGTCATACCGTTAAAGTACATAAGGAACAGCGTGATAAATACCGACACCGGAATAGAAAGTCCGATAATAATCGTACTCTTGACGCTGCGCAAAAACACAAACAGTATAATGATGGCAAGCAGAGATCCCTGCACAACAGATTTTACAACCGCCTTGATCGTATTTTCGATCGTATCGGTGGTGTTGTACACTTCTGAAAGCTTTACGTCATTAGGAAGCGCAGCTTCTATGCTCTTAAGGCTTTTACGTACATTGTGAGCCGCCGTTACAGAATTCTTACCTGACTGCTTTTGTATGACGAGCGCGACACAAGCCTTGCCGCCGATATATGCAGCCGTCACCTGATCTTTATAGCCGGAATACACATCGGCAATATCACGCAAAAGAATCGTTCTGAGCTGAGGACTTCCAATACCGTCAGTTGTATTAGAATAGGAGATAACCGTATTGCGTACGGCATCCAGATCCTTGAATTTACCGGCAGTTTTAATCGTATAGTTTTTATCGCCGGTAGTGATTTTACCGCCGGAAGTCTGGATGTTCTGCGCACCAATCATCTGGGCAATCTGAGACACCGTAAGCCCGTAGGCCTCCAAGCGGTCGCGCGGAATATCGATGTTGATCGAACGTTCGCTGTTACCCATAATGTCGGCAGAAGCAACTCCGTCGATCTGCTCAAGCCGCGGCTGAACAATATCTTCCGCATAGTGGCTCAGCTCTTCTTTTGTACGTGTACCGTCCAACGTCAATACCATGATCGGGAACATGGACGGGTCCATACGGATCGTAGTCGGACTTTTGGCATCGGTAGGCAGGTAACTGCGTACCAGATCGATTTTGTCGCGGATATCATTTGCGGTGGAATCAAGGTTAGTACCATATTCCATCTGCAGAATGATCATGCTGCCGCCGGACAATGAACGTGACTGCATCTTTTTAAGACCCGTCAGGCCGGACAATGAACTTTCCAGCGTACGGGTTACGTTCTGCTCAACTTCCTCAGGTCCTGCATTTTTGTATTCCGTGTATACAATCATGTAGGGAATATCCATATCAGGATACATATCAACCCTCAGGTTCAGGGTACAATAGATACCCAGCGCCGTAAGGATAATGAATATCAAAACCGTGGTAACCGGTTTATAGACAAATTTTTCTGTAAATGACATAGCGTGTCCTTTATTCGTTCATAAAAATATCTGCAAAGATCCGCTGACGCGCACCGCTTACTTGGCAGATCCGTCAACAGTGGCGATAATATTTACTTTTGCGCCGTCTGTAAGCAGCGTCTGGCCGCGGGTAACAATTTCCTGTCCTGAAGCAAGGCCCGACACAATCTCAGCCTTATCATCTACATGAATACCCGTCTTTACCTGCCGCAGGCTTACCGTACCGGGAATTCCAGCCGCGCCGTCAGCATTGCCGCCCGTACGGTTTACTATGAACACATAGTTTCCGTCCTCACGGTTCAGGATTGCATCATACGGTACAATGATGGCGTTTGAAATCTGCTCAGTGATAAGCTGCACGCGCGCATACATACCGGCCTTAAGATAAGATTCCGCGGAATCCACACGAAGTTTGATACGCATAGTACGTGTAGAAGTATCAAGCACAGGGCTGACTTCAAATACCGTGGCATTAAACTTATGTCCCGGATATGCATCGAACGAAACGGAGGCTTTCTGGCCGTTTTTGATGCGGCTGATAAACCGTTCTGCAATATTTGTCTGAATCTCAAGCTTACCGGTACTGCTTATCTGAGCCACTGCGGCAGCAGGCGCACAGGTAGCACCGATTGTAAGCGGGAACGATGTGATAGTACCTGCCACAGGAGCCTTAACAGGGCTTTCCGCATAGTTCATACCGGGGCGGCTCGGGTCAAGGTAGGCGATAACCTGATCTTTCTTTACATAGTCGCCGACAGCAACCCGGACACGGGATAATTTTCCCGAAGTGTCAGGATATACATTTACCACGGAAGCCGCCACTACATCTCCGCCGAACTCAAGATAATCATCAAGATTACCTTCCGCAGTCCTGTATGTGTTGACAGCAAAAGAGGCTTCAACAGCTTCTGCAGCTTCCTTTTTCTTTTTCAGATTACAGCCGGTCAGATATCCTGTCAGCACGATTCCAGCTCCGATCAGTCCGATGCGATATACGGTAGATACTTTCATTATTTATTTCCTCCGATAAGCTGAGTGTTCAATATATATTCAAGATCAAGCAGATACGACATATAGTTGAATTCTTCGTTAAGCACGCCGAGCTTAGCCTGATTCAGCTGGGTTTCGGCATCACGCAGATCAAGCAGTTCCCTGGTACCGGCGCGGTATGCCGCCGCCGTCATGTTGTAGGAACGTTGCGCAAGCGTAATATTGCGCCTGTTTGACTCTATGGCGCTCTTTGCCTGAGCAAGGCTGTCAACCGTCTTTTTTACCGTAAGCTCATTGTCCTGACGCAGCGTATCGAGCTTCACTTCAAGCTTGCGGATAGTATCCTGCAAATCCTTTGCTTTCTGGCGGTTCGCACTGAACGGCAGCATGTCTGAAAGCGTCCAGGCTATCGTCAGGCTCAGGGCGCCGCCCTCTGACCACTTGTCCCGGTCGGTCATATAATCTTCTACAAAAATTTTATTGTTCGTCTTCTGGCTGTTCCAGCTCAGTACAAGCGCGGGTGTATAGGAACTAAGATCAAGTGCGCTCAAATTACGCTTCTGCAGCTCTATGTTCTTTTCCAGCAGGCGGATATCCTCATTTTTTTCGCTGTATTTTGCCAGCAGATCATCAGCCGTCAGCTCCAGGAATGAAGGTTCTATCTTACCTTCCAGCTTGATTTTTGTACCGACGGGCATTCCGAGCAGAAATGCAAACGTGTCCAGCTGCTGTGCAAGCTGCTGCTCAAGCTTTTCGATTTCGGGACGCTGGTTCTCATACGTCACCTGAGCCTGAAGCAGAGAAAGCTCCGGCACCTGTCCGTTGCGGTAGTTCGTCTCTGCCTGCCGTGCACGCTGCCGCGCATTCTCCAGCGTAGCTTTCTGTACATCCAGCCTTTCCTGTGCCAGCAGCAGTCCGTAGAACATCTTGCGCACGTCAAGCTCATTCTTTTTTACCGTCTGCATCCAGGAAATCTGTCCTGCCTCATAGCTTACATGCGTAGCTTTAATGCTCTGGATAAGCGCAAGGCTCAGATTCAACGAAGCGCTGAGATTGCCCACTCCCACCCAGCGGGATTTTTCATCAGCATAGGAGGTAGGAAGAGTTACCGGCATTCTAGCCGCCTTATACAGCGGATTCAGCATTTCCGCATACATGGAGTTGAATTCGTTGGAACGGGAAAGCGTGCCTGTAGCTTTTATTGTAGGAATAAAAACATTCCAAGCGTATTTAGACGCGCGTTCTTTCATCTCCAGATCAATCTGCGCCGCTTTAAGCGTGCGGCTGTTCTGATTGGCATATTCAACCGCCTGTTCTATTGTAAGTGTAATCGGCTGCGGCTCTTGTTTAGCCGTAGAACCACTGTCCTGCGCTGCCATAGGGAACAGAATGGCAGAAACCAGCAGTATAGTACCCACTTTTTTCATAACGCCTTTAAACCTCCGATAAAGAAGCATCGGCCCTGTTAAAACCGAGACCTCTTTGTATATACATAAAACATTGTTTAATAGTTTGCAGCATCTGGTCGTCAGTGAATTCCTGATCCATAGTGTGCAAAAAAATCAGAGAAGACAGCACACCGAGCCAGTTGCTCAAAAAAAACCGGTTTATCGAAAACCTGCGGATATAAGGCACCGTCTCATTCTTCATGACTTCATTCATTCCTTTCATCATGCCGTCAGGCATAAGTGATCCGGATATGTGCAGCCAGCAGGCAACCGGTATAAACGACGGATGCTCCTTAAAAAAACTCATCTCCGCACGTATTACCCCGTAATCAATCTCCACAGGCGATGTAATATTCTTGACCGCATTGCCCACATAGCCTACCAGCGCAGAGATTTCTTTTTCTATCAAGTTCGACATCATTTCGCTTTTGCTGCTGAAATAGGTATACAGACTGCTTTTTGCCAGACCGAGCTCAGCCGCCACGCTTTCTACCGTTACATGAGGAATCCCCTTCTTACGTACTACTTTTGAGATAGCCACAAACACTGGATCTTCCGGCGGCAGGCTGTTTACGTCAAGACAGCACTTGCTGTCAATCTGAGCCATCTGCTCTACGGACAGCCAGTCTTCTTTTTCATAGATACCGTCCTCGAACATTCTGGCCACCGTGGCAGCGAATTCTTTTACATGGTCTTTATCAAGCTTCTCCGGGTGATGCAGCGCTGCTTCTCCAATAATAAAGAACAGCGTATTAATGACATACTTTGTGCTAAAAAATATTACAGGATCATCAACCCGCAGACGGTTGCCGTCCTCAGAGATCTGTACATCCGCACCTGAATACAAATCAAGACCGCGCTTACGAAGCTCCCTAAAAAGCATCACATCGGTATTCTGATGTGATACAAAAATCGACTTGATAAACCATATATACTCTGCATGGCTTGCCAGCATAAAAATGGTCTTTTCAAGCAGCATCCGCCACCCTTCAGTCTTATGCAGACAGTCCGCTCCGAACTGAGCCTGTACTGCTCTCAGGTTGTCAGCAGTGCGGTCAAACAGAAACTGCTCCATAGTGCTGAACAGATCTTCTTTATTCTTAAAATGGCGGAAAATAGCCGTTTTGCTGATACCTACTTTAGCAGCTATGGCGCTCAACGACAGATCCGTATATCGCGGTTCTGTATAAAAAGAAAACGCCGCTTCTATAATTTTTACTTTCGTAGGCTTTTCATACGTCTGGTACAGCATTCTATCCTCAGCGCCAGTTCGGCAGAGCTATGTAGTTACCGAACAATCGGTACTGTTACCGAACAATCGGTAACACGGACACTATAGCATTGCCTCATGTGAAGTGTCAATGAATTTCTGAGAAAACTTTAAAAAAGCACGTATAAAAATGCAGGGTTTGAGAAATGGCAACGGGGCGCGATTGACCTTCCGGATATTTCGGAAAATTAAACGCGCCCCGCAGAAGTTTTATTAGTTATAGATCAGTCTTTATGAACAGAAGAATCTGATGCATCACCGGCTGTGTCTGCCGCACCCGATGCTACATAGCCTTTAAGCAGAACCTGCGCAACCTTAGGATTCGTAATTACCGAAGGTCCGCCTACACAGCCGCCTTCGCAGGCCATAACTTCAACCAGGTTCGGGGTAGCAGGCGTAGACGGCATGGCGCCGCTCTGAATTTTACCGAAGTTTTTAAGCTGAAGCATGCCGGCTTTGTTTAGACCGTTAATAACAGCCGGACGCAGTATGGACTGGTCATGCAGCCGGATCTTCACTGATTCCGCAACGCCGCCGCTCGTGGCAAAATTGCGTCCGCTTGCAGTGGGGATAATAGAAAGCGGAGCAGGCTCAAGCGAAGCAATATCAATATTCTTTGCCATAAGCAGCGCACCGATTTCCTCTATGGACAGCACGTAATCCACCAGCTTATCGTCCAATCCTTCGCGACGTTTTGCAAGACACGGGCCTATGAATACTGCTATACAGCCCGGATCAGCTTTTTTAGCAATCTCTGCTGTATAGTGCATAGGGGTCTTTGTTTCAGAAATACACGGCGCAAGCTCAGGCACATGCACACGCACTGCACGCACATAGGCAGGACAGCAGGATGTGGTCATGAGTTTATCACCCCGTGCCATACGCTCCTCAAATTCCTTGGCCTCATTATCAGCGCATACATCCGCACCAACGGCAACTTCCCATACACGGTCAAATCCCGCCTGCATAAGAGCAGCCTCAAGCTGGCCGGGCTTTACCCTGAACTGGGCCGCAATGGCGGGCGCATACATTGCCACAACCTTCTTCTTGCCGCGCTTTTTAAGCATATGGGCCATCACGTCCACCAGCTGGCTTTTATCCATCATAGCCCCGAACGGACAGTTGCGCATACAGTTGCCGCAGAAAATACACTTACTGTAGTCTATATGCTCCCTGCCGGTTTCGTCCTTAGAGATCGCGCCCACCGGGCAGGCTTCTTCACAGGGCACCGGAATCTTTATAATGGCATGATACGGACAGTTCTGCATACACATGCCGCAGTTAATGCACTTGTCAGGATCAATGGAAGCATGTCTGGTAACTTCTATCGCCTTTTTCGGACAGTTCATCATACACGGACGGGCCAGACAGCCCTGGCACGCATTCGTCACAATATAATGCGATTTTACACAGGCATTGCATGCCTCATGCAATACGGTAAGCATGGGCCCCTGCGGTTCCTTGCGCTTGAGCGCTTCCTTTGCATAGGAAGCAAGCGGCTTTTCATCATTATAATCCTCAAGCGACCAGCCGAGCCGTGCAATAACCCGCTGGCGGATAAGCTCTCGGTCATGGTAAATACAGCAGCGTGCAGGCACGGAGCCGTTCGGGATCATTTTACGCGGGATATAATGCACCCCGTCTACAAGATTATCTTCCAGCATGAGCCGGGCAATCTGCACCAGAATCTCATGCTTAAGGTTGGCAACATTATTATTGATATTCAACATGCTTACACACCTGCAATCTGGCTTATTTTATCAAGAACAGTCATAACGTTCGCCTGGCTTATCAGCTCGCCGTTCACCTTTACAAAGGGCGGCTTACCCATAGAGTCATCCCTGCATGCTTCAAAACAGGTTATGCCCTCAAGCTCAAGCTCTACCTTATCCTTAAGGTTTTCAGGAAGCTTTTCCTCAAGCAGCAGCAGTTCCGATGCACCCATTACAAAACAGGCGGTGCCCATACAGATAGATACTTTTACTTTAATCTTCGGTTCCATACAGTTCTCCGCAGCATCCTTAAAAACCTCAAAAGCGGGGTTTTCAAGACGCTCTATACTAAGCTTACCAAATTTTACTCATTTTTCATAGACACCAGTCTTTGCCGCCCGTTACAGGTACTGAACGGAAGTCTCCTTAAGATACTTAGTCTGCAGCAGGTCAATGATACGCTTTACAATATTCCGGCGGATATCAAGGCTTTCCGGCATATTCGGATCCTGGTGCGCTTCATTTATCTTAGTACCGACCACAAAAAATATCCGGTCAGAATTCATAAGAATCTCCACCATCCGGGTTGCCGCATTGTCTTTTTTTACCACGCCGGCATCATCCGCCGCAGACTCAAGCAGATCGGCAACTGCATTAAGCGTAATGATTCCCTCCGTCACCAGATCAACGCCTTCCATCTTTGAGAACGGCGGAATATCGGGGTCAAAATGCGTAATATCCACGGTAATCGGCCGGTTCAGCACCCGTGACATAATATTCGCTGTAGTACCGCCGCATACAATCTTATTTCCCTTGAATACATCACAAATGAGTCCGAGCTCCTGATCACGCTCCGCATGCATCGGAGGTCCCGTTAAAATAAGCGTGTCCCGGGGCCTGCGGAAATAAATCACTTCGCATGAAATATCATCCTTGGGCATAAAGCCGTCAAGCTCCGCAGCCTTATGAACCACCGCCGTAGCAAGCTCGCGCGCACTGATACCGGGATTTTCTGCTATAAGCGACAACGCGAATAAATGCACGCGCTCCGTCTGCCACCCGAACGGGTATTCCCTGCTGCCCATCCCCGCCTGCGACACACCGTCACTGAAAAATATCAGTCTGTCACCTGTACATGACCGGTACTGTGAATAATGTACCTCAGACTTTATACGTGGACCTGTCTTTTTGTTTTTCCGCTCGAACAGGCTGCTTTCTTTTATAGGCTCCACCATCGTACCATCCCGTACCAGCAGATACGGCGGCGTATCGTACTCCATGATGCGTACCAGTCCGTTCGGCTCTATGTCCACCGTAGTAAACGTGGCATAGCTGATACCTTTCTCCTTATCCACCGGCAGCGTATTCATAATGATCTCCGCCGCACGCAGAATAGGTATATTGTTGGCAACGAATTTAGTGGTCATGGTGGCCGTCAGCGTAGCAAGCACGTTTGCTTTAATGCCTGACCCAAGTCCGTCAGACAGCGTAGTGATGATACGACCGTCGCTCGGGTTCTTCTGCGAAAAAAACACATCACCCGGAGCATGCTGACGGTACTTGCACATCTGAAAATGATCAACTTCTATAAAGCCGGACTCAGCCGTGTCTCTTGTCATAAGTCCTCGTCACCATAGGAGTCTATGATAGAATTCAGCATGGACTCTGTCTCCGCCGCATTCTCACCAAGCAGGAACGCAATCTTCTGTACTACGGACAGATTCTTTTCTATGACTTTGCGCGCCTGCGAGATCGTCCGCTTTTTCTGATTCTGCGGTGTCGTAATATCCTCTATAACACCTGCCGCAATTTCCTCGTCCTCGATCACAAAGACGGTATAGTGCATGATGCGTTTTCCTTCATGCACCTCGCGGTCAATTACATCCGGTCCGTCTGGCAGCAGCACATCGCTGAAAAAACCCGCATGCTGCGATACTGTAGTCAAATCCGTACCGGCAAGCCCGGGCTGCGCATCAAACAGCTCCACAATCTTCGAACCCATCAGTCCGGCAAAATTCCGGTTACACTCAATTATATTCAAATTCTTGTCTGCAATAACAACGCCGCTCGGAATGGCCTGTATGAGTGCATTCGCCTTTTTCTGTGCCAGATTGCGCATATACGCCACGCACATATTTTTTTCTGCCACACCGTCCAGCATGGCCTGGGCAAACTGTCTGCACGTATCGTAGCCGCAGCCGTTGCAGTTTATCAGATCTGCCACCGTATATTTTCCGATGGAACGCAGCGCCTTCTGCACTTCCTGTTCTGAAAACAGCTTCCGCACCACCGGTTCGCCGGGAAGTATGCCCTTCAGATCAAGATCGCCCCGCAGCATTCCCTGCACCAGCTCCGTATCCAGAACCTGTCCGGCAGTCTGAGCAAAATGAATCGTTCTAAGCCGCTTATGCGCAAGCGCAAGCGGACGTGTTGTTCCCGGACCATTAATACAGCCGCCTGCGCATGAATTCAGCTCAATATACAGCGGTTCATCCAAATTATCCGGATTAAAGCCCCGCAGCGTCTGACGAATGTTCTCTATACCGGATATAACCATACGCTTGGTGGACTTAAGGCTGCCGTAATTTTTCAAGCACTCTGACAGCCCGCCTTCGATAGCATACAATTCTCCGGAAGCAGCGCGGAACGGCACGAGCGGGAATTTTGCGCCGGCAGCAGTACTGCCTGACGTTTTTTCAGGCCATCCGCAGCCGCCGCTCGCAGAGGAATCCTGTGCCCCGACAATTCCTTCCTTACTGAACCATTGACGCAGCTCTTTAAACGTAATAGCTGCATCAATATCGCTCCAGGTATCTGACTCCCGCTTTCTAGCAATGCAAGTACCGATATAAACTACACCGACATCCTCACCATACAACCGGTGCAGAAACCGCGCATGCGCCAGCAGCGGTGAAGCATAATCCGTAAGATACGGCGCATAAGCGCTCATATACCGTTTAATGAATTCAACCGCGGCGGGACAATGCGATGACAAAAACAGGCGCCGTCCCTGTACCGGAACAGTCTCCGCCTGCTCCAGATCTGAAGCAAGCCGCGCAGTTACCATATCCGCGCCGATCGCCGTCTCCGAAACATCGGCAAACCCCAGCTTCTTAAGCGCAGCGGTCAGCTCCGTCAACGTAAAATCAGTAAACTCCGACACAAATGAAGCATCCAGCGAAACAACAACCCGGGACTTCATGCGCAGTATCTGCTTTACATACGAAATGTCATCCCGATACCGCTTGGCATGGGCAGGACACCGAATGATACATTGGCCGCAGGCTATGCACAGCTCGCCCATAACCGCAGGACGGAAATTTTCTACCCGGATGGCTTTTACCGGACAGCGGCGGATACACTTATAGCAGTCATGGCATTTTATTTTTTTTGTATATACAGGTGAAAGGTTCATGTCCAGCTACAGTATATCACATGCTTCCGCCGGAGCAACTGTTTTTTACAGCTTTCTTCAGCGTATTTTATAAAAAACAACATTCCTGAGTTGCAAAAAAGACAAAGTGCCTTATAATTATACTTATTATGGAAATAATTCAAAATATTGTAGAATATTATGATGAACTGTATCCGGTAACGGATGCGCAAAAAAAGTTTTATGAAAACCTGATTACAAGCTATGAGCAGCCAACCAAATTCCTGCGTATCGGCTGCGGAACAGGTATGCTTGAAAGCATGCTGGCAAATCGAGGCTGTGATGTCACCGGACTGGAGACATTCCGCGAACTGCTTGACTCTGCCAACAGACGACGGCGTACACAGCTGATTTCCATTCGTTTTTTTCAAATGTCTTCTCTGGAAATGGCTCGGTTTCTGGGTAAAGGATTCTATAATGTCATATCCTGTCTGGACGACAGAGTTGAACTCATACACGATCCCATATTGCTGCGCAAGTTCTTTGTGGACTGTAAAACGTTGCTCAGCGATGACGGCGTTGTGATACTGCAGCTGTGCAACTTTGAAAAATATGGTTCACAAGATACGGTAGAACTTCCGATGCGGCAGAGCATACGCGCGGAGCTGTCTCAGAAAATAACCACCGCCGGTGACGGCGAAAAATATCTGCACGAGCAGATCTGCACGGGCAACGGCAAGATGCTTCCCGTATTTGAGGACGTGCACATTTATCCGCTGACCCAGCTGAAAATCATAGAGCTGGCACAGGAAGCAAAATTCAAATCAGTGGAATTCTTTGCGGATTACGAGGGCACTCCCTACACTGAAGACTGCGATTCTGTGGTCGCGATACTGCATGTGTAGCACCTGCCTTTACAGCTGATACGGCAGACATTACTGTCGTGTCAGCTTACAATCTTCCAGCTGCCGTTTTCCTTTACAAACCGCTTAGCATTTATTTCCACAATGCGGCCGTCCTCGCCCTGCATTTTAATGAGCGAAGTCAGCAGATTTACTTCCGTAATCTTAAAGCGCGTACCATCGTAAAACAGATGGATACCTTCGGAAGGCAGCTTTTTACGCGCCTCCGCGTACCAGTCATATTCATATGACAGGCAGCACAACAGGCGGCCGCACTGTCCTGAAATTTTCATGGAGTTAAGGGAAAGATTCTGATCTTTTGCCATTCTGATGGACACAGGACGCAGCTTGTCAGATACGCTGTGACAGCAATACGGACGGCCGCATACACCAAGACCGCCGGTTATACGGGATTCATCACGTACGCCTACCTGCCGCAGCTCTATACGCATCTTGAACACAGCAACAAGATCTTTTACAAGCTCCCTGAAATCTACGCGGTTATCCGCGCTGAAGAAAAAGAGCACCTTCTGCTCGTCCAACAGAAAATGCGTAGCTATGAGCTTCATATCCAGGCCGTGAGCCTGAACCTTTTCCTTAAATATAGGAAACGCATCTTTTTCGCGCTTTTTGAATTCCTGAGCGCGGTGCAGATCCGTTTCTGTAGCAACCCTGTCTATAACAACAACATCGGAAGGCTTTATACCAACCGGAGTGGTAGATTCGCCAAGCACCAGCGCCATGTCCTTGCCGTATCTGGTGGGGATAATAACGTACTTTCCCCGTTCTATCTTCAGCTTAGGATTATTTACGGTAGCATACACCCCTTCACTGGAATACTCCAGCTGCAGCTTATACAACGGTTTGGGATATACAAAGCTGCCGTCATCTTCCGGCGTATCATAGCCGATATTATCTTCCAGAGAAGATATGTCCTCATACTGACTGTCTATATCATTTTCAAAAATATCGCTCATACTGTTTTCCTGATATATCTATTCGGTACCCTCAGTTATCGAACAGGTCTAATATATTTTTACTATACGCTGTTTGTATCTATTTTACCGCCTATGCCGCCATAAGGTCTACTAAAAGGCCGTTTATTTCATCTACTTTTGCAAGCAGCTTAAGCTTATCCATGTGATTATACAGCAGATCTGAAGCAAGTGAATCAAGCTTTGTATTTATAACATGTATCTGGATCGCCGGATCTCTCGGCTTACCATTCCGATTCCTGCCGAACCGTTTTGTTTTATCCACAGTAAAGCAGTTCTTTTCCACAAACGTCATGAACTGCCGTATTGCCGTACGATAATTCATAAAAGCTTCCGGCGTCATTTTTTCCGTAAGCTCATCGCCCGCCATATCGACCGCATCCTTTAAATAAACCACAGCCTCTTCCTGCGTCATGCTCAACAGCTCAACGGGCATTCCGCTCGAAATCAAATCTTCTTTTTCCATTGATTCCTGAAGAACTGATCTGAATGAAGTTTTTTTGGTAACGGCTGTTTTTTTGTCTTTTTTAACCTGCTGGGAATTCATGCGCCCGGCTGCAGAGGCTGCAGCCGATGCGGCGGTAAAATACAATGACTGATTTACCGTATCAACGTTACTCATGTATAGAAATTGCCCTGCTGCGGATCGCCTTGGCTTCTTTATGCAGTTTGTCTTTTTCTGCATATGCAGCCGGTTCTGTTATTGAAAGGCAATGTCCGTTGATTATGACATTCTCATCAACCTGCAGTGCCCGCGTAGATATATCGCCGATAACTGCCGCTGAGGAAATCAGATGGATGCTTTCTTCCGCCTGCACATCACCGATAATAACACCGTGTATAATAGCTGATTTTGCCGTAACGTTGCCGCGGATTCTTGCCTGCGGCCCGATGATAACCTGACCGGTCGTCTCAAAATTACCGTCTATATCTCCGTCTATACGAACCAGGCCGTTACCGCGAACATCTCCTGAGATGGCAGCTCCAAGCCCGATAACCGTATGCATGGAAATATCATCTTTGAACGCCATATTACTTGCTTACTTTTATGTTGATGTACTTTACCGGATCCACTACATCAGAACCGATATGTACTTCATAATGAAGGTGGGGGCCGGTAGTAACACCGGTATTACCGATAGTACCGATAACATCGCGCTGCGAAACAAACTGACCTTTCCGTACGCGGATGGTGGACATGTGCGCATAGCGTGTATAGATACCATGCTTATGCTTTATGATCACATAATTACCGAAGCTCGTGTTATATCCGACCGTAACGATCTGACCGTTCGCAGTCGCAAGAATCGGATCACCGGAACGCCATGTAGAAAAATCTATGCCTTTGTGGATATACCACTGTCCGGTTATAGGATGGATAGTAGGACCGAACGCCATTGAAATATGTGCATTCGGGTGCTGCACCGGCCAGATGCTCGGAATATCAGAGAACAACGTGTTCTGGCTTTCCAGCATTTTACCGATCTGCTCTATAGGCTGCACAGCATTATCAAGATAGGAAGCAAGGCTGCGGATATCCGCGGATTCTTTGAGCGTTCCAGAGGCCGTACTGTCCGTATTGAACAGCACGGAAAGATCGCCGTTCTGCATGGAAGCTTTGGCCACCGTATCGCCCTGATTAATACCCAGCAGCGCAAGAGACTGCGACAGCGAATTCTGGAACCGCTTTGCCGTCTGCAGCAGATTATTATTTTCATCCCGCAGCTCATCCAGACTTGCCAGCGTCTGCCGGTTCTCGCTCATAAGCCGTGCTATCTCTGCACTTGAGCCTGCCACGCGGCTGTTAAAATAGAAAAACGAAGATACAATTCCTATTATGATGACGATGCCGAATATAAGCGAAAAGACATTTGTCTGCAGGTTCACCACCTTTCCGGCAGAATGGGGAACCACCATGATCGTCAGCTTATTATCAAGTATATGGAATAAAGAAACAAAGAAACGACCTGTCGCCTTGCACCCGGAGCCGAGCACGGACAGGCATTTCGATGCGAAGTTCTTCTCATAGTTCTTATATGTATGTGATCGCGCCAATTAAAAATCTCCACGCAATTTACAATAATAGCTCATTATTATACGTTTTAAACGTACAGATGTCAAATTCCCTCTATAAATCCTCTATAAAACCGCCTGAAAAGCACACCGCAGCACAAAAACAGCAGGATATTATTTTGTTGACGGCGTGCTAATCCTATGTTATCTTTATCGGTAGGAACATTGGAAAAAAGTATCATTTTTCCTTATATCCAGGACTATTTTTAGTCCTCTTATCATATTTTCTGGAAGAAAAGCCATGCAATTTTTTGATACTCACGCCCACATCGGGTTAATCTATGATGATCCTATAGAGCAGCTGCGCGTTATCCAAAAGGCAAAGCAGGCAGGTGTTACCCGCATTGTTTCGATCAACAACAGCCTCCATGACTTTGACATTGTATATAATAATTTAAAATCCGTTTCAGGGGTGTATCATGCCTGCGGTGTCGCACCGTCAGAAGTGGTCAACCCGGGCAAAAACTGGGTGGAGCGTATAGAAGCAAATCTAGCGCTGCCCAATGTTATTGCCGTAGGTGAAACAGGACTTGATTACTACAAGCAGTTCGGCGACAAACGCTCGCAGATAGAGCTTTTTATTACCCAGCTGGAGCTGGCGCAGAAACATAATCTGCCGGTCATCATTCACAACCGGGACGCAGGCAAGGACATATTCGACGTTCTGAGCGACCGCCTGCCCTCTGCCGGCGCCATCTTCCACTGCTACTCAGAAAATGCAGAATATGCAAAAAAATGTCTGGACATGAACGTCTGGTTCTCGTTCGCAGGCAACCTTACCTACCGTAATGCACGCAACCTGCACGAAACCGTCATGAATATTCCGGTAGAACGCATCCTTATTGAGACAGAAAGTCCGTTCATGATCCCGGCGGAATTCCGTGCACAGAAACGCAGCATGCCCGCATACCTGCCTTCCACGGCACGGTTCCTGGCGGAAATGCTTGAAATGGATCTGGAAGCATTGAGCGTCCAGCTGTGGAAAAACAGCTGCAAGGCGTTCAACCTGCCGGAGTAATATGCCGGACAGCACACTGTATCATCCGGTTACCATTGGAACCGGGGATTCCGTGCTCCGGCTGCAGGGCAATCTGTTCCTTGCGCCGGTTGCGGGATACAGCGACAGGGCATTCCGTTCAGTCTGTGTCTCGGGCGGGGCCGATTTCTGCTATACGGAGATGGTTTCCTCCGAAGCGTTGTCCAGAGGCAACATAAAGACGGAAGATCTTATGCGCCGCGCACCTGCCGAAAAAGCATACGCGGTACAGATCTTCGGAGGCAATCCGGACACGATGGCGCAGGCAGCACGCATAGTGCTTGAAAAAACAACCGCCGAATGCATCGACATAAACGGGGGCTGTCCTGTCCCTAAAATCATAAAAACTCAGGCAGGTTCTGCCCTTACACGTGATCCGGAGCATCTGTATGATATAGTCAGGGCCGTCACGGACGCCGTACAAAGCTATACCGGTCCGCGGCCGCACTATGCGGACGGAACTGCAGCCCCGCAGCATGTGCCTGTCACTATAAAAATCCGTACCGGCTGGGATGCCGCCCATATTACCTGGAAGCAGGCTGCCACCCGCGCGCTCGACGCAGGAGCGGCAGCGATCACACTGCACGGCCGTACACGCGCACAGGGTTATGAAGGCAAAGCTGACTGGAATATCCTCAAAGAGCTTGTCAGCTTTGTCAGGCCGTCAGTGCCCGTATTCGGTTCAGGCGACGTCTTTACCCCCGAGGCAGCAAAAGACATGCTGGAGCAGACAGGGTGCGCCGGTGTCATGTTCGCACGCGGCGCAATGGGTCACCCGTTTATTTTCAGGCAGACCAGACAGCTGCTTACCGAAGGCAGCTACGGCGCCATTCCCGAGCAGGAACGTATCCGGGCAGGATTTGACGAGCTCGCGCTGCTCGTACAGGACCACGGCGAAGAAAGCGCCTGCAGGGAAATGCGCAAGCGGTTCTGCGCATATTCAAAAGGAATTGCAGGCGGAGCAGAGCTCCGCAGAAACATAATCAGCTGCAATACCGTGGAAGATTACAAGGCCGTATTCGCAGGTCTGTCCGATCTTCCTGCAGGCGGCTCCCTATAGCTTGACTTGAAAAGTAACAGGTTTACATTGTAGAATCAGAACATGATGGGTGTAGTACAGGGTATTATAGATTTTCTGCAGTCTCTTTTTATGAGCTCTTCGCCTGAAGTACAAAAAAGGCTCCAGCTTAAGCGGATGGCCGTCGATCTGCGCAACGAAGACCAGCCGCTTTTCAAAAACGACATGGTCCAGCCCACATTCGCGGCGGCCGTCTATGAGCTTTACCGTCATTCAAAACCGCTCGACAACCTGTTCAGCGAAACCGTAGGCAATAAGGACGTGCGCTGCCGCGACCGTTACCTTGAGGCCTTGTTCATTACCGGCTATTCCGCCGCCGACCAGCAGCTGCTGGAAACACTTTCCTATGAAAATCGCAAGAAAGCGGTCTTTGAGCACAGCGACGATGCGTCACATGTTTTTGAAAGCCAGCGCCACAGCTTTGAGCATCTGCTTTCAGCGCTCAACTCCGCGTCTTTTAAAAAAATCGATGTTGTTGTAGCAGACATGTATCAGTTCGTAGATCTGTGCCACTTCAACTTTGTCTCCATCCTGCAGCTGTTCGACCATTCCTTCAACGGTCTTGATTCATCCTATAACCCCGCGTTCCAGGCGGTTCCACCGCAGGTCATGGAGCAGGGACTGCTTGACCTGTATTACCTTACGGCAAACCTGCACATTACCGAATCTCTCGGCAACCTGATCCATGCGCTGGTACAACTCCACAACGGGGGCAAGGCCGATGCTACCAAGCAGGCAGAAATGGTGAACCATGTAAAAGTTCTGTTCTCAATCATAAAAAACATTCTTAAAAAAGACACCCTGTTCAAGCTCATCTCCATTGCAAAAAACGATCCTGCGGTAAAACCAGAGACTGCCGTATACAAAAACTCCGTACGCCAGCTTTTCGCAACAAAGCTCAAAGAATATTTCAACGTTGACGAGCAGCGCATCAAGCTTGAGCTGAAAAACAGCACCACCGCATCAGAAATACAGGATCTGTTCGGAGAACACCCGCTTGTTGCTATCCAGGGATACGATGAACAGACAAACAATGAGCTGCAGGCCAATTCGCCCGTATCATTCATGCATATCATTCCTTTACAGATAATAAAGACGTTCCTTTCCATGTATATGTCAGATCCGATAAAAGCGCTGCTCAACGACATAGTAATCGAAGGATTCTTTGAAAACCCCGCCTATAAAACAGACTTTTCAGCTGCGGTATTCGGCAGCGTGGAAGCATCCGCTGAAATAGAACGATTTGAGCACTCATTGGATCACGGTCAGCCGAACGATGTGCATGTGCTGCGCAGCTATCTTACTGACAGCCACGGAGACCCTGACTTTATGAAAAAGCTCGTGACCGGTGTAAACACCATCAATACGCAGGCAAACGCGCTTATCAACTCGCTCACCTCAACCCTGTTTACGCTGAGCAAGGTTGTGTCGGACATCCTCGTGGATGCAAAAAAACCTTCAAGCGAAATTATATCCAATCTGAAAGTACTTCTGCTTTCATCTCGTAACCGCGACAGTACTGATCTGCTTGAGCGGCAGTTCCCTAACTGGGAGCTGTTCTTTGATATTATGAAAAATTACGCCATTATAAATAAAGGCGAAGCTAAAAAATAGTATGGATACCCTGTCGCTTTCCGATATCCCGTATCCGGCAAAAGAAAAAATAGAAAATGCCATTACCGGATATGAGCAGGAAATACGGAACCTGAAAGAACTGATAAACGTCTACAGCTCACTCTGTACCGTCACGGATCTGTCCGTTCTGATGGAATCCATACTGTATACATTCATGTGCAGGTTTCAGGTGCTCGGCGCGGGCCTGTTCATTCTGGATGCCATTACGGCTGACGTTTTTAAGCTGAACAGCAACTTCACCGGCATGGAGCTGAACAAAAAACTTACCTATTCCATTCCGGCCGAAAGCCCCATCATAAAAACGCTGCAGCAGGAGCGCAGGGTCTTTACCCTGCAGGAACTTCAGTGCTCGCTGCCCGACGGTACTGATATTTCCGTATTGTCATCGCTTCATCCCACGCTCATCGTGCCGCTCGTGTTCAAAACACATCTGAACGGCATCCTGCTGCTGGGGCAAAAACTCAAGCGAAACAACAACGAAGAAAGCAGAGAATACACGACGTCAGAAAAAAATGATATCCGTAAAATCGCCACCTTCTGCGCCGTATCCATAAACAACGTTTCGCTCATGGAACAGGCCTCCACCGACCTTATGACGCATCTGCGCAACCGCTACTATTTCTTTACGCATCTGAACGATGAACTGGAGCTTTCGACCTCACATAAACTGCCGCTTGCAGTCATTATGTTCGACATAGATTATTTCAAAGTGGTCAACGACACCTACGGGCATACATGCGGCGACTTTGTACTCAAAGAAATTTCCCGTCTTATCATAGAGGGCGTACGCAGCAAGGACATTGCATGCAGATACGGCGGTGAAGAAATCATCGTCATGCTGCAGAATACTGATCTGCATACCGCATACCATGTAGCGAACAGAATCCGGCAGAAAATAGATGCCTATGATTTTGTCTGTAAATCTCAGCACATACATGTAACCATATCCGGAGGTATCGCGGTTTATTATCCGGACAAAGAGCCCGGACAAATTTCTGCAAAGGAACTGGTTGATAAGGCCGACAGGCAGCTTTACACGGCAAAAACCTCGGGACGTAACCGCATCGAATACAAGGCAGAAGTACAGGAGCGCCAGTATGATACTCAGCTTTATACGCAGACCATTTAAATACAGATACACCAATGTCGTTTTACTGCTTGTCGGTATAAACTGCGCGGTCTATATCATGACCATGATGTATCCTGCCCTGAAGATCATACTGTCCCTGAATCCGCTGTACTTCTGGTACCAGAAAATGTACTGGCAGCCGTTCACCTATATGTTCATGCACGCAGGTTTCCAGCATCTTCTTTTCAATATGCTCGGTCTGCTGTTCTTCGGCATACCGCTGGAGCGTACGGTAGGCTCAAAGGAATTTACCCTTATGTACGTGCTGTTCGGCGTTCTAAGCGGATGTATCTCACTGCTGCTGTTCACGGTAAGCGGATCGGTTTACACATTTCTTATGGGTGCCAGCGGCGCCATCTACGGCATACTGCTCGCCTATTCCGTAGCTTTTCCGCGCTCATCTATCTATATATGGGGGCTGGTGCCGGTACCCGCGCCGCTGCTCATCGTCATCTATGCCATCATTGCGTTCGGCAGCCAGCTCGCGGGCTCCAGCGGCATAGCGCATATCACCCATCTG
>CACZQF010000124.1 GCA_902783245.1 uncultured Spirochaetaceae bacterium | reverse complement strand
TCAAGCTCGACGGCTTTGAAAAAGCCCTTGTAGAAAACGAAGGCTGGGTCGGCTACGCGGACAATAAATACTGATCATGCTTTAAAACAGCGAAGCCCGCCGTATATACGGCGGGCTTTTTTTGTGCGGGCTCCCGCTACATACGGGTGCTGCCTATAATCTTATAGACGCCTTCCGCCGTCCGGCAGATGAGCGATTCTTTTTCAAGCCCTTCAGCAGCCTTATACAGGCGCTCAGGCTCAATCTGTTCCTGACGGCCTATAGATTCAAGGCTCTGCGCGCCGTATTTAGTAAGCATGCGCAGAATCGCACCGCGCGCCTGGCGCAGCGAGCCTTCAAACCGGGACTGTCTGACATACGAAGCGCTTTTCCGGGAAGGGTTCACCGTCTTTTTTTTAAGCTCTGCACCGTAATCCATGAGCGCATAGTACCATTCCCGCGGATTGTCACGGTCCATGGTTTCCTGCACGAACGGAATAAGCCTGCTGTCCGGCACCTTTTCTGCCGAATCCTTAAAAAAGAAAAAAATATATACTGAACGGATATTTGTTTCTATAAAGACATTCGGAATATTAAAGGCAAAGGTACTTACAGCCCGCGCCGTATACGGCCCTATGCCGGGAAGCTGCTCAAGTTTTTCCGGCTCGCGGGGAAAGCTGCCGCCGTACGTGTCGCATACAGCGCGGCATGCTTTCTGAAGGTACACCGCGCGCCGGTTATATCCGAGTCCGCTCCAGTGCCGCAGCACATCTTCAAGCGGAGCGTGAGCAAGAGAACTGCAGTCGGGATACGCAGCAAGCCATTCTTCATATTTTGGAACTACGCGGACCGTCTGTGTCTGCTGCAGCATCATCTCCGAAACAAGAATGGCATACGGATCATGCGTCGTGCGCCATGCAAAACTGCGGGCGGCAGCCGCATAGTTTTTGTAGATCGTCTGCCGGAATTCCGCAATCTGAGTCTCCGTCATACTCCGCTCTGATCAGCCTGCTACCTTTTCGATAAAGCCTTTCTTTTCAAGCTCCGTCAGAATGTTTTCAAGAATCTTTTCCGGAACGTTTACGGAGGTGTCTACCTTCATATCTACAAATTCATAGTCATTGTTATCAATGCCGTAGAGCTTAAGATAGCGCTTGCTGTCCTCGCGGTCACGCATTTCGGTGAATGCCTTGATCTCTTCAATGCTGCCGCCTTCCCGTCCAAGAATACGCTTTGCGCGCAGCTCGTCGCTGGCCATAAGATAAATCTTTACGTCAGCTTCTTTAAGCATCCAGATAGCAAGACGTGAGCCGAGCACGCAGGATTCCTGCCGTGCAAGCTCTACCTGCTTTGTATCTACAAACTTATCATAAGAATCATCAGTCTTAGCCTTTTCAATCACATCTGCAAGCGTCATGCCTTTTTCCTGAGCAAGCTGGCGGAACGTATAGTTAATAAGTTTTATACCGAGCGCCTTTGCAAGCATGGTGCTCACCGTTGTGTTGCCGCATCCAGATTTTCCTGAAATTGCAATACGAAGTTCTTTGCCCTCAGGGATTTTGTACTCTGCCATAATCTTGTAACTCCTTAAATAATATCCATCTATGTATTTTACAGTGGCGTCTGTTATTCCACGTTCTTTGCCTGCTCTCTGATGTTCTCCAGCGAATCCTTTGCGGTTACTACCATAGCACTGACCTCAGGGAACATATTCTTGCTTCCGATCGTATTGATCTCACGGTTTATTTCCTGGCACAGGAAGTCGATCTTTTTGCCGGGCGCAGGATTTCCGGTCATTTCAGCCCGAAGTGCCGCAAGATGGCTGTGCAGACGGACGACCTCCTCATTGATCGTATATTTGACCAGCATGGCGGCTGTCTCTGTCATAACACGCTGCTCGTCAACCTGATTTCCGAGCAGCTCTTTGAATTTAGACAGAATCATATTTTTGAACGTTTCTTCCATTTTCGGCTGCCATTCGCTGAAGAATGCGGCAGCTTCGTCCAGTTTGGTCAGTTTTTCCGTAAGGTCGCGGCACAGATTTTCGCCTTCGCGCTTACGATCAGCGGTAAACCCAGCCAGCGCATCATTAAACAGCGGCTCTATCAGCTTCCAGTATTCATCGGCATCGTAGCTCTGCTCCACCTGCAGCACTCCGGGCTGCTGCAGAATCAGCGGCAGCAGCGTCTGAGCCTTAACGGAGTCGGGCAGAAGCAAGCCGGTAGCAAGGCTGATATTTGCCAGCGCCTCTGCGTACGACTTTGCTGCCTCCAGATCCACGGACACATGCTCACAGCCCTTAAGGTTTTTAACCCGTATATTCACATCGACTTTACCGCGGACAACCTTCTCGGAAACTCTTTCACGGAACCGCTGCTCAAGCGGATTCAGATAAGGCGGCAGATTTACCGTCAGATCAAGGAACCGTGAGTTCACGGACTTTATTTCAACGGATACAGCAGCCGTCTCCGTGTTTTTTTCCCGGTATGCATATCCGGTCATGCTGGTCATTTCTGTTCCTCCAACGTTTTAAGTATCTGTGAAGCGACTTTCCAGTTGTCGCCGGCGCCCATAGTCACTACAAGATATCCGTCAGGATATTAGGGGCCTGCGGAGCATGCAAGCTCTTTTTCAAGAGCCTGCGCAGCACCTGCAAAATCATCAAAATACCGTACACGGCTGCCGTAGTTTTTCTGAGCATGCTCAAATAATGTGCGGCCAGTTACGGTAAAATCAGCGGCATTCTCGCGGGCTGAAGAATAAATCTTATGCAGAATGATTTCGTCCGCATCATTAAAAGAAGCGGCAAATTCATCCATCAGCGCCTGAGTCCGGGAATACGTATGCGCCATAAAATCAACAATAATCTTACGGCCGCGATAGAATTCACGGTATCCGGCAAGCGTTGTTCTGATTGCAGTAGGATGATGACCATAGTCATCGATAAAAATAACAGATTCACCCGCAGGCGTTACAGCCCTGCCGACAATCTCGCTGCGCCGCCGGCCGCCGGTAAATCTCAGCAGGCCTTCTTTCAGGCAGTTAAGGGAGGCACCGTCCACAGACCTGCCTTCCTGCTGCAGCAGACTGCAGCACAAGGCTATGGCAGCACATGCATTGCGGACCATATGGCGTCCGGGCACGCACAGTGCAAATTCTCCGAGTCCCTGCAATGTAAAGAACTGCAGTCCATCTTTTATCTGCCCGAACGACAGGCGGAAAGAACCGGAAGCCTGCTCGCCGTAGGCGGTGCAGACAATGTCAGGCCGGCGCTCTTTTGCAATGGCTGCAGTCTCTACGGCCCCCGCATCATCGGCGCAGTAGATAAGCTCTCCGCCGGCAGGAAGCCTGCATATATAATCTATGAATGCATCCCTGATATCATTATACGTGGGATAATAGTCCTGATGATCGCTTTCCACGCTGGTAAGAATAATTTTTTGCGGGCAGAACGACATAAAATGACGCTGATATTCACAGGTTTCAGCCACAAAATACTTGTGCCCGTTTTCAGCGCAGGTATCGGACGTCATAGTACAGCTGTTTCCGAATGAAGCGATAACTGAACCGGCAAGCACCTGCGCAGGGAAATGCAGCTCCTTAAGCAGTGTGCCCGTAAGACCGGTGGTCGTCGTTTTTCCGTGAACGCCGCAGATACCGCAGCTGAACGCAGTCTGCGACAGCGCGCCGAGCGCCTGCGTATACAGCATGCACGGTATATTGCGCCTGCGGGCGGCGATAAGATCAGGATTTGTATCAGGATTATAGGCGGATGAATAGATTACATACTGTACGGCATCAGTAATATTGGATTCTGAAAAGGTACAAGCCGCAAGGCCAAGCTTTTCCAGAATCTCATCAGTATAAAACCGCTCAGGAACATCGCTGCCGGTGATGACTGCACCGCGCGAATGCATTATTTCCACAAGAGCAGCCATACCGGTGCCCTTAATACCTACAAAATGAATATGTACCCCGCGCACATCACGGGGCAGCGAATGCTCAGACATATCGTCTATTTTATAATAAAGGCGTTTTCTGTACAAGAGAATGCAGCATCTGAAAATGCTGCACTGTATGCGCGCATCATTATGCGCATACAGTATCAGGCAAACTGATTATAGATAAGATCCGCCAGACCGAATCCGGCAGTTTTAGTCATATTCGTTGCATACTCATCATAGAGCATATCTTCATACATGCTCTTGGCATATCCGGAATCCTGACTTTTTTGTATGGTTTTTCGCATGGAGGAAAGCATCTGCTTTACAAAATAAGACTCAAGCTCAAGCGCTTTTTCGTACAGCTTGCTTGTACGGTCTATAGGCTTCTGCTGGGCACCGCGGACTGCACTGTTTGCGGCGGCACCCTGCGGACGGGCATGGCGGTCAGCTTCTGCGGTATACGTTCCAGAAAAAGAAGACCGGTAGTCACCGTTCAGGCGGCCTTCAGGCAGAATCTGGCTGGAAGATACATTGTTTCCCATGCTGCTGATTAAATCTGAAAATTTAGTGCTGTCGGCCGAAACGGACGCCGCATGCACTGCCTCAGTACCTACTGTTATTGAGCTGATTCCACCAATTTTCATATATTACCCTCAGTAACAATATCGGAAACAAATTACAGGAACCTTAGACTCTTATGAAGCTTCAGGTTCCTGTACGGCCCGTTCTTACAGAGACCGGGCCGCATCAATTACTACCGTTTCAGGTTAACGGCAGTGCTGAGCATGTTGTCGCTCGTCTGAATGGCTTTGCTGTTGAACTCGTATGCGCGCTGCGCAACGATCATCTGCACCATCTCGTTTACAACGGATACATTGCTCATTTCAACAAACTTATGCTTGATTACGCCCATGCCGTCAAAACCGGGGCGGCTTGCAATAGCGGCACCGCTTGCATTGGTCACTTTATACAGATTATCGCCGTCAGCCTTGAGGCCTACCGCATTCGGGAAGCGATACAGCTCCATCTGGCCGATTTCAGTCGGATCATTCTGACCATCAATGCGTACGGAAACACGGCCGTCATCGCTAACGGTAAGCGTATGAATGTCCGAACCTTCCGGCAGAATAATTTCGGGCATAACGCGCAGGCCGTTGGAATTGACCAGCTGTCCGTTCATATCTACCTTAAAAGTACCGTCACGGGTGTAGGCAAAACTGCCGTCATATTTCTGTACACGGAAAAAACCATCGCCTACAATGGCCATATCGGTGTCAACACCGGTATTCTGCAGGGATCCCTGGGTAAACACACGCTGCGTAGCCGCGACCTTTACACCGCTGCCCTGCTGAATCGGTACAGGAGTAACCGTATCTTCTGTTGCCGGAGTACCGGCAAGCTTTACGTTCTGATACAGCAGATCTTCAAATTCAACGCGCTGCTGCTTAAATCCTGTAGTATTTACATTGGAAAGATTGTTGGATATAGCGTCAATATTTGACTGCTGTCCGTTCATTCCCGTTGCTGCTGTCCAAAGGCTTCTTACCATATCCTAATTCCTCCCGTTCTACCTGGCAATGACAACTTCTTTCCACAGCGTACCCATCATGCTGTCCTGGCTGCTGATGGTTTTCTGGTTTGCTTCATATGCACGGTTCACTTCAATCATCTGAACCATTTCATTTACAACATTAACATTGGAAGTTTCCATATATCCCTGAATAATACGAGGCCGCTCGTCACCTTCGGCAACATGCGCAAGGCCAGAAATATCATTAGTCTGATACAGGCTGCTTCCCTGCTTTTTCAGATACCGCTCGTTATCAAAGCGTACAATCTTAAAACGATC
>CACZQF010000123.1 GCA_902783245.1 uncultured Spirochaetaceae bacterium | reverse complement strand
GTAATATCCGCGGACACCTTAGTATTGGTGGTGCTCGTAAAGATCATCTGCGATGACAGGCTTGTTATGCCCCATGAGGTTATCCATGGCTGCAGCGCATCTGCCACCTGCGGTGAATAAGAACCATGCAGCGCCCACGTGAACGACGAAATCTCCGCCGTAGTGTCATTCTCATCACTGGTAGTAGTATCAGAATTCGGATTCGAGATAAGATAGTCAATCCAATCCATGGTCTCGGTCCGTCTGCCGAAATCTGTTGTAAAATACGGATCAGAATATAACGGCATGGAGACCGTCAGCGAAAACGGCTTTGCCACCGTAAGCTGTATATTAGCCTTGTACCTGAACGGCGTAGTCACGCCAAGAAAACTGGACGAATCCTTATACATTTTGCCGGTCGGCGAATAGGCCAGATAGTTTGCCCCCTGCTGGAACACCGTATTGCTGAATCCCAGCTGCAGATTCGTCTCCGCATTGGTAATGCTACCGTCAGACGTCTTATACACACTGTCGAATCCGGTCATCATGCCCAGATTCGCGTACCAGTCAAGCATAAGCTTGCCGTAGTTGGTGGTATCGCCGGTATAATCCTCGTCAAGGTTATGTAGCATCAGCCCCTGACGTTCCTGAACCTTGAGCTTCGAAGGTTTAACAAAGCTGTAGTAGCTTTCATCGGTATCAGAGTCATCATCCGTACTTTCGCCGGAGGAAACAGTATACTGGTCGGATACGTCGTACGCACTCAGCGGCTTGCGCCCGAACAGATACGTGGTGGTCTGCACAAAATATCCCTGCCGGTTCCGATAGCCGAACACGGGATTAAAAATCAGCTCATCCTTAGGATACCAGAACGCGGGCAGATACAACAGCGGCACACTGCCCACGAACAGTACCGCATTAAAAAACGCGAACTCACCGCCGGGCAAAAGCCAGATACGCGTTGCCTTTATACGCCAGTGCGGCGGATCCTCGGGGCAGAACGTAAGCTCGCCGCTTTTAAATGCAATAGTACCGGAATCATCCCTGCCAAAAATATCGGAGGCTACGATGAGCGTGGAGCCCGACGGCAGGTTGATGGAATCACTCTGCGTCTGCACGATACGCCCGTTGTCAAAGATGCCTTCAAGCGTGGCGGTATTGAACAGCAGCGTATCCGCGGTGACTTTTTCGCCGCCCTCGTTGCCGTTCGTAGTCTCAAGCTCTATATTTCCTTCCGCATACAGGATGTCTTTCTCGCGGTTATAATTGATAACGTCCGCAGAAATAGTGGTGACCGTCTTTTCTTTTTTTACGGATACAACAACATCACCTTCCAGAATGATGATGCTGGAACCGTCAAGATCACTTTTTTTATTTCCGGTACGCCGCGCATTCTTTATGGTAACGACCGTAACACCAGCGTCCGCTCCAGCCTCCGTACTCTTCGCCTCGTCGGAATAGCATCTGGCCGCCGCCATAAAAAAACATACGCAAAGCGCGCAGCATACGGCATATGCACGAAGCATGCCGGAGCCGCGTATCCGCCTTGAATAAATCATGTAGAACTTCTGCGCTGCTCCCGTTCCAGCATTTCCTTAATATAATAGCCGGTGTACGATCCTTCCGTACGGGCCACGACCTCAGGAGTTCCTTCAGCGATTATCTGTCCGCCGCGGGTACCGCCTTCCGGCCCCAGATCAATGATGTGATCAGCCTGGCAGATAACGTCAAGATTATGCTCTATCATCACCACGGTATTCCCCTGCTCCACCAGCCGCCTGATAACGTCCATAAGCATCATCACGTCCGCAAAATGCAGGCCGGTGGTGGGTTCATCCAGAATATACAGCGTCCTGCCCGTAGAAACCCGGGCAAGCTCGTTGGCAAGCTTTACGCGCTGTGCCTCACCGCCGGAAAGCGTGAGCGCAGACTGACCGAGCTGCACGTACCCCAGTCCCACGGAACGCAGCGTAGAAAGCTTGCGCGCCAAATGCGGAATGTGGGCAAAAAAGTCACAGGCCTCTTCTATGGTCATATTGAGCACATCAGCAATGCTTTTGCCCTTATAGCGCACCTCAAGCGTTTCTTTATTAAACCGCCGTCCGCCGCATACGTCACACTGAATGAACACATCGGGCAGAAAATTCATCTCAATGGTGATGATGCCCGCGCCCTGACAGTTTTCGCAGCGTCCGCCTTTTACGTTAAAGCTGAACCTGCCCGCCTTATAGCCGCGCATCTTAGCCTCCGGCAGGGAGGCGAACAGATCTCTGATACCGTTGAACACGCCCACATATGTGGCAGGGTTCGAGCGCGGAGTACGGCCGATGGGACTCTGGTCTATGTTGATAACCTTGTCAATATGCTCCAGTCCCTCAAGCGTTTTATACGCACCCGCCGGATAGTTCGTGCGCATGACGGCGTTGCTCACCGCCGGATACAGCACGTCGCTCATGAGCGTAGACTTACCCGATCCTGAAACACCGGTGATGCACGTAAACGTGCCGAGCGGAATCCGTGCCGTCACATCCTTCAGGTTATGCTCGGTCACGCCGCCAAGCGTAATATAATTTCCGTTGCCGCGCCTGCGTTCACGCGGAATCTCCATGCGCAGCGTTCCCGACAGGAACTGTCCCGTCACGCTTTCGTTTACCTGCATGACCTGCTCGGGAGTTCCGGCCGCAACCACGTTTCCGCCGTGCACGCCTGCCCCCGGGCCCATGTCGATCAGATAGTCCGCGGTGCGCAGCGTCTGCTCATCGTGCTCCACCACGATAACGCTGTTACCCAGATCGCGCAGCGAAGTAAGCGTATCGATGAGCCGCTGGTTGTCGCGCTGGTGCAGACCTATGGAAGGCTCGTCCAGAATGTACATAACGCCCACCAGGCTGGAACCGATCTGCGTGGCCAGCCGGATGCGCTGAGCCTCGCCGCCCGACAGCGTGCCTGCGGAGCGGTCAAGAGTCAGATAGTCAAGTCCCACGTTCTTAAGGAACTGCAGGCGCGAGGTGATCTCCTTCATAATCTGGGCGGCGATCTCCTTCTGAGTATCGGAAAGCTGCAGACCGTTAAAAAAGCTGATGGTATCCGTCACGGAGAAGCGGCACAGATCATGGATGTTCATGCCTCCGACCGTCACCCCAAGCGCCTCGGGCCGGAGCCTTCTGCCGCCGCATACGGAGCACACGCGGTGCGCCATGTATTTTTCCAAATTCTCTTTCTGTGATTCACCCCACGCTTCAACATAATGGCGGCGCATGTCAGCGAATATGCCGGGCCACCGCTCATCATATATGGAGTATCCGGTGCCGCTCTGCTTCTGGTACTCCCAGTGCAGCGGCCGGTCGGAACCATTGAGCAGCATATCCTTCTGATGCTCGGTAAGCTGGTCAAAGGGGGTATCAAGCGTAAAGCCGTAGGCGTCAGCCACGGCCTGCAGGCGGCAGCGGTTCCACATGGATGTAGGATTATAGGGCAGCAGACCGTGATCCTCAAAGGACAGGCTTTTGTCCGGTACCATCAGGTCAAGGTCAAACTCCATCTTTTCACCAAGACCAGTACACTCAGGGCATGCGCCGTAGGGATTGTTGAACGAAAACAGGCGCGGCTGCAGCTCAGGTATGGAGATGCCGCAGTCAGGACAGGCGTTTTTCTGTGAAAAGAACACCTCCTGCTCTATATAGTCCCGGCTGGTGTCAACCGCGACACCTTCCGCCGCAAGCTTTGCCACGAGCGGCGCGTATGCCGGATCAGTCTTAGTCACGCGGCGAACCACCACCAGAATACCGTTCGCGCTTGTAAGCGCGGTCTCAATGGAATCAGCAAGGCGGCCGCGTACATCGGCACTGAGTACAATACGGTCTATGACAAGCTCTATCGTATGCTTTTTCTGCTTGTCCAGCTTTATCTGCTCATCAAGCTCAGCCATCACGCCGTCGATCCGGGCTCTGACAAATCCTGCCTGACGGGCGTCCTCAAACACCTTCTGATGCTCGCCCTTCTTGCCGCGCACCACCGGCGCAAGGATCTGCAGGCGGGTACCGTCATCCCATGACATGACAGTATTTATAATCTGATCCACCGACTGCTCGCGGATTTCCCGGCCGCAGCGCGGACAGTGGGCCGCACCGATCCGCGCGTACAAAAGGCGGTAATAATCATAGATTTCAGTTACGGTTCCCACCGTGGAGCGGGGATTATTATGCGTAGTTTTCTGCTCGATGGAAATTGCGGGCGACAATCCTTCTATCAGATCTACATCAGGCTTGTCCACCCTGCCCAAAAACTGCCGCGCATAGGCGGACAGGCTTTCCACATACCGCCGCTGACCTTCAGCAAACAGCGTGTCAAATGCAAGCGAGCTTTTGCCGGAACCGGACAGGCCGGAAATAACCACAAGCTTGTTCCGCGGCATCTCTACGTCAATGTTCTTTAAATTATGCTCCCGCGCACCTTTTATCACAATCCGGGGGCCGTTAATACGATCAAATCTCACGTCATAAGTATAGTAAAAAAAACGGTGCACCACAAGATTAAAAAGGGGCCCGCAAAAAAGCGAAATGCACAGATATGCGCGGCTATGAATTGACAATAAATCACATTTACTGTATAGTATTTTTCGTTACAAACACAAGATTTCGGGGAGTTAACTCAGTGGTAGAGTGCTACCTTCACACGGTAGAAGTCACTGGTTCAAATCCAGTACTCCCTATAGTATTCTTCGTTTTCTTTCTTATCGAAAAGATTTTCCACATCACAATAGATGAATTTCAAAGCAGTCTGTTCAGAGACTGAGTTTTCCGAACGGGCCTACTATTATCTTCATGTCGTTTGTACATCGTCAACAAATTTCCCAATATCACAAATTCCACACAAAGAAGTAAAGAACTGCCGTACAAGCAGCTGATTGTATGACTTGCACTCAGGCAGAAAGCCTCCGGAAACAGGTATAACAGGATTAAAGGATTTATTTACAAGACGAGGAGACACGGATATGTTATGCCGGTGCGCCCTTGCCGAAGGTCGATCCAGCACAAGCATAAAACAACCGGGTATGCTTGCCAAAAACACCTTTTCGAGGTGCCCGGTACATCATCCGGTTATTTGAAACAGACGTCCACTTCAAACGGACCGTACTGCGACACGAACGGTATGGCGATGACCGGATAATTGTGCGGCCATGAAATGACATGATTCCGACCGGAAACGACCACCGGCGGCGACACGCCGATATTTGATTCTTTGATTGCGGAAGCCGCGTTACCCGCTATGATGTTGGTGAATTCGCTGACAAGCTGAGAGGCCAGCTCTTCCTTTTCCTCCGGATTTTCCCAGACAATGCCCGACAGCTCCAGCATTTTGTTTGCCAGAACTTTATGCAGACGGAACGCCACCACGCCGTAGTATTCGCCCGTCAGACCGATGATGCCGGAGATTTCCCAAGGGTGACCGCTTGCAATCTGTAGGATATACGGTTCTTTGCTCTCCGGCGTAATAGCAAACATGTTTTGAAAGGCATTCAGTCCCGCGGTTAAAAACGGATTGATAATTTTTGCATTCATATAGTACTGTTCCTACATTGTCATGCGGAGCCGGCGAAACTGCACAGGCTGCACCGCCGCATGCTGTTATGTTACAAAGTCCTTTCTAGTATACACCACTATGCCAATAAAAGATAGCTTTTTATTGCAGAGAATACGCATCCGGGCAGCTTCTACCGGTGCGACTCCAGATAGTTCTTAAAATCGATTTCCGACAGCGCCTCTGAATAGTAGAAGCCCTGCACGCCGTCGCAGCCGATCTGCTTCAGGAATTCCACCTGCTGACGTGTCTCAACGCCCTCGCAGATGGTCTTTTTACCGAGCGCTTTGGCCATCTCCATGACCTTCGTGATGATGATCTTAGAATCCTCAGAATCCTCGGCACGGTACAGGAAATCCTTGTCCAGCTTCAGCGTATCCACCGGAATAGTGTGCAGCATGTTGAGCGAAGATTCCGCAGTGCCGAAATCGTCCATGGCAACCTTGAATCCCGCAGCCTGCAGCCGCCGGGTCACGTCCATCAAAAGCGCGTCGTTATGGCCGGAAGCCCGCTCGATCACTTCAATTTCAATAAACGAAGGCGAAATGCGGTACATGGAGAACAGATCCGTAAAGTTCTTGATAAAATCAGGAGCGTTCAGATGGAACCGGGACATATTCACCGATATGGGTACCAGCAGCACGCCACGGTCCTGCATTTTCTGGATGAATTCAAACACCTTGCGGTATACGTAAAAATCAAGCCTGATGATATAGCCGTCCTTTTCAAAGACCGGCATAAACAGATCCGGCGGCAGAATGCCGTACTCGGGACTGTTCCAGCGCACCAGCGCCTCGGCGCCCACCACCCTGCCCGTGCTCAGGCCGATTTTAGGCTGGTAGACCACAAAGAATTCCTCGTTCTCGAACGCGCGCTCGATGCTGCTCTCTATATTCTGCTCGAAGGTCAGCTGACGCTCCATCTTCTGGTCGAACATCGCGATGCTGTTCACCATATCCTGCTTGATCGTATGCTTGGCGTAGCCCGCCTTGGCGATCAGATCAAGGATCGTGTCATTGCCGAAATCCCTGCCCGTCACCGCGATGCCGTCCTTTATGACATAGTGGAACCCGTGCTTTGCGGCGTCCGCATTGCATGCCATGAACAGATCCATACATTTGGTGCTGCAGTCATCAAGCGACTCAATCGGGAACATCAGGTAAAAATGGTCGGCGTATCCTTTGGCCAGCAGCGAATTCTCAGGCACGTACCTGCGCAGGCAGTTCGCATAGAATTTAAGCGAGCTGTCGCCGTAGGCGGAGCCGTACACACGGTTAATGTATTTAAATCCGCGCATGTCGGAATCAATGACCGCATAATTCTGGTTGGTATTGCGCTTAAGGATCCGTTCCGCCTCCAGCTCAAACCACCGCACGTTCTGCAGCCCCGTAATCTCGTCGGTGAACGCCCAGATACGGTAGAAATGGCTTTTACGCCAGCGGTACAACAGCCATCCGGCAGCTGCGGCCGCGGCCGTCACGAGCAGCAGGTACGGCAGCACGGATATGAACGAAAGCTTTTTGCGCACCACGAATTTTGACACAAGGTCACGGGTGTACACGTCAAAGAATGACGGCGGTATCTGCTTGATCAGCTTGTCCAGCACGGAGATCAGCGTGCCGCTGTCATCGCCGAGCACGCGGAAATGATAGGGCACATCGAACAGGACGATCTGTCCGTTCCTGATCAGCGGATTATCGTCCGGCGTATATTTCGTGCCGAACAGAAAATCGGGTATGACCACCGCGTCGCATTCGCCGCGCGACACGGCGTCAAAACACGCGTTATAATCCTTAAAGAATTTCACCTCAAAGCACGGCAGCTGCTGCCGGTAGTACGGCACCGTATCGGCCATCTCTGGCGGCATGGCAATCGTGTCCAGCTCACCGATACCCGACACCACGGTACGCTGAATATACTGGGTGACCGTCCGGCTGTCCTTGGTCAGCATGACATGGCGGGCATGGAACACAACGTCAGAATACTCGCGCATAGAAAACACGTTGAAGTTTTCGGGCAGCGGCGATATGTCCAGCTGTATCGGAGCCACCGCAGAAGCAGGTTCCTCGGCCGCATTCTCCTGCGGAATAAACCGAAGGCCGGAAAGCTTACGTATATACTCATACAGCGGGGCATACAGCGTATAATGATCCGCCGCCACCGGCGGCAGCGCGGCCACATAATCATATTCTTCCTGCGTCACATCGGGCGCCGACACAAGCTTTATGTTCGTCAGGTCCGCCTGCAGCTGGCTGAATTCAAATGCATATCTTTTTAGGATGGTACGCGCGATAATGTCGAATCTGGAAAAGATGTCGCCGCTGCGTGCAGAGCGCGCAATATAATACGGCACGGGCCCCAGGTTGCTGATAAGCACTTCATATTCGCCGAGCCTGACGCCCGACATACAGGTAAGGCCGATCACACCGCGGCGGAAATCATCCAGCAGCATGTCACGCCGCGCGTATGTTCTGATGGTCATGCCGAGTCCGTGTGCATCGGAGAACGCCTGCAGCTGGCGCTGCTGTACCTTTTCCGCCGACAGCATGCCCACTTCGGCGCCTCTGAGCGCGTTCAGGTCGCCGGGACGGAACATGCCGATCTCCAGCCGTGCGCACAGCAGCGTATAGCTTTTGGAGTATGAAACCGGGCTGTAGGTAAGATACGGCGCCTGCGCGTCATCTTTTGCGGCGCCGAGCATCACGTCTATGGCGCCCGACATGAGCCGCTGCATGCACTGCTCATAGGAGCCGGGCTCCAATGTAAAGCGGATATCCGTGTCAAACCGCAGCTTATCCAGAAAAAAAGTGTTGTATGCCTTGCCATTGCCCTGATATTCGCCTGTATCGCACACGCCGATACGCAGCTCCTGCTGCTGCGCGGCAGCCCGCGTGCAGGGAAGCAGAAAAAGAGACAATACGAATGCAATGACGGCAAAACGCATGGATACAGTATACAGAAAGGACGGTATAAAGAAAAGGCAATATACAGCAGAAACTCTTTAAAGCCTTGTTATTATTTAAAAAGGCAGCACAATGTACCGGCTCCAAGTCCGCGCCGG
>CACZQF010000122.1 GCA_902783245.1 uncultured Spirochaetaceae bacterium | reverse complement strand
CTGCTGGCTGCCCACATGGAAGCTGATGCCGTAGGGGGTAAGCCCCGAGTCCCGCGCCTGTACGAGCAGGTCGTATGCCATGTCGGGATGGCAGCCGAATTTGCGGGAAAGCGGCCAGTCCGCCGTAGTTGAGCTTTCAAGCAGGATACGGACATATACGCGGGACGCGGGCGCGTATTTCGCAATGTTCTTCAGGTCGTCCTTGCTGTCCGTTGCGAACATCCGTACTCCCTTGTCATAGAAGTACTTGATATCCTTGGCCTTTTTAATCGTATTGCCGTAGGAAAGCCGGTCGGGCGAAACGCCGAGCGCAAGAATCTGATCCAGCTCATAGCGGGAGGCAATGTCAAAGTTGCTTCCTTCCGCCGCAAGCATTTTCAGTACCGGCTCGCCGGGATTCGCTTTCATGGCATAGTAGATACGTGCATACGGGAATGAATCCTTAAGCTTTAGATAATTCTTACGAATCGTATGCAGGTTGATAACAATATGTGGAGTCTCTAGGTCGCTTGAGAACTCCTGGAACCTTTTCCAATCAGCATTGGAAACATAATCTTCACGATTGGTCAAAATCGTTTCCGCCTGTAGATGTAGAAAATGCCAGAACAATAGTATTCTGCCCACATATGAACGGCTGCACCGCTGATAGGTTTCTGGAGCCGTTTTTTATGATAAAGCGATACTATCATATTCACCCCTGCATTTCTATACTTTATGAGCAAATTTATTGATAAATTTTCCTGTTTCTGACATACTTTTCGCCATGGAAGCACGTAACATATTTGAAAATTTGTCTGCGATAGATCACCGCTATTCGATTTCGGAGGCTGCCGTTTTTGACGGCCTGAGCGCCTATATTTCAGAAGCCGCTTCTGTGCGGTCCTGCGCAAAAGCTGAGGCCGCGCTGGTCAAAGCTCATCTGAGCGTACGCGGCGCATTGACCGACCAGACGGCAAAACTGCTTGACGATGTAGCGGCTGCCGTTGATCCTGAGGAAGTGTATGCTGAGGAACAGAAAACGCAGCATAATATCCGCGCGCTGGTAAACGTGCTTAAAACAAAAGTTCCTGCGGACATTGCCCCGCTCGTGCATCTTGGTGCTACGAGCGTTGATATTCTTGATACCGCGCTTTCCATGCGGGTGCGCGACGCAGTGCAGCAGGTGGTGCTGCCCGAGCTGAAAGGCCTTGAGCAGGAGCTGTGCCGCATAGCGGCGCGCGATGCAGAGACGCCGCAGGTGGGACGTACCCACGGTCAGCATGCGGTGCCCATCACCTTCGGCTGGTCCGTGGCCGAATTCGTAAGCAGACTGGGCAAATCAATCCTTGAGATAGACCGGCTGTCAAAGCAGCTGAAAGGCAAGCTTGCAGGACCTGTCGGTGCATATAATGGTCCTTCCATGATCGTGCAGGATCCTGAGGCGCTTGAGCGCGCATACCTGCAGTTCCTTGGTCTGGAGCCGAGCGAATATTCCAACCAGCTGGTGGAGCCGGAATACCTGCTGCGCCTGCTGCTTGAGCTGAACGTAGCGTTCGGTATCATAGCAAATCTGGCGGATGATCTGCGCAACCTGCAGCGCAGTGAAATCGGCGAGGTGTTCGAGTATTTCAGCGCCACGCAGGTAGGCTCCAGCACCATGCCGCAGAAGCGGAATCCGTGGAACAGCGAGCACGTAAAATCTTTGTGGAAGGCCATGTCACCGCGCGTTCTGACGTTCTATATGGATCAGATCTCCGAGCATCAGCGTGATCTGACCAACAGCGCCAGCCAGCGGTTCATAGCCGACTATATAGCGGGCTTTACCATGGCGGCCGCCCGCATGCACAAAGTGGTGAGCGGCCTGCAGGCCGACAGCGCGGCCATGGAGCGCAACCTGCAGAACGCTGGCGGAAAGGTCCGTGGCGGCGTGCTTGCAGAGCCTGCTTATATCCTGCTCGGCGAGTCCGGTGAAAACAACGGCCATGAGATTATCCGTAAGATTACGCTTGAGTGCGAGCAGACGGGCGCGACGTTCTTTGAAGTACTGAAAAAGCATACTGATGTGTATGAAAAGATAACCGCACAGCTTAAAAAGCTCGGCGTAAAGGATGCCGAGACCTTCTTTGAGAACCCTGCCCGGTACCGCGGCCTTGCGGCTGAAAAGTCACGCAGGCTTGCCGAAAAGTACGCGGAGCTCATGAAAAAGCTGTAGGCTGCGGAATCAGTTCTTACGTCCGGAAGCCGCTTTCGCCGGGGGCTGCCCTGCAAAACGGCTTCCGGACGCAAAATTATTTTCCGGTGCTGTAGACCTGATGGGCTCTTACTCTATAATAATATTCTCAGGCGGCTCCGTGCCGATCCTGAGGAGTGCGCTTATGTCGCCTGACAGCACTTTGTTGCACCGCGCTTTTTCCATAGGCATGCCGCGCAGAAACCCCTGCATGGTTTTGCACTTCATTTTGCGCAGCAGCTCCAGCTGCTCTGGATGCTCCACGCCTTCCGCTATAGTATCAATTCCCATCTTTGAAACAAGCGAGATGATCGCCGCGGTGATGTTCGATTCTATGGAAACTTTATTGTCGAGCGTTGAGATGAACGACTTGTCGATCTTGAGTGTATTCACCGGCAGATACTGCAGGTATTTGAACGAAGAATAGCCCGTGCCGAAATCATCGAGCGCAAGCAGGATGCCGAGTTTACGGATCTGCTGCAGCAGCGTCACGGTGCTCTTGATATTGTCTATGAGCAGGCCTTCGGTGATCTCAATCTCCAGCGTGTTCGGCTGTATGTCGTATTTCTTAATAAGCTCCTCAAGCTGCGCAAGGAATGTAATATCCTTGAGCTGCGTGGGTGACACGTTTATGGACATAATGCCCTTGAACCCGTAGTCCGTCTGCCACTGCTTGAGCGTGGCGCAGCCAGTTTCCAGAATCCATCTGCCGAGCGCGGCGATAAGGTGTATTTCTTCGGCCACCGTAATAAAATCATCCGGCGGAATCCATGTGTCGGTCACTTCATCATGCCATCTGATAAGCGCTTCGAATCCGCGCAGACGGTTTGAGTCAATGTAGAACTGCGGCTGGTAGTACAGCTTGAACGAATTGTTCTGGAACGCTACGAGCAGCTTTTCCTGCAGCAGCGTGCGGTGCACGAAGCTCTGGTACATGTTGGGTGTAAAGAACACCACCGAATTCTTGCCGTTCTTTTTAGCGGTTTTCATGGCCAGATCCGCGTATTTGAGCAGGT
>CACZQF010000121.1 GCA_902783245.1 uncultured Spirochaetaceae bacterium | reverse complement strand
CCGGTGAAGATCACGACCGTGGCGATTGAGATGAGCCAGTCAAGCGGGCCGACGCCGCCGTTCACGAAGGTGAGGATCATATTTACGATCGACACGATGATGATGCCCACCACGCCCATCATCAGATATTTTCCGGCCTTGCGCAGGTCAGCGCTTGTTTTAAGGCCGTACAGCGACATTACGCCGAACATGGCCGCGCATGCAAGGAAGATATAGCCGATTGAGCTGAGCTGATAGACAAAGAAAATGCTTGAGCAGGTGATGCCGTTGATCGCGGCATAGACAATAAAGCCTATCGTTGCCGCGGTTGCGCTGATTCTTCTGATGGCGGATGACAGCCACCATACAAGCGCGATCTCAGCGATGATAAAGCCGATGAGCAGCGCGCGGTACATGCCGAACAGCCTTACCAGCTCTGCGCGCGACGTGACCGTGCTCAAAGAATAGCCGAAAGCGTTCGCAGTGATGAATGCAGTAACGCCGCTGATGACGAGCGCGAGCGCCATCCAGCCGTAGGCAGCCGCCAGAAAACGAGACTGGGTATGTTCCCGCGACTGCGAGAATGTGTCTATAGTATTCATATCAAACCTCCATACGACCTGAACCGCTTTTTTATCCTGTAGCAGTTCCGGTGCACTTTGTATTATAATACAAGTATACTGAATTTCATCAGGAGTAGTATATACAATTATGGAAAATAAAGAAAGAAAGTTGTACGACGCGCGGCTTAAGACTGTTATGGATGCCATGAGCCGTGCCGGGCTGGACGGTCTGGTGGTGAGCGATCCGCAGAGCATCTGGTATCTGACGGGCATTTATAACGAGCCGTATGAACGGCATTTTGTCCTGTACCTTTCAAAGGACGGACAGCATATATTCTTTTTGAACAAACTGTACAATATTCACGACACGGGCTTTAAGGAAGTGTGGACGAGCGATACTGATGACGTGATGGGAATTATGGCCGCCCATGTGGCACGCCAGGGAACCGTCGGCATTGATAAGGTCTGGCCCGCACGTTTTCTGATACCGCTCATGCAGCATAACGCCGGAGTGCGGTATGTGCTCGGTTCTTCCTGTGTGGACGATGCGCGCGCGCGCAAGGATGCGGAGGAAATCCGCCTGATGAAAGAGGCGTCGCGCGTGAATGACGTGTGCATTGAGCGCGGTGCGGCTTTTGTAAAGGAAGGTGTGACTGAAGCTGAGGTGGCGGCGTATATCGACGCCCAGTTCAAGGCGGAAGGCGCGACACGTCCGTCGTTTACGACCATCGTTTCGTTCGGCGCGAATGCTGCCGATCCGCATCACGAGCCCGACGATACGGTGGTAAAGGAAGGTGACTGCGTGCTTATTGACATGGGCTGTGTAAAAGACCGCTACTGCTCCGACATGACGCGTACGTTCTTCTACAAAAAAGCGCCCGAGGAGTATGCCTCGCTGCATGATCTGGTGCGGAATGCCAATGAAAGCGCGGAGCGCATGATAAAGCCCGGCGTACGGTTCTGCGACATTGACGCGGCTGCACGTACGGTGATTGCCGACGCCGGATACGGCGAGTACTTTACGCACCGGCTCGGGCATTTTATCGGACAGACCGACCACGAGATGGGCGACGTAAGCTCCGCTAACACTGCTGTCGCTGAGCCCGGTATGATTTTCTCCATAGAGCCGGGAATCTATCTGCCCGGTAAATTCGGCGTGCGCGTCGAGGACCTGGTGGTGGTCACGGAGACCGGCTGCGAGGTGCTCAACCACGTGGACAAGCATTGGAAAATAATCGGCTGAATGAAACTGCGCCATGGATGAGATTGTCCTTATAGCTCCCTATGAAAAGATGCGCGATGACGCGCTGCATGTTATCAGGGATAACGATTACACCAACGTGGGCATAAAGCTCGGCGACCTTACCGACGGTATTATCGCGGCATCTCGCGCGGTGGAGGAGGGGGCCAGGGTGCTCATCAGCCGCGGCGGCACCTATTCGCTCATTAAGTATGTGTCGCCGGTGCCGGTGGTTGAAATAAAGATCAGCGCGCTCGACATGGTGGACACGATCAAAACGGTGCAGTCCGCGCAGAAAACCGTGGCGTTTGTGGGATACGGCTCCGTGACCGGCGGTTACGAGCTGCTCCGTCAGTTCGGCAAGGAAGTGATCAAGGTGGAGCTTGACCACAAGGATGATGTTGCCACCAAGATCAAGGCCTGCGGAAAAAGCGGCGAAACTATTATCATCGGTGACGCAGTTACCTGCCGTATAGGGCGCGAGCTCGGTTATACGTGCTGTCTGCTTGAAAGCGGCGCCAAGTCGCTGCAGAACGCCTTTGAAGAAGCGTTCCGCATGCTGCAGGCGGTGGAGCGTGAGCAGGAGCTGCTGAACCGCTACCGCACGCTTACGGATTCGGTGCATGATGCGGTGCTTGCCGTGGATGAGCAGAATACGGTGATCGCCATCAACCGTCCGGCGTGCCGTATTTTCGGACTGCCGCAGGAAGAATTCTTCGGTAAAAAACTTGATGCGCTCTATGACTACGGATCGGTTATACAAGAGCTTGCCGAAGGCGTCGTGCTTACGGACGAACTGCGCCAGATCGGTGTGACTAAAATTGAAATCAGCAACTATCCTATCAAAATAAACGGCAGGCCGCACGGCTCCATAGCGGTGTTTCAGGACATTACTGAAGTGCAGTCGCGCGAAAAGAATATCCGCCTGAAGCTGGTTGAAAAGGGGTTTGTAGCCAAATATTCGTTCAATACGATCATCTACAAGAGCAGTAAAATGGCGGACTGTATCCGCATAGCCAAAAAAATCAGCTCATATGATTCTGCCGTGCTTATTGAAGGCGAAAGCGGCACCGGCAAGGAGCTGTTTGCCCAGAGTATCCATAACGACAGCCGTCGCAGGCTTGCGCCGTTTGTGGCGGTGAACTGCGCGGCGCTGCCTCCGTCCTTGATAGAAAGCGTGCTGTTCGGGTACGCGGAAGGCACGTTTACCGGCGGCAGCAAGGGCGGCAAGGAAGGTGTGTTCGAGCTTGCCCATACGGGTACGCTTTTTCTGGACGAAATCGGCGAGCTTCCGCTGGAGCTGCAGGGACGGCTGCTGCGCGTGGTACAGGAGCATGAGGTCATGCGCATCGGCGGCGACGCGAACATCCCGCTTGACGTTCGTCTGATCTGTGCCACCAACCGCAGCCTGCGTACGCTTGTGCAGGAAGGTAAGTTCAGACGCGACCTGCTGTACCGCCTGAACACGCTCGGCTTGTATATACCGCCGCTGAATGAGCGCCCTGAGGATATAGCGGTGCTGGCGCAGCGGTTCTTGAAACGGTACAGCAGTCAGTACGCTAAGGCTGCGTCAGGGTTTACACCTGAGACTATGGAATTCCTTATGCACTGGCGGTATGAGGGCAACGTGCGTGAGCTGCAGGGCATGATTGAGCGCGCCGTCATTATCAGCGAAGGTGATCTTATTACCGTGCATGATGTGTGCGCGGGCCTGCCGGATGCCGGCGGTATGATGATGCCTGAGGCGACAGCGGTATCTGCGGCACTTGCGGCGCCGGCCCATGCGCCTGTGAGCGAAGCTTCTGCAGCTGTTCCGGCCGTTGCTGCCGCTCCGGCCGGGCCTGCGCTGAGCCTGAAAGACGCGGAGCTGGCCTATGTCCGCCGTGTCTATGAGGAAAACGGGCAGTCCGCGGTAAAAACCTGCGCCGTACTCGGCATAAACCGATCTACGCTGTGGCGCAAGCTCAAGGAAGCGTCCGAAGCAGACGTCAGGTAACGCCGGCGTGCAGTTTCTTTTGTGCAACATTTTTGTTGATTTTGTATCAATTTTGCAACATTGATACAAAAATGTTGCAAAATAAAAACATCTTCAGCAGAGCTGTATATAAAGTTATAATGCTACTGTTTTGCACTGATTGCGGTATCTGCAACTATTTGTAAAATACTGCATCATTCACTTTTCTTTCTTTTTCTTTTTTCACTTTTTTATCGTTAAGTTTCTGTTTTTGGCACGGTTCGTGCTTTTAATTCCCCGGAGCTAAAAATGGTTGTAATAGCGGATGACTTGACAGGGGCAAATGATACGGCAATACAGTACCGCAAGTTCGGTGTGTCCTGTATTGTCAACGTCGGGCTGCCCGGTGCGCAGACTGCCGGTATGTACGGTGGTTACGATCTGGTGTCCGTTAATACTGACAGCCGTGCGCTTTCACCTTCAGAGGCATATGATGCGGTGCTCCGTGCCTGCCGGGATTTCTGCTGCGGCAGCGATGCACGTGTGTATAAAAAGATTGATTCCGTACTGCGGGGAAATCCGGGTGCGGAGCTGCAGGCGGTGCTTGATGCGCTGGGACGAGACCTTGCGTTTGTAGCGCCCGCGTATCCTGCGAACGGCAGAGTCATACGCAACGGCATGCTTACTGCCGGTAAATGCACGGTGGATGCGGTGAAAAGCCTTTCCGTTGACATAAAGTCAAAGGTGGTGCTGGTGCCGCTTGAGACGGTGCGGGGCGGCAGCGCTGCCATGGAAGCGTTTGTGGCGGAACGGCGGCGTCAGGGCGGCCGGGTGTTTTTATTTGATACAGAAAGTGATGACGACCTGCATGCCGTCTATGATATGACGTGTCAGTGCCGTGATCCGTTTGTACTGTGCGGCTCGGCGGGACTTGCGCGGTTTGATGCAGAGCATTTTTCCGCCGGAGTGTCAAAGACGGCGCAGCAGCTGCCGTCTGGTACGCAGGGTACGGTACTGGTGATGACCGGTTCTCGGAACAGCGAGACCAGAAGCCAGGTACAGCGGGCTGCTGCAGAATACCGCGTGCCGCTCGTGATTATGGACAAAAAGCTGGTTGAACAGCATGACAGCGTGCGTGCGGTTGCCGACTCGGTGAGCCGGGCGGCTGAACGGATTCAGGCAGGCGACAAAGTGGTGCTTATCTGCATCTCCAGCCTGTTCGAGGATTTTTCCATGGTACTGCGTGACAGTGCGGAAAACTACCGCACTGCGTATGAGCTTTCCGAGTGTCTGGGCAAAATTGCCTCGCAGCTGTTCGATGCGTATCCCATAAAGGGAATCGTGAGCAACGGCGGTGATACGACCATGCAGCTGTGCCGCCAGTTCGGTGCCTACGGCATAGAGCCGGTGGACGAAGTGCAGCCGGGAACTCCTGCGGGAATCCTGTGCGGCGGTAAGGCCGGACGGCTGCCGGTGGTTACAAAGTCCGGCGGCTTCGGCGATGAGAAAGTAGTAACTGATTCGATACGATATTTGGAGGATTTTTAAAAATGGCTGATTTGCAGATACCCTCAGCGGTTCATGCCGGTGCCGGTTCCATTGATTTTCTGGGAACCATCGTAAAGCGCGACAACGTAAAGAAAGTCCTGCTGTTTACGGATAAAGGCATCCGCTCAGCGGGACTGTGCGACCGCGCAGTACAGGTACTTGAGGAAAACGGCGTGACCGTGCAGATTTTTGACGGCGTAGTGCCGGAGCCGAGCACCTATGACGTGGACAAAGTGATCAAAGAGGCGGCCAACGCGCGCGGTGATCTGATCGTCGCGATCGGCGGCGGCAGCACTATGGATACGGCAAAGCTTGCCGGTGTGCTCATCGGCGCGGACTATACGGTGTTCGATCTGGTAAACGATCCGTCTCTGGCTCGTAAGCGCGTGCGGTCGGTGTTTATTCCCACCACCTGCGGCACCGGATCCGAGGCTACGCTCAACGCCATCGTGGCAATCCCCGAGGAAAGCAGCAAAAAAGGAATCGTGAATCCTGCGCTTATCCCCGATGAGGTGATTCTTGACGTAAACATGATAGCCAAGCTGCCCAAGAGCATTGTGGCGGCCACCGGCGTGGATGCGCTTGCGCACTGCGTGGAGTGCTATACATCGAACAAAGCGACCGTGCTGAGCAACGAATATGCGCGCGCGGGAGCCCGGCTTATATTCTCTTCTATAGAAAAAGCTTACAACTGCCCGGATGATCTTGAGGCGAAGATGAACATGATGCTCGGCGCGTTCTACGGCGGCGTTGCCATTACGGGCAGCGGTACCACGGCAGTGCATGCGCTGTCATATCCGCTCGGCGGTAAATTCCATATCGCGCACGGTGTGTCGAACGCCATCCTGTTTGCCAAGGTCATGGAATTCAACCGTGACGCATGCGTAAAGGAACTGGCTGAGCTGTGCGACACCGTGAACCCTGCCATGGCAGCTTCAAGTGCGGATGAAAAGAGCCGCTATATTGTGTCACGCATCGCCGAGATCGTGAAAAACACGGAGATTCCCGTAAGCCTTAAAAAGTTCGGCATCACATCAGGTGATCTGGACTTCCTGGTTACGGCAGGCTCGCAGCAGCAGCGTCTGCTTGTGAACAACCGGAAGACGCTTTCTTTGGATGACATCCGCTCGATTTATCAGAGCGTAATAGACTGATTGAGTATTTAACGTAAAGGAGCAGACTGTATGAGTGACAGGCCTATTATTGGAATCAGCATGGGAGACCCCGCAGGATGCGGCCCCGAACTGAGCGTAAAGGTGATGCGCAATCCCGACATCTATAAGATGTGCCGCCCCGTGGTAGTGGGTGACGCCCAGATGATTGAGGATTCTCTGCGCATTCTGAAAGACACCACCACAAAGGTGAACCGCATTTCTTCTATTAAGGATGCAAAGTTTGAGCTGGGAACGATCGATGTGTATCACATGGATCTGGTGGATATGTCTAAATTTGAGTACGGCAAGGTCAGCGCCATGTGCGGTGAAGCTGCGTTCCAGGCTGTTGTGAAGGTGATTGAGCTTGCTATGAACGGTGAGATCGATGCCACCGTCACCAACGCGCTGAACAAAGAGGCAATTAATCTGGCCGGACATCACTACAGCGGCCATACTGAGATCTACGCTGATTATACAAAGACAAAAAAATATGCCATGATGCTTGCCGGTGACGACCTGCGCGTGGTGCACGTGTCCACCCACGTTTCGCTGCTTGAAGCATGCAGACGGGCTAAAAAAGACCGTGAGCTTGAGTGCATCCGTCTGGCAAACCAGGCCTGTAAGCAGATCGGCATCGCCAATCCTAAGGTTGCCGTATGCGGCCTGAACCCCCATGCCGGTGAAAACGGACTGTTCGGCGATGAGGAGATCAAAGAGATCATCCCTGCGGTTGAGCAGGCAAAGGCAGAGGGAATCAACGTAGAAGGTCCTATTCCTGCTGATACCGCATTCTCCAAGGCTCGCGGCGGCTGGTATGACGTGCTTGTGGTGCAGTACCACGATCAGGGCCATATTCCGCTTAAAGTGCTCGGCTTTGTCTACAACAAAGAGGAGAAGAAGTGGGGCGCGGTTACCGGCGTGAACATTACGCTCGGTCTGCCGATCATCCGTGTGTCCGTGGATCACGGCACCGCATTCGGTCATGCCGGTCAGGGCATCCAGAATGAACTGAGCCTTATCAATTCCATTCAGTACGCTGTACAGTTTGCGAACCATAAGGATATTAAATAGGTTTCTGCCTTTTTAAGGGAAAAGGTAATTTATATTAGGAGGAAACAAAATGAAAAAACAGATTGGTATAATCTGCATGGCATTGGCAGGAGCAGGTATGCTGTTCGCCGGTGGAAAAAAGGAGAGCGGCAGCAGCGCAAGCACTGGTTCTGCCGGAAAAGTGGTCAGCTTGATTTTCTCAACAGATCAGGTTGGTTCTTCAACATATGTAAAATCAGCTGGTCTTGCACAGATCTGGCAGAAGGCACTTCCTGCCGGTTCTACGATTGATGTACAGCCTACATCTCCGGGCGGAATGGCTGCTCCCTATTTGTTCGAGAACGGTGTTGCTGATATCGCATTCTGCAACGGCGCTCCTGCAAAGTGGGCATATGAGAATGGAAACCTTGGTCGTCCTGCAACGAAGAAATTCCGCGCACTGGTTGGTTCTTTGAGCGCTATTTCCGCAGTTAACTTTATGACTACGTCTTTCATCAAAAAGTACGGCACGGATGAGATTGAGGAAGTTGTGGCTAAGAAATACCCGATTCGCATCGGATGTTCTCCGAAGGGATCTATGGACTATCGTTGTGTAGAGCTGCTTTTCCAGTGTCTTGGTGTAACTCCTGAAGACATCAAATCATGGGGTGGCGATGTTGTTAACGGCGGCGGTTCTGACCTGAGCGATATGCTGAAGAACGGAAAGCTGGATATGATCCTTGACCATACATCTGCGGAAAGTTCTTCAATGGTTCAGAATGCTATGACCAATGACCTGCACTTCACACAGTGGAGAGATTCAACGCTTGACTTCTTTGTAAAGCAGGGCTTTGAACGTGTAACACTGCCTGCGAACTCATTCAAGGGTCAGACTGTGGATGTTATTGACGCTGGTACTCCTGATTGTGTATTCGTGAAAGCCGACATGGATGATGAGACTGCTTATATTCTGACAAAGGCCATGTGCGAGAACCGTGAATATCTTATCAAGAATTATCCTTCTATGGCTCCGTTTGATCCTACAACTTCATGGCAGCCTGGAAAGGTCGGCGGCGTTCCTCTGCACCCGGGTGCTGAGCGCTACTACCGCGAAATGGGTTACATGAAATAAGCTTTTTTTCGGCCAGGCGTTAAAAGCGGGGGCTTTTAGAGCCTGGTTGAAGGGATTCCCTGACGACAGGTGCCATGCAGCTGTCGTCAGGGAGGTTTTCTCTGGATTTTTTCCCGTATAAATTCTTTAAGAAGGAGCCTTCCATGGCTGAAGAAACGAAAGTTAAAAAATCTTTTTTTCAGCGTAATGCCGAAAAAGAGATAAAAAAAGAAGAGGAAGAAGAAAAGAAAGTTGCGATGGGTGCATTCCGCTTCGGTGCGATCTGTTTGTTTTCCGTCATCTTCCTTGGTATGGAGCTGTATATTACGCTGATACGTCCGCTTGACTGGCATATTTCCTATTCAGCGCATTTGTCTTTAAGTTTAATTCTGACATATCTCTACAAACCTTTTGCGGAACGTTTCCACAAAAAAGCGGTTTGGATTTTAGATATAGCCGCTATTGCGGTAGCAATTTATGTTGCATTGTACTTCATAAAGGATGTATCGTTTTTCCAGAATCGTGTCATGATGGTTGATCCTATGCGTCCGTCTGATATTTTTGCTTCCTGCGGTCTTCTGATTATTCTTGTGCTTGCCGTTTGGCGTACGATGGGTATGGCACTTGCTGGTTTTATCCTGTTCTTTATTGCGTATGCATTCTTGGGACAGCATATTCCCGGCCCGTTCCGTTTTAGTGGTATGCGGTGGCAGAACTTCTTTGAGATGTTGACACTTTCTTCAGACGGTATTTACGGTTCTCCGCTTTCTGCCTGTGTTACTACGATTTTCTACTACTTTGTTTTCGGTGCTCTGTTCTCACAGTGCGGCGGCGGCCAGGTGCTTATAGACTGCGGTATGAAGCTGTCAGATAAAACTGCGGGTGGTCCTGCAAAGGCATCTGTTGTTTCCTCAGGACTGATGGGAATGGTTTCTGGCAGTGCAGTTGCAAATGTAACCACAACCGGTGTGTTCACCATTCCGCTTATGAAGAAAGCAGGCTATACGCCTGAGCAGGCCGGTGCCGTTGAGTCTGTGGCCTCTACCGGCGGTCAGATCATGCCTCCGATCATGGGTGTCGGTGCATTCATCATGGCAGAGATGATCGGTATCAGTTATTCCAAGATTGCTGTAGATGCACTGCTTCCTGCGCTTGGCTACTACGCTGCTGTGTTCCTGCTGGTTCACAATATTGCGAAGAAGAATAATCTGGGCGGACGGGAGAGTACTACGCATTACACGTCTGCACCTGTTCTGCCGCGTCTGTATCGGCTGATTCCTGTAATCGTGCTTGTAGTAATGATCTTTGCAGGTATGCCGCTGCCTACCAGCGCATTGGTCGGTTCTGCACTTGCAATCATTATCTGCTATATTTCAAAAGAAACTCGTCTTTCACCTAAAGAGATGCTCAATGCAATTCTTACGGGTGTAAAGCAGGCCGCTAATATCGCTATTCCGACTGCTGCTTGTGGTATCATGATTGGTATTGTTGTGCGTTCCGGTGCTGCTAATAAGCTTACGACCATCATCAATGAGATCGGCGGCAGTCATCTGCTTCCGGCACTTGCCATTACTATGGTCGGTTGTCTGATTCTTGGTATGGCATTACCCACCGTTGCGGCATATTTGATTGCGAATATTCTGTTTGCTACTACGCTGACAAAACTTGTAGGTAATATTTACCCGGATATGAACTCCAATACGGTACTTCTGGTTGTGAATATGTTTATCTTCTACTTCGGTGTAGTTGCCCAGATTACGCCGCCGGTATGTGTGGCTTCGTTTACTGCGGCAGGTATAGCTGGCGGTTCTTCATGGAAAACAGGTTGGACGGCATTCTTCTTTGCTATCGTTGCCTTTATCGTTCCGTATGCGTTTGTATATCAGCCAGCCATTCTGCTGCAGGCCTCAAATCCGATGGAAATCGTGTATGCCTGTATCATGCTCTTCATAGCGGTGTTCTTCCTTGCGGGCGGTGTATCCGGCTACTTCTTTGCGACCATTAAGCAGCCTGCCATGCGTGCCGCGCTGTTTGTTGCGGGCGTATGTGTGGCTATGCCTGGATTTGTAACTGACGTTATCGGCTATGGCGTGGGATTTATCATCATGATTGTCATGATTATTCTGTCACGCAAAGAAAAAGCAGCTAAGGTATCTGCATGAAACATCAGGTTCTGATTATCGGCTCAGGCCTTGCGTCACTGACTGCTGCGTGCCGTCTGGTGGCAAAGGGAGTCACCGACATCGGTATCTATGCGCCCGCGTTCGGCGGTACGCCGTTCATAGCCGCCATAGATTTTTCGCTGCCGCAGAATCCTGCAAAAGATTCCGAGGAGCTGTATGAGCAGGATATGATTCACGCCGGTTACGGCCTGAATAACCGGGCGCTCGTGCATGCTATGGTAAGCCATTCGGTGGAGACCTATACATTCCTTGATGAGCTCGGTATTCCGTTCTCCCGGCTGGAGGACGGTACGCTGCGCTACCGCCATCTGAGCGGTTCCACGGTACCGCGTTCGCTGTGCTCTACCAAGGGGCTTATCGGCGTGGACATGGTGAACGTACTGAAAGACTACCTGAAAAAGCATGGCGTGGAAGTACATACGGGTTGGAAGGCCTTTGCGCTTGACGTGCAGGATAACCGCGTACAAAGCGTCATGTTCACCGGTCAGGACGGCTCTCAGCTGCAGGTACAGTGCGCGGTGTGTATAGCCGGATGGGGCGGTGTCGGAAACCTGTTCGGAACTTCCACCTATCCCGCTGACGAAGACGGCCGGACTATAGCTGTTGCCTATGAGGCCGGCGTAAAGCTGGTTGATCTGGAATTTCTGGAATACGAGCCCATGGTTGTTGCTTCCCCTCAGGGAGCCGTGGGCGAGCCGTGCCCTACTGCTATGCTCGGCGAGGGCGCGCAGCTGTTCAATACAAAGAACGAGCGTTTTCTGCTCAAGGTTCGCCCGCAGGGCGAAGCCGGAGCGCCTAAAACGCTTATTAATAAGGCCATCTGGCAGCAGGTGCAGGAAGGCAATGGAACTGAGCACGGCGGGTGCTACGTTGACCTGCGCATGATTCCTGTGGAGACGCTTAAGCTGTATCCGTGGTTCTACAACCGGCTTATGGACAATGGCGTGGATCCGCACACTACGCTCGTTGAGGTGGCGCCTATGGCGCACAGCTTCAGCGGCGGCATCCTGGTGGACGCGGACTGCCGCTCTACGGTGGGCAACCTGTATGCTGTGGGAGAAGCTGCGGGCGGTTTCCACGGTGCCTGCCGCATGGCGGGCAATGCCGCGGCACAGGCTGCGGTGAGCGGCCTGATGGCAGCTGATGCGGTGAAAAAGGATCTGGACACAGGGTCTGTGCAGATAGGTGCGGCAGCTGCTGCAGCTGAGTATACTGTAGACGCTGACGTACGCGGACGGTTCACTCCGATCATCGATGAGGCTGCAAAATCGCTCGGCGTGTACCGTAACGGCGATGACCTTGCCCGTGCGGTGGAGACGCTGCGCGGCGTACGCGCTGATCCGTCGCTTGTACGTGACACTGACACACGGCTGCGCGCTGCGGCTGTCTGGCTTATGGCCTGCGCCGCGCTCAAGCGGACTGAAAGCCGCGGTACACAGAACCGTACCGACTATCCTGAGACTGACGAATCGCAGGCGGCGAGCAATGTGTTCTGTAAAGAACAGCTCGAATAAATGCATGGAGGAAGAGAGTAAATGGAACTGAAAGGTATTATCACACCGATCATTACGCCGATGCATGACGATGAGAGCGTCAATTATGACGAGCTCAAGAATCAGATAGAACGTCTGATTAAGGGCGGCGTGCACGGTCTGTTCTTTTTTGGAACGAACGGCGAGGCGTATATCCTGAGCCGTGAAGAAAAGATAAAGATTCTTGAGACGGCAGTTGAGGCTGTGAAGGGACGTGTGCCCGTATATGCCGGTACCGGCTGCGTGGGCACCAAGGATACGATCGAGCTGTCAAAAGCAGCAGAGGCTGTAGGTGTGGACGTGCTGTCCATCATCAGCCCCTATTTTGCCGCCATCAGTCAGGATGAGCTGATCACCCACTACACTGCGGTGGCAAAGCAGGTAAAGACGCCGATCGTGCTGTATAATATTCCTGCGCGCACGGGCGTGAATATGGCGCCTGCCACTATCGGAAAGCTTGCTGAGATAGACAACATTGTGGGCGCGAAGGATTCAAGCGGAAACTTTACGAACATGCTCGGCTATATCGAAGCTACGAAGAAGCGTAAGGATTTTGCGGTGCTTTCCGGCAATGACGCGCTTATTCTGTGGTGTCTGATTGCGGGCGGCAAGGGCGGTATCGCCGGATGTTCCAACGTATATCCCGAGAATATGGTGGGCATTTATGAGAATTTTGTGAAGGGCAATATGGAGCAGGCTCGGTTCTGCCAGGAACGCATCGGTGCGCTGCGCTCCGTGTTTAAATACGGTAACCCGAATACTGTGGTGAAAAAAGCTGTGAAGCTGCTGGGATATCCGGTAGGCGAATGCCGTGCCCCGTTCAATTCGCTTTCTGCCGAGGGCATGGAAGCGCTGAAAAAGGTTATTGCAGATTATAAGCAATCTGATATGCGGTAACATCCGCGCGCTGATCCGGTGGCGGGCGGCGCATATGCGGACGGCAGCGGTTGATGTGAGCCGCTGCCGGTGACTCCTGTAGCGCACAGAACGGACTGTTTCTATGGACCGGGCTGTGTGCGGGTCAAAAAAAATTAATCCTCCTTTTTTGACTTTGCGTCCTGTCCTGAACACACCGGGACAGGATGCTTTTTTTGCGGCCCGTATCATTGAAGTGCACCCTGTTGGAAAAAAGTGCCATGCTGTGATACTATAGACCGTATGCCTTTGTGCTTGAATAAAAAAAAGTTTTCGATAGTTGTGCGCCTGTCTGCCTGCGCCGCCTGCATGTGCCTGATGTTTCTGTGTATGTCTGCGCGGGTAAGCTCCGTGCCGTCTGAACCGGCCGGGCTCGGAATCCTCCGCAAATCATATCCTGACGTTGTGTTTTCTGCTTCGTATGATGCCGGACTGCGTGACTGGCGTGTGGACATTACATCGCCGGTGCTTGCTAAAAATGAGCATACGCCCGATAAAGTCACGCTGTATTGGGCAGGCGGCCGCATGCTGCCTGCCCAGGAGCTGGATAAAGCTGATGCATACTGGCCGCTGCTGTATCCCTATGCGGACAAAGTTCCTGACCCTGCAGATTTTACGGAGGAAGATATAGCGAATATCCGTGAGATGACGTCGCGTGAAAGCCGCCGCTACGGTGCAAGCACGCCCATGTTTTTCTTTGATGCGGTATATGACAGCGATACGCATGTGCATGTAGACACTCACATCGTTACGATACGGTTTCTCGGAAAGGCGGTATCTGTGCACCGGCGTATACAGAAGCCGCTTGCTGCGGTAGAAAAACGGATTCTTGCACTTGCCGCTGCGGATGCTGAAGTAAAAAAATTTGTTGAGACGCTGCAGCGTGCTGACGGCTATTTCTGGCGGGAAATCCGTGACCGGTACACTAAATCATTCCACAGCCTTGGAATCGCACTGGATGTGCTGCCGCGAGGTTGGGGACAGAAGATTGTATACTGGGGCTGGCGGCGTGACGTGGATCCCGAGAATTGGATGCTCACGCCGCTCACGCGCCGCTGGATGCCGCCTGATGCTGTAGTGCGGATTTTTGAGGATGCGGGATTTGTCTGGGGCGGTAAATGGGGCGTGTGGGATAACATGCACTTTGAGTATCATCCCGAGCTGCTCCTGTTCATGCGGATGCAGAAAAACCGGCGGTAGGGGCTGCGTTATGCAGCGGCCCTAAACTGTCCTGATCCATTGGGTGGTGTACAGCTCCCAGTATGCGGCGGCAGGAAGACTGCTGTCCGTGCTGCTGAGCATGACGTCCGCCGCCATGAATACCCTGCATTGTATGGCAAAATCTTTGTAGTGCGAGCAGCAGTCCGTGACAAGATCGTCCAGCCTGTGCCTGAGCTCCGGCCCGAGCACCGTTGTGCAGGCGTCGTTCAGAACTGCGGTACGTATGAATCCGGCCTGCAGGCTGCCGTCCTGCGTGTATGCGGCGCTGAATCCTATGGTGTTGTTCTGTATTGCAAACGGTCCTACAGCAAGCGAAGTGATTCTGCCTGCACATTCTTTTGCCGTCAGTCCGTTTACCGGACACCAGCAGGGCCTGCTCGGAAAATAAAGGCAGCCGTAATCATATGGGGAATCTGCATTCTGTACCGCAGCATCGTGCAGCAGCGCTTCTGCGGCGGTGTTGACCGTTGAAAGCAGGGCGTCACTTGTCTGATGCAGCTCCAGCAGTTGCGAGCGGTGGGGAATCAGAACTGTTTGCATGGAAGTCATGACCGCAGTATAGCCGTTTTTCAGGAAACAGTGTACTATACAGGCTGTATGAAGCGTGAACGGTTGCGCATGACTTTTTTTTGTCTGCCGCTGCGGAGGCCGCTGGCGGTGCTGATCGCTCTGACTGCTGTGCTGCTTGCTGCTGCCGGCGGGTGCTGGTATTGGTGGCGGGTACGATATGTTGCGCCGTGTCCGTCTTCCGTTCCGCTGCTGCTCCGTACGGCGAAGACGGCCGGGAAAGAACATAGCGGTAGTATCAGCTGCGGTACGCTGACGGCCCTCGGCTCATATGCGGCTTCGGGCGTTCTATATAAAAAATCGCGGCAGCCGCGTTCGGTTCATGCCGTTTATCGGTTTACTCCGGAGCAGCGCGGGCTGCTTGCTGAACGTCTGCGTGACGGTCCTGTGAGCCTTGCGGTGTCAGTATCGGCTCACGGTATTTCGGTTCCTGCGGCACCGGCTGCTGAGAATGCCGCAGACGGTACACTGCGTGGTACACTTCAAGGTGTCTTTTCATTTTCCCTTTTATATGATGATGATTTTTCTGAGTCCGACGGGTTCAGCCTGCACCAGTACCGTGCGGACCATGCGTGCGCACGGGTTCCGTACAACCTGCTGGCAGAATCTGCAGGCAGCGGCGGCTCGGCCGGTGTGCCGTTTACGGTGTCAATTGCCGCTGCGGAAATGGTTCCCGCAGGTATATTGATTGAAAACGGCGGTGTCCGTGTCATGTTGGATTCGCTTTTTGAGGTTCCGCTGAAAATCGGCTGGGATCGGCAGAACCTGTTCTTTGCGTTTGGTACTGGCGGCGGTACGGCATGCTATGACAGCGTTGATTTTTCTGACGGCGGCGCGGTATTCGGCCGCGGAGATGCGGCAGCCGGGCCGGCTTCCGCGGAGATGCCGCATATGATTATGGAGCTATATCCCTGCGATGATATCGGCACCTGGCGAAATCAGGCCAAGGTGGCGTTTACTGTCGGTGAAGAGGAACTCAGCGCGCGCCGTGTACTCGGTCAGACGGTGCAGCGTGTAGTGATTCCTGCCGCCGCGCTTTCAGAACCGTTTTCGCCGGTAAAGTTTACATTACAGCAGGAAATGGTAAGCTCTGTGTTCATGGTACCTCCGCCCGCGGAGCTTTCATCACGGACGGGCAGTCTGGTGACCGTGCCGTATGAGTGTGATCCGGGGCTTATGCTCGGATGGAAAAGCAGCCGGTGGCGTACGCCTGAGTATGAGCTGTTCCGGTGGCCGCAGTTCCCCGACGTGCTGTTTATTGATACGAGGGACTATGGTGTGCAGGACGCTTTTTTCCGCCGCCTTGCTTTTTTTGTAGAGAAAAAGGGGTATAAAGGAAAGCTGCGCACTGACCAGGATATGGCAGGACTGCACGGCTATAATGCTCATGACTATAAGGCCGATGATCTGGCACGTTTTTTTACCACAGCCGCAGAACAGTCATTTATGCTCGGCAGCCGTGAGTACATGCTGCTTGAGATCCTGCTGGCAAACGGCATCGTAGTGCGCGATGGAGAAAGGTTCCGTGCGGGCAGGGGATGCATCATCTCTATTTCGCAGGAATCGGAGCCGTGGCGGCGGTACATGCTGCTTGCCCATGAGGGGTGGCACGGTATTTATTTCAGCAGCGCTGAATTCAGGACTCAGGTATCCGCGGTGTACCGGTCTACCGAACGCGAGGCGGTTGCATTCCTTAAGCGCTACTGGGAGTCCCAGCGGCTCAATTATGACACGGACGATCAGATGCTGGTGGAAAATGAGTTTATGGCTTATCTGCTGCAGCAGCCGGTATACAAGACCGCCGAATACTATGTGCAGCGCTCTGCGTGGCGCTCGGTCATTCCTGCGGCGGGCAGGCTGAGTACGTATGTACAGAAGACCGGAGGCAGCGCGTTTGTCCGCGCTGCGGAGCAGCTCAATGCCTATGCGTTCGATACATGGGGACTAGCCGGCGGGCGCGTGTCACTCGTGAACCGCTGAGGCCCGGGCTTTTAAACTGCTGCTGTATATGCTACAGCAGCTCCGGCGCTGCCTTTGGGTAGAGGTCGCTGTTAAAGCGGCGTTCTGCCAGCACCGAGGTGATAGGACCGTGTCCGGGCATGATCACCGTGTCATCCTCCATAGTCATGATTTTGCTCATGATATTCGTTCTGAGAATCTGCGCGGAGAATTTGTTGCTCGTGCTTCCGAGCCTGCCTGCCGAGATGGAGTCGCCGGTGAACAGCGCCTGCCCGATCTTATAGACCATGGAGTCGGCGGTATGCCCCGGCAGCGACATGTAGACTACGTGCAGTCCTGCTACCGTTATGATGCCGTCATCCTTGAGCACCTTTGTGTTCTGCCGCGCGGTCTCCCAGTCCGCGGCATAAATTTCCGGCGTATAGATTTTCTGCAGCGTTTTAAGTCCGTGCACATGGCTTCCGTGGTTATGGGTCACCAGCACGCCTGTAAGATTGTAGCCGCCGTCCTCTATATTGGCTATGATGCTTGAGGTGAGCTTGCCCGGATCTATAATGAGCGCCTGCTTGTTCTGCTCGTTGACGACTACGTAGCAGTTGGAAAATCCCGCGATGTTCAGGTGAAAGTATATTTTCATAGGTTGATGTCCCCTACATATCCGGCCTGCTGGAACAGCTCGCTGCCGGCGCGGTCGAATTCAGCCTCACGCGTGTTTGACTGCTTGAAGGACACGTTCTGCTGTTCCAGATCGTTGAATACGGTCTTTTTGACGTTGCAGTTTCTGAACGAGGTGTTGATAAGCTTTGCTCTGATAAAGCGGGAGTTGTACAGGTCGGAGTCATCGAACGAGCACTGGTAGGCTTCTATGCCGCAGAAGTTGTCCTGCACCATGTCGCTGCCGGTGAACAGCGTGTTCGCGAAAGTGCATCCTGCGAATGAGGTGAACTGTATGTTGGAGCTGAGCAGATTGCAGTCGCTGAATGTAGAGAAGTCAAAGATGTTCATGCGGCTCCGGAAACCTGCTGAATGTATGTTGATGAATTCGCAGAACGCAAAGTTACAGCCATAGAATTTTTTGCCGGACAAGTCAATGTCCATAAATGTGATGCCCGATGCGTTCATGCCGATGATTTTTTCATGGCTCTGGATATACGTGTAGATATCGTTCCTGACTTTCTCAGGATCCGGGCTGTGCTCCAGGCACCAGCCGGCCCCTTCGACCAGTTCGCCGGCGGCGTCAAACTGCGACAGCGCGGCCCGTGTGCACTCAGGAACTGCGCAGGATTGCTGTATGTACATATGCTTATGGTACCATGGAAAGCTGATTTTGTACAACGTGCCGGAAAAGGCTATAGTGGGTGGTGCCGGACAATACCTGTACGCTGCTGCCTTTGTGCAGATCAGTATCTTGCCTGATACGCCACTTGCACCCATCCGACCAAAGGTCTATGATACAGCTATGTGTTGGAAGTGCGGGAAACCTATTGAGTCTCCGTCCGAAATTTACCGGACATCTGTCTGCAGTGTTTGCGGTCTTGATCTGCACAGCTGCAGAAATTGCAAATTTTATGCGCCCGGCAGCCACTATGACTGCCGTGAAACGGTGGATGAGCTGGTAAAGGATAAAGAGCGGAGCAATTTTTGCGGCAGTTTTTCCGCCAGAACTACGTTTACCGCTGCAGGTACGGCCGATGACCGTGCTGCTGAAGCCCGCGCGGCGTTTGACAGGCTTTTTGGCGGCGAGTAGCTTGTTCAGGGGGTGGGAATGAATTTTGCATTTTTAGATTCCGGTACGGGCGGTATCCCGTATATGATTCATCTTAAGCAGCTGTGTCCCGAGGCTTCATGCGTGTATGTGGCTGATGCCGCGCATTTTCCGTACGGAACAAAGACTGCGGAGCAGGTTGCTGAGTGCGCGTCCCGCGCGGTGTCGCTGGTCATTGCGCGCTGGAATCCCGACGTGATCGTGATTGCGTGCAACACCATTTCGGTATCGGCGCTCGATGTACTGCGTGCGCAGTTTCCCGACGTACCGCTGGTAGGAACTGTACCTGCGATCAAGCTTGCCGCCTCCGTGTCAAAGAACCGCCGCATCGGTCTGCTTGCTACGGAGGCGACTGTCCGGCAGGAGTATACGGTCAATCTGGAAAAGAATTTTGCCGCCGACTGTTCAGTGTTTGTGCGCGGCGATACGGCGCTCGTTGATTTTATCGAGCACCGGTTGTGGTCTGCGGATGCAGAGGAGCGGCTTGCGGCTGTAACGCCCGCCGTGGAGTATTTCCGTTCGTGCAGCTGCGACACGATTGTGCTCGGGTGTACGCATTTTGTACATATGGCCGGTGATATTGCAGCTGCGGCTGGCAGTGACGTTACTGTGGTGGATTCCCGTGACGGTGTGGCTCGGCAGGCGCTCAAGGTTGCCGCTGAGCGCAGCGGCGGCAGCATAGCCGGCGGCGACGGGCTGTTGCGCACGGTGACAGATTTTCTGGCTGACAAGCCCGCGGACTGTGCGCTGTATATTACCGGTGCTGCGGGGGCTGATGGATCTGCCTATGCAGCGCTGAGCCGTACGCTGGGCATCCCGTGGGGCGGCGTGCTCACGGTATAGCTGTCCGGTCCCGGCGGACTGTTGTTACGACTGCCTGCCCAGCCTGCTGCAGATTGTTTTCTATCTTAAAACTTTTTGTACTCAGTACAACATCTTTAATGTATTGCTTTTTTCTTTTTTGTTTATATAATAGGTGCCATGAGAATACTTTTAGTTGAGGATGAGGAGCGTCTGTCACAGGCGCTGGTTGAGATCTTTAAGAAGAATAAGATTCCTGTTGATACTGCCGCTGAAGGAACGCAGGGGCTGGAGTTGGCCAGAAAAGGAATATATGATGCGGTAGTGCTTGACATCATGCTGCCCGGCATAGATGGCATCACGATTCTGAAGACGCTGCGCGAGGAAAATAATTCCGTGCCTGTCCTGCTGCTGACCGCCAAAGATGAGATTTCGGACAAGGTATACGGTCTGGACTGCGGCGCGGATGATTATATGACCAAGCCGTTTTCTACCGATGAGCTGCTGGCTCGTGTCAGGGCGCTTACGCGCCGCAAGGGCGAGGTGAAGGAAAACCTGATTACGTTCGGTGACCTTTCGCTGAATGCAAAGACCTGCGAGCTTGTGAATGCGCAGGGGCAGGGCGTCAAGCTGTCGCTCAAGGAATTTCAGATCATTGAGCTGCTGTTCCAGTCTCCGCGCGAGGTTATGACCAAGGAGCAGATCATCGGAAAGATCTGGGGCATGGAAAGCAATGCCGAGTATAATAACGTTGAAGTCTATATTTCATTCTTGAGAAAAAAGATGCAGTTCCTTAAAGTTCAGACCGAAATCAGGACTGCACGCGGAATCGGCTATTCGCTTGAAGAAGGCAGCCGCAACCGCATATAGGAGTTTGTGCCGTGGCTCTGTCGGTAATACGTTCGCTGCAGATTAAGATCATGCTGAGTATCCTGTGCGCGCTTGCATTTGTCTTTACGGCGCTGCTCGGAATCCTGAATGTCTATGTTGACCGGGTCAATTACAAGGATACGATGTTTTTTCTGGACAGAATGCTTTCCGGTGAGCCTGTGTGCATGTCAGATCCGCATTCGGTACCTCTGGGCTATAATGATGCCGTCAAGAATTCTGGCCTGAATGTCAGGACTAACTTTATCCGGTATATTCTGCGGTTCGACTGTATGAATCTAAGCGGCACTTCCTTTACCGTTACCTTTGCGGCAGATGGTACCGTGCTGAGCTGGTGCAAGCCTGACGGCAGCCCGCTGCACGTTCCATATGACGATACGCTTGATACGGAGGTTTTTAAGCAGTGCGTCGCGGGCGTACGCAGCGGTTTTTACGCCGGTCTGTTCTGGAAAGCAAAGGAGACGGACTCTGGGTATTTTGTATGCTTCATAGACCGTGCGCCCGAGATGCTTATGGCACGTTCCCTGTGGATTATCTCCGGTCAGTTGTTTGTGGTTGCACTGCTTGCGGGACTGCTGCTTTCCTGGGGGCTTTCCGTGATGACGGTACGGCCGCTTGAGGAAGAGCTGCGCCGGCGCAAGCAGTTTCTGGCGGATGCAGGACATGAGCTCAAGACGCCCATCGCGATTACCGGTGCGAATATCGACGTGCTTGCCTCTATGTATCCTGACAATAAATGGGTGGGGTACGTTAAGACCGAGAACGAGCGGATGAGCGGTCTGGTCAAGGATATGCTGTATCTTGCAAACAGCGACGCAGGCAGACAGCCGTATATGTTCGCTGAGTTTGATATAAGCCGCGGTGTTGCGTCCGTGGTGCTGCCGTTTGAAGGTACGCTGTACGAGCAGCAGAAAAAGCTTGAGCTGCAGCTGCCCGATGTGCCGGTGCTGATCTGCGGTGACGAGGCCAAGCTCAAGCAGGTTGGTACCATTCTTATTGATAACGCCGCAAAGAATTCTGATGCGGGTGATGTGATCCGTGTCTCTGTCAGCGCTACTGCTAAATACGTGGCAATTAAGGTCTACAACAGCGGCCATGGGATTCCGCAGCAGGATCTTAAGAAGATTTTTGAGCGGTTCTACCGTGCTGATACGTCCCGTAACCGGCAGACCGGCGGTTCCGGGCTCGGACTTGCTATCGCAAAGACTATTGTGGAGGCGCATGGCGGCAGCCTGACCGCCGCAAGTGAAACGGGCAAGTGGGCTGAATTTACGGCGCTGCTTCCGCTTGTGCGTCAGAAGTCCCATTTTTTTTAATAAAACAAGTACCCGCAGACTGGAAGAAATGCTGTCATTCAGATAGAATGACAGTATGATTAAACGAAATACAGGATTTGTAAATTTAAAAGCCGGATATCTTTTTCCGGAAGTTGCGAAACGTCGCAGGGAGTATGCATCCGCCCATCCGGATGCTGATATTATCAGTCTGGGAATCGGTAATACCACGGAGCCGCTTACCCCGTATATCTCTAAGGCTATGGCGGACTATGCGCTTGCGCTGGGAACGGCGGAAGGTTATTCCGGCTATGGTGATGAGCAGGGCCTTACGGCGCTGCGTGAGAAAATTGCCGCGGTGATGTATCCCGGACTTGCATCCGCGGATGAAGTGTTTGTGTCCGACGGTGCAAAATGCGATATTGCCCGCATTCAGACGCTTTTCGGAGCCGGCGTGCATGTTGCGGTGCAGGATCCTGCGTATCCGGTATATGTGGATGGATCTGTAGTCGTCGGTGCCGCAGGCAAAGCTGGCGGTGCAGGGTACGAGGGAATCATATACATGCCCTGTACGCCGGAGAATCATTTCTTTCCGGACCTTTCCGTCGTTCCTGAGAATTCTTTGATTTATTTCTGTTCTCCGAATAACCCCACCGGCGCCGCAGCCACAAAGGACGAGCTGCAAAGTCTTGTCGACTATGCGCTCGCAAAGGGATGTATCATTGTATATGATGCGGCTTATAATTCATTTATCCGTACGCCTGGGCTGCCCAAGACCATCTATGAGATTGAGGGTGCTCGGAAGTGCGCCATTGAGATCAATTCGTTCTCAAAGCCCGCGGGGTTTACGGGCGTGCGGCTTGGCTGGTCGGTGGTGCCTGATGAGCTGGTGTATGATGACGGCACTAAGGTGCGTAATGACTGGAACCGTGTGATGACCACCCTGTTCAACGGCGCTTCTAATATTGCCCAGCATGGTGCGCTTGCCGCGCTTGATGGCGCAGGACTTGCGGAGATGAAGGGACTGGTTGATTATTATCTGGAGAATGCCAAGCTTATCCGTTCCGCGCTCTGCGGTCCTAACTTCAGCAGAATCGGCGTGAAGGTGTACGGCGGTGATGATGCGCCTTATGCATGGGCGCAGTTCCCCGGATATACCAGCTGGCAGGTGTTTGATCTTATTCTTGATAAAGCTCGTATTGTGACTACGCCGGGATCCGGATTCGGTCCTGCGGGAGAAAGCTTTATCAGATTCAGCGCGTTCGGCCACCGGAAGGATGTGCAGGAGGCGTGCAGGAGGCTGGCATCGCTTGAGCTGTAGCGGAACGCAGTTCAGACGGTTGCAGGCATCCGTTTGAACTGCGTTATAGTTGGTTGCTGGAGAAAAAGCCGCAGGAGGCGGCGGTTAAGATTATTTAGAGGTTTGGGCTGTTTTGCGCTGATTGCGTAAAGTTTTGACTTGACTTATCTCTGGAATCCGATAAAATAAAATATATGAGTGATTATCTGGATATCAACAATGAAGAGCTGCTTAGGGATTTTTTTGCTGAGGCTGATCAGCAGGTTGAAAATCTGGAAAGCAATATTCTGGTAATAGAGAATGATCCAACAAATCATGATGCTATTGATGAAATTTTCAGGGCTGCACATACGCTTAAAGGTGGTGCTGCAACCGTTGAGATGCATGAGATATCTGAATTTGCACATTCAGTAGAAGATGTACTTGATGAAATCCGCTCCGACCGCGTAAAGGTTACGGAGGCAGTGGTTGATGTCCTTTTGAGTTCTATAGATGTTATTAAGGCGATGCTGGAAGCCAGATCCGGTGGCACTCAGTATGCTGAGGATGTGAGTGAGCTTCTGCAGAAACTTAAGGCGTTTATACCTGAGAAAGGCGACAAAAAGAAGAAGAGCTCTGCGGCTGCAGCTCCTGCTGCACCTGCCGCCGCTCCGGCTCCGCAGCCTGCTCCTGCACCTGTTGCAGCTGCTCCTGCTGCGCCCGCTGCTCAGGCGTCTGGTGTTGCGCTGAGTGAGGATGACTATGAGGAACTCAAGCAGTCTACCCCTGCCGGACAGAAGCTGTGGTGTGTGACTGTTCAGTTCGATGAAAACAATCCGATGAATTCGGTAGGTGGAATTCAGGTGTTCGCTGCGCTGAAGTCTCTGGGTACGGTGCTTAAGACCGTGCCTGATTTTGATGCGCTGTATGAAGATGAATTCTATCCTACGGTATATTATTATATCGCTTCAGATGCGGAGGCTGCCCAGATTGAGGATACAGCGTTCCTGAGCGATGTTACGCTGAGCACTGATGCACAGGAAGTCAAGGGAGCTTCCAGCGGCAGCCTTTCTGCCGTAGAGGTTCCTGCTGCGCCTGCTGCCGCTCCGGCCACTCCGGCTCCTGCAGCTGCTGCTCCTGCCGCGCCGGCTCCTCAACCTGCTGCACCAGCAGCCGTTGCAGCTGCCCCTGCAGCACCGGCTCCTCAACCTGCTGCACCGGCTGCCGCGCCTGCACCTGCTGCTGATAAGGCTGCACCAGCTGCCGCTGCTAAAAAGCCTGCTGCCGCTGCGCCCGCTGCGGGTGCTGCGCATAATCAGGCCGGTTCTATACTTCGTGTTGACTCAAAGCGCATTGATTACCTGCTGAACCTTGTCAGTGAGGCGGTTATCAATAAGGCTGCGCTTAACCAGAATGCGGGTCAGTTTGCTGAGCTGCAGGTTGAACTTCAGAACCTTACCGCTACATATAAAGAGAAGATTCACCGTCTGTTCGAGCAGCTGCCGCAGTATCTGGAGGAAATCCAGAACGGCACGCCGATAAAAACCATTCAGGGCGAGATTACACAGGAATTCGGTGATATCACCGGCTTCTTTGACTCATTTGAATCTTCTTTCAAGGGACTTGTGGTGAAGTTCCGTTCTTCCACGCAGAACCTTGGCCGTATTACGGGCGAGCTGCAGGAAGGCGTTATGAAGATCCGAATGGTTCCGATCAATCAGATTTTCAGCCGCTTCCCGCGTGTCGTGCGCGATCTGCAGCGTGATCTGAATAAGAAGATCAGGCTGGAGATTGAAGGTGAGGATACCGAGCTTGATAAGTCTGTTGTAGAGGATCTGCTTGATCCTATCATGCACTGTGTCCGTAACTCCGTTGACCATGGCGTTGAAATGCCTGACGTACGTCGTGCTGCTGGCAAAGACGAAGAAGGTATGGTACTGCTCAAAGCTGCCAATGAAGGCAATATGATCAATATCGATATCAGCGATGACGGTGCCGGTATTGACGTCGAAGCTGTCCGTCAGAAGGCTATTAAGAAGGGACTTATACATCCTGATAAGATCCTTACTGATCAGGAAGCATGTCAGCTTATATTTGAGCCTGGCTTCTCTACATCTGAAAAGATTACCAACATCTCCGGCCGCGGTGTAGGCCTTGATGTTGTAAAGACAATGATTGAAAAGCTGAAGGGTACGGTTACGGTGAATACGGTTCCTGGAAAGGGGACTACGTTCAGTATCCGCCTGCCGCTGACGCTTGCAATTATTCAGGGTCTGCTGGTTCGTGTCGGTAAAGAGGTGTACTCTATTCCGATCGTCAACGTTATTGAAAGCCAGCGCGTACGTATGGAAGAGATCAATACGATCGACAACTATGAAGTATTGAACGTCCGTAACGAAGTTATCAGTATTCTCCGGCTGAGCCGTCTGTTTAATATCAGAGAGAGCCGTACAAATGACTACTGCTTTGTGGTTATTGTTGGTTCTCAGGACAAGAAGATCGGTATTATGGTAGACGCTTTGATCGGTGAAGAAGATGTGGTTATAAAGCCTTTGCGTGACCAGTTTACTAATTCACCTGGAATTGCCGGGGCTTCTATCTTGGGTGATGGATCGGTATCACTGATTATCGATGTTACCCAGCTGCTGGAGCTTGGTGTCCGTCAGGAAATTGATGCACAGCAGGCTGCTACTGCTGCGATTATTAGGTAAGGAAGAAGATTATGGCTGTACAGACAACTGAAAACATTCAGACTGCGCTTGCAAATGCTGTTGGCACATCTTTGATTCCTTCTGCTGACGGTTCTGATCTGTTGGATAAAAAGGAGGTTGCGGTCATCGATTATAAGATGATCACATTCTCCCTTGCCGGCAAGGATTACGGAATTGACATCATGAAGGTAAAGGAGATTGCAAAGGCCGGACGGTTTACCTACGTTCCGAATACCCTGCCTTTTGTGCTCGGTGTTTACAACCTCCGTGGTGAGATTATTCCGATAATTGACTTCAGGATTTTCTTTAACATTGCTGTTCCTGAGCGGAAGAACGATGAGCTTGAGAATCTTCTGATCGTAACGGTTGGTGAGCTTACATTCGGTATAGTAGTTGATGAGATTGATACCGTTGTAGGTATTGAAAAGAGTTCAATACAGCCGCCGCATCCGATTTTCGGCGATATTAATGTGAAATACATCTACGGTGTAGTGGAAGCGAACCGTCATTTGTTTATTCTGCTTGATATTGACAGTATCTTTACGACTGCATTTTCACGGGAAGACAAAGGACAGCTTCTGCGGCCGGTATATACGGCGCCGCAGGTGGAAGAGTATTCGGCCGGTTCTGCTAAGGCTGAGAAACCTGTTGCAACTGCTTCTGCGGCTGCTGCACCTGTTGCGGCTTCTTCTGCAGCGGTGACGAACGAAAAGGATTATTCCTTTGTTGTTTCAAGCCTTGCAGAGTTTAAGAAGTTCTATGTGACTGAAATAAACGAGCGGTGGGTTAAATCCCGTTTTGATTCTTGGACTCAGGAACGGAGCGGTAAGACGACCCAGCTGCAGAATGTAAATGATGCGGAAGAATTCTTGAAGCCGTTCTGGTCACAGAATTCTGACGCATGGTGGTCACAAGCATATGCTGATGCTGTGTACCAGCTGCTTCCTGACAATGCTGCAAAGCAGATTGTTGTTTGGAATCCTGGCTGCGGCAAGGGATATGAGTCATATTCTCTTGCATGTCTGCTTAAAAAGCGGTATCCTCAAGCTAGGATCCGCATGTATGCGCACGATATAGACTTGTTGAATGTATCAAACGCACCGTTGCTGTCCGTGCCTGCAAATGTTGCTGACACATGGTATAGTCCGTATCTGACTAAAAAGGTGAACGGTGAGTATACTTTTACGCAGGAAATAAAAGATATCGTGATGTTTGAATATCATGACTGTTCAAATACAAATGCAATCCCTGTGGTTGACATTGTGTTTGCGCGTGATGTTCTTTCCTTTATGCCGAAGACTGCTTTGGATGCTGTTCTTGCGGATTTTGAAGAGAAAGTAAAAGGCAACGGTGTTGTCATACTTGGTGAAAATGAATCATTGGTGAACCGGTCAGGCTGGGGCGAAAAGATGGTCGGCTCATTAGTGGTTTATAATAAGCAGTAAATATTTCAGAGGAGAAATAGATGCGGGTAGAGTACATCAATCCATTTGTTGAGATTTCATACAAAGTTTTGCAGGAAGTCTTAGGTGGTGCGCAGGTAACACGTGGGCAATTGTATCTGAAATCAACGGCAATGCCTGTTATGGGTGTAGCAGCTTTAGTTGGTTTGGCAGGTGATGTTGAAGGTCGTGTGTTGTTTGATATGACCACGGACACGGCATTGAAAATCGCTTCTAAAATGAATAATGAAGATCTGGCGGTTTTTGATGATCTTGCTAAGGCTACCATAAGTGAGCTGGCAAACCTTATTACCGCTCAGGCTGTTACAAAGCTGCATGAGCTTGGTTTTAAGTTTGACTTGACACCGCCTGCTCTGTTTGCCGGCGAGAAAATGGAAATCGCTGCGCTTGGCAATACGTCAGAAAATGTTGAAGCTTTAATAGTTCCGCTCATTACTGAGTTTGGAAAGGTCGAAATTAACGTTGCGATTCGTGAGCGCACATAACTGAAAGGAGTGTAGATTTATGAAAACTTTGCAAGATTTTCCTTCAATTAATGAGCGGCCGCCGGAAGGTATGAAAGATGATGGTACAAAATATCGTATCATGATCGTTGATGATTCTCTGTTTGTTGCAAAACAGCTTGGTCAGATTCTGGCAAGTGAAAATTATGAAGTCGTCGCCACCGCGGTTGATGGTAAAGATGGTGTAGATAAATATAAGGAGCTGTGTCCTAATATTGATCTGGTTACCATGGATATTACTATGCCGCGTATGGATGGTATTACTGCACTGGAACAGATTATGGCGTTCGATAAGAATGCTAAGGTTGTTATGGTCAGTGCTCTTGGAAAAGAGGAACTTGTTAAAAAGTCTCTTCTCCTTGGTGCCAAGAACTATATTATTAAACCGCTTGACCGCAAGAAGGTTCTTGAAAGAATCGGAGCTGCGCTGAGCAGATAAAGCGGCTTTTTGTGCAATAGATGCACGAAAAAAAAGAGGCTGTCTCTAACGGACGGCCTCTTTTTTTTACTGCAGTATAAGTTTGTATCCCTGATATGTCCGGGATATATGTATGTTTTCGTTTGCAGCTGCTGCCAGCCTGTTCTTTAACCTTGAAATATAGCTGTAGAGTGTACTTTTTGTAATCTCATATCCTTTCGATTTAAAATAATCTAGTATCGTTTCCTTACTAACAAATGAGTTTTTATTTGCATAGAGCAGTTCCAGTAATATGGCTGATGAGTGGTCAAGCTCATAATTCGAGATGATGTCATGTACGCTTTTTGTCATCCCCTGCTGCCCGGCAGGAGATGATGAGGTCGGTCCGGTACGGCCCGGGGTGCAGGCGCTAATTTTACCTGTATGTTCTCTACAAACCTGTTCTATGAGTAAAAATATGGGCGTATAAGTTTCTGTGTTGAAGGTCTTATAAAAATATGCGGCATTGATGTACTGCCAATAGGCACAGTAGTCTGGAAAATTTACAAGTACCGGTGAATTATAGAACACGATCGGTATGTGAGTATTTTTTGAAACTGAATACTGAAAAATATTGAACAGGTCGTGATCGTATGAGGTGTAATCAATGATAAAAAGATCAGCCGTTTCTGAACTATAATAAATCTGCTGCAGTATATCATTGATACTGTTGACACAAGTGCAGAAGTGGTTATTTGTGCCGAGTACATCGGTCAGGCTTGATTGTAATTTTGATTTTGGCATAAGCAAACAGATGTTCATACTATTAGTGTAGCATAAGGTGTGCAGTGGGGCAAATTTTCAAGACAGGTTGTTTTTATAAGCAACTTTTGCCTATTGACTAAAGCTGCCGTATCTGATAATGTATTTTTCACAAACCGATATTATATGCGCGACTAGCTCAGTTGGTTAGAGTACAAGCATGACACGCTTGGGGTCACTGGTTCGATTCCAGTGCCGCGCATATAGTACCGGTTTTTTTATTTATATCTGCTGTCTTTGTTCTTTATGCGGTTACCTGTTGTAGTACGGCCTGCCTTACTTTCAGATTTCCTGTGTTGATATAAGCTTTATTCTATGTGTATATTGTTGACATAAAACAAAGGTTGTTGTATAACAACTGTGAAGCTGGGTTGTTATGCGATAACAATTAGTATCTTTAGCTATTATTTAGGAGAATTGTGATGCCTTTAACACTTGCTACCCCTGGAAAACAGGTGACGATTGTGAAAGTCGGTGGAAATGCCGCAGTAAAGCAGCACTTGAATGAAATTGGTTTTAATGAAGGTGCGGCCGTTACTGTAGTGACGGCGTTAAATGGGAATGTGATAGTGAAGGTGAAAGAGTCCAGGGTTGCCATTGATGCTGGTATGGCTAATAAGATTGTATGCCGGTAGGTAAAGTGCTGCGATAGTTTTAAGATGCAAAAAAAGTACAGGAGATTACATATATGAAAACATTGCGAGATGTTCCGGTCGGAACAAAAGCAAAAGTAAAGAAGCTTCATGGTGAGGGCGCTTTGAAGCGACGCTTGATGGATATGGGGTTTACAAACGGATGCGAGCTTTTTGTTCGCAAAGTGGCTCCGCTTGGCGATCCTGTGGAAATTACGATACGTGGATATGAGCTGTCAGTGCGGAAAGACGATGCTGAGTGTATTGAGATTTTATAGGTAAAAGTGGAGATTGCAGATGAGTGAATTAAGAATTGCACTTGCCGGAAATCCTAACTGCGGCAAGACTTCGATGTTTAATATGCTTACCGGTGCAAGTCAGTATGTTGGTAACTGGCCTGGAGTAACAGTAGAGAAAAAAGAGGGCAGACTTAAAGGAAATAAAGAAGTTGTAATAACAGATTTGCCCGGTATATATTCACTGTCTCCTTACACGAGCGAGGAAGTTGTAAGCCGTGACTATCTGATCAAGGATAAGCCTGATGCAATTCTTGATCTGGTCGATGCTACCAATATTGAGCGTAATTTGTATCTGACTACGCAGCTGATGGAGCTTGGACGTCCGGTCGCCATTGCACTGAACATGATAGATGTACTTAAGCGTACAGGAGATAAAATTGATATTGAAAAACTGTCACAAATGCTTGGGTGCTCTATTGTAGAAACTTCGGCACTGAAAGGAACCGGTGTACAGGAAGCTGTTGCAAAAACTGTGGATGCCGCACGGTCCGGCCACTATGTAGTGCCGTCAGCATGTTTTGCCCCTGATGTGGAAACGTATATTCAAAAGGCAGCTTCTTTCGTTCCTGCTTCTGTTCCGCAGGAGCTTGTGCGTTGGTATGCCATAAAATTACTTGAACGCGACAATGTTGTACTGAAGGAACTTGATTTTACGCCTGCGGCAGCTGAAAAACTGGAGTCGTTGATAAAAGAACTTGAAGCAGTCAAAGATGATGACAGCGAATCTATAATCACCAATGAACGCTATAATTATATAGCTAAGATTGTGTCTGCCTGTGTGAAAAAAGGTGGCAGACAAATGACTTTGTCTGATAAAATCGACAAAGTTGTGACCAACCGTATTCTTGGAATTCCTATCTTCCTTGCTGTCATGTGGTTTGTATACTGGGTTGCTGTCTCAACGGTTGGATCTATGGGAACTGACTGGGCCAATGATACGCTGTTCGGCGAATGGATTCAGGGAGGGGCGGAAACGCTGCTCACAAATCTTGGTGCACATGAAATTCTGATTGATTGTATAGTTAATGGTATTCTCGGCGGACTCGGCGCAGTGTTTGGTTTTATTCCTCAGATGGCGGTACTGTTTCTGTTGCTGTCAATTTTGGAAGATGTCGGGTATATGGTCCGCATTGCGTTTGTTATGGACCGCCTGTTCCGCCATTTTGGTCTTTCAGGAAAATCTTTTATTCCGCTTCTGGTTGGTTCCGGCTGCGGTATTCCGGGGATAATGGCAAGCCGTACGATTGAAAATGAGAATGACCGCCGTATGACAATTATGACGACAACATGGATCCCTTGCGGTGCGAAGCTTCCTGTCATAGCCCTTATGGCAGCGGTACTTGCAAGTAAGCTGTCTGGCGGAGATGCATCATTCGTCGGCCCGCTGATGTATCTGATGGGTGTTGCCGCGGTTTTGCTTGCCGCTATCATGTTAAAGAAAACCAAGTGGTTTCACGGACCTGCCGCGCCGTTTGTAATGGAACTGCCGCAGTACCATATTCCGCAGGCTAAAACCGTACTGCTGCATACATGGGAGCGGGTGAAAAGCTTTGCTGTAAAGGCCGGTACGATTTTGTTCCTTGCGTGTATCGTGATGTGGTTCCTTTCGAGCTATGGATTCGGCGAGGATGGCTTTGG
>CACZQF010000120.1 GCA_902783245.1 uncultured Spirochaetaceae bacterium | reverse complement strand
GCGATACCATGAACATGTTCCGTACGTATTTTTCCCATGTTCCCGAGCAGCTGCGGCAGGATCTGCTGAATGACGGCTTTACGGAGTTCAACCATGACGCGCTTTCCAATATTTCGCACAGCTGCCGCCACCGCAACATTACGTTCCGGTATACCAGGGCACAGAAACGGCTTGAGGATACGGTGAACGGCTATGAATTCCGCCTGCCGGCAGACAGCGATGAGCTGTGCGATATAGGTACTACGCTGCACAACTGCGTGGCAGGCTATGACCAGTCCGTAAAGGACAAGAAGTGCACGATTGTGTATGCGTCCAAGGACGGCAGCTACCGGCTGTGCATAGAAGTGCGCGGAGCCAGAATCAATCAGGCAAGAGCAGATCACAACAAGAATCCGACGGAGGAAGAAACGGCCACGCTTGAAGCATGGTATAAGCGCCACGGCCTGTCCCGCTGACAGCTGCGGGAGCAGCTGTCAGCTGCAAATGGTGACTTCCGTATCCGGCGCGGGCTATGTGCCCGTTTTTAATATCCTTATCTTTAAATATGCAGGTAAATCCTGTATACTTATAGTGTATAACAATATAAAAATGCTGACAGGAAGATATATATGACTTGTAGTAATTGTGGCACTGAACTTGAGGAAGGCGCAAAATTCTGTCTGGAATGCGGAGCGCCGGTGCCTCAGACTAAAAAATGCATTCACTGCGGTGAAGAGCTGCCGTTAAAAGCAAAATTCTGCCCTGCATGCGGAAACCGTCAGGACGGCGGTCCGAGCAAACTCGCCGCTGCCGCAGGCTTTGCCATGGGCGACAAGAACGTTATTTCCGGCGATGTAACAGGTCATAAAGAAGAAACGCATGTAGCGGGCAACGCTACCATCATAAAAAATGAAGATCAGACGCGGCAGGTAAAAAAATGCCACGTATGCGGCAGCATGGTGCTTATAACCGCCGGATTTGAATGTCCTGAGTGCGGTCAGTTCACGTGCGCCGACTGCTATGACAAAGAGCACGGTATCTGCGCGGAGTGCGCTTCAAAAACGCAGGAGCAGGGCACGGAGCGGTACAAGCAGGCGGTGCAGGACGCGCTTGCGGACGGCAGGATAGACTTTGAAGAGCGCAAGACGCTTGTTGCCCTGCAGAAGCAGCTCGGCATTTCTGGCGATACTGCCGCAAAACTTGAGCAGCAGGTAAAAAATGAAAAGCTGCAGCTGCTTTCAACACAGCTGCTTACCATTGAGCAGGTGAACTTAAAAAAGGCAAAGGATCTGTTCTATAACGAAGCTGATGCCGCCGCCGCGCTGCCGCTGCTTGAAAAACTCGCCACTGCCCATCCGGACAATGAAGAAGTACTGAATGTATATCTTCCCGTGCTCGGAATCATGGATGCAGACCAGGCGCTCAAAACCATTCACCTGCTGCAGGTAGATCTGCTGGCAGCCTATGTAACAGAAATCTCCATCCTGCTGCAGCGCAGTGATCTTACCAATTCAGAGCTTAAACTGAACCGTGCGCAGCAGATCTGGCCGGACAACACCATCCTTAAGTGCCAGCATGTGCTGTTTACCTACGGGCTGTACAAGCAGACCTCAGAACGCCAGTTTCTGGAAGCTGCCAATACCGAAAGCGAGGAGCTTGATTATAAGACAAAAGATCCGCTGGAGCGAAGCTATATTGCCAAGGTTGAGGACACGGTTGTTGCAGAATATCAGGGCACTCCTCCGCGCAAATCCTATGACAAGTCTTACTGTGAGGCCAACGGGCTGTACTACGGCGTTATGACCCGCACCGTTATGAAAAACAAAGGGGAGCTTACGGTAGGTTCAGGCAAATGGTGTGACTATAATTCGCTTGCCGAAGCGCTTAAATTTGCAGAAGACGGCACCACAATTACCGTAGAGCCGGGAGTGTATATAGAACACAGGAGCCTTGTGTTCGACAAAAAAGTTACGGTTACAGGCTATACAGGCGGCGTTTTGAAGAATGCGGCCTTTGATGATCTGCCTGTTATTGTAGTGCCGAAAGGAACCTGTACAGTTACGGCGCCTGCATCGCTCACCGGTCTTGTATTTACGCATGACAAAAAACTGCACTTTACCACACCCGGTGATTATGCAAAGAAAGAAGGTTGTGCGCAGAATCAGTATCAAAAAGCCATATATGAAGAAATTCCTGATTATGGTGACGATGACTTTGAATGTATGCTCCATATAAAATCAAACGCAGAGCTTTCGTCTGTCGGCATCATGCGCAGCGGAACCACAGGACTTGTATGTGACGCCGGCACGAGCCGCATGAACGACTGTATAATCACTGACTGCCGGGATAAAGGCGTGATTGCCGGACTAGATGCCCAGGTAAAGTTTGAAGACTGTAAGGTATCCGGTGCGGAAAACTACGGCATAGAAATACTTGATGATGCGGCAGTAAGTGTCCTTTCGTGTTCATTTTTCGGTAACGGTTCCAAAGGCGTCAGTTTTATCAGTGAAAAAAGTTGTGAAATCAGATGCAGCAGGATATATGACAATGCCGGTGATGGTGTAGAAATTTACACTGATGCGCCGATAATTCTGGCCGGTTGTACCATCTACACCAACAAGAAAGCGGGCATTTATGTGGATGAATTCTGTGCGGGTAACAACATTACCGTACAGGACTGCAGCCTTTTCGATAATGGAAACAACGATCTGCCGGGTGAAAAAAAGAAGGTTCAGAAGGCTGCAAAAGCTTCTGCTTCCACTCATGTCGATGAGGAGGGAAAACCTCCTGTCGGCTCCGCTTCGTTTGCGGATGTTTTTGCTGCCAGCGGTCTTTTTGACGGTTCTGATGAGCTTGTGGTGGACGGCAAAACGTATAAGAATCTGGCTTCCGCCGTGGCTGCGGCCAAAGACGGCGGCGTTATAAAAATAAAGGGCGAACAGCGGGTGGGTTCCTTTACTGCTACGCTGAGTAAAAATATAACCATACGCGGTTTGGATGATGCCGGGCTTGTTCTTGGCAAAACGGATTTTAAAATCGGCGGTAAGGTTACGTTCAAAAACCTGAAGTTTAGCGGTAATGATGAAGCATCACTCTGTATCGGCGGCAGCGGCAGTCCGGTGCTGGAAAACTGCCGTATTACGGGCGGTTCCCGTGTGATTATCAGCGGCTCTGCCACGCCTAAGCTGACGAAAGTTGAAATAACCGGTGCGGCAAAAGAGGCCATAGAAGTACAGGATACCGCTGCTCCTACGGTAAAAGACTGCAAGGTACATAATGGAAAAGACTGTGCCCTGTGGATACATAACAACGCCGCAGGTACCTATGACGGCTGCGCCTTTTATGAATGCGGAGACACTGCGCTCGTGCACGTAAATGATCGGGCTAAACCGGTATTTACGTCATGTACTGCATATAACGGTAAAAGAGGCGGATTCTCTTTCTACGGAACATCTGAAGTCCGGTGCGATGACTGTACGTCCCGTGATAATACTCGCTGCGGTTTTATAATTTATCAGAGCGCAAAGCCGGTGCTTACGTCATGCATTGCCAAGGACAATAACGAAAGCGGCTTTTTTGTCTATGATAAAGCGGTTGTCAGCGGTACGAACTGCAAGTCTTTGAGAAACAGATTTCAGGGATATGCGCATACAGATACTGCATCGGCCACATGGCAAAGCTGCAGTGCTGAGGATAATACAAACGGCGGATTCAGAGTATATGATGGTGAAGGCTCTCCTTCGGTAATGTGCGTCAGTTGTGAAGGCAGCGGCAACGGCAGTCCCGGGCTATACAGTGACGGAGATTCTAAGAAAAAGATACAGAAAAGCACCGCCGCGGATCTTGACAAGCCCGTAAAGCTGCGCAAAGGATCGGTTTCAAAAATAACGCTCAAAGGACCGCTGTCATATTCATACAACGAATCAAAGAAAAGCTGCTCCGTAAAGGTAAAGCGCGTGCAGAACGATTCTCCGTGGGGCACAGGCGACATAAAGCTGATCCTGTGGCTTTCAAAAGGCACGTACAACGGCGGCTCGCTCAAAGGCTTTAAGCTCGGCGAATTCCCCTTTAAGAAAGGTATCGATAAAGGCTATGGCTATCCCGATGTGGAAAAATCGGCCGAGCTGACCGGCAAGCCGGAAAAAGGCACCTATACCGTAGTGATAACCGTGAATGAGCACAACGAGGACGGCAATTGGTACATAGCGGGCTGGTTTAACTTCAGCAAGGAAGTGACGTGGAAATAGGGGAACCCCGCAGGCGCTGGAAACCTGCGGCGTAGAACACGGAGGAACATATGAAATCCTGTGACGTAAAGACAATCGGCATCCTTACTTCCGGGGGTGATGCTCCCGGTCTGAATGCCGCCATCCGCGGCGTATGCCGGACTGCCATGCTGAATTACGGCATAAAGATCATCGGTATCCATAACGGCTACCGCGGTCTGGTGAACGGCGACATGGAAGAACTGCATGCTTCTGATTTTTCCGGCATTCTGACCCGCGGCGGCACCATACTGGGTACTTCCCGTGACAAACCGTTCAAAAATCCGCAGCCTGATGAGCAGACGGGCCTGCTGCCGGTGGATGCCATCAAGGCGAACTATAAAAAATGGGGGCTTGATGCGCTTGTTACGCTCGGCGGCAACGGTACCAACACCACCGCCGCACGGCTTGCGGAGGAAGGACTGAATGTTGTAGGACTGCCCAAAACGATTGACAACGACATTGTAAAAACGGACGTTACGTTCGGATTCCATACGGCGCTGGATGTGGCTGCCGAGGCCATAGACCGCATACACACTACGGCCCACAGCCACAGCCGCTGCATGATCATAGAAGTGATGGGGCATAAGGCCGGATGGCTGGGCTTATATTCCGGCATTGCGGGCGGCGGCGACGTGATTCTGATACCTGAGATTCCCTATAACATAGACTCCGTGGCGCAGAAGGTCATGGAACGCCGCGATGCGGGCAAGCAGTTTTCGATTATCATCGTTGCTGAAGGCGCCAAGTCGCGCGAGGAAGCGCTGCTGGACAAAAAAGAATTCAAGCGCCGCCGTGCGGCCATGAGCTATTCTATAGCCTACCGCGTGGCGCATGAGCTTGAGTCAACCACTAAGCTTGAGTCGCGCGTTACGGTGCTCGGCTACCTGCAGCGCGGCGGCACGCCGTCACCGTATGACCGCATTCTGGCCACGCAGTACGGTGTGGCGGCCACAGAATTTTTGGTGCGCGGAGAATTCGGCAAGCTGGTGGCCATGCAGCAGGGCAAGATCATAGGCGTACCGCTTAAGGACATTGCAGGCAAGGTAAAGAATATTGAGCCGGATGACCCGATGATAGTCGGCGCTCGTGCGCTCGGTACGGGCTTCGGCGATTAGTCCGCTCAGATTTAATGCGCAGGATGTGTGCAGGCACCCTGCGCATAATTTTTTTAAAAACTTCCGGTCGGGCACCCAACAAATGAATTTTCGTTAAAAACGCTCCGGGGCATCCTATAAATGAATTTTCATAAGGGCACCTCGAAAAACCCACGGAAATCTATTTTTGACGCTGGCAGCTGCTTCCGCCGGGGGCTGTCCCGTAAAACGGTTTACCTTGAAATGTTGATAATCGCCGCGCGTTGGCCTATAATAGAATCATGTCTGATAATAAAAAAAGAAAGGTCGGGCTGGGAATATCCATCTGGATTACCGCCGCGCTCGGACTGCTTATTATATTCGTAATCAAGTACAAAGATATTTCCAGAAATATACAGGAAACGGCTTTTTTTGACCGCTTGCGCGGCAAGCCTGCCGCCGAAGAACAGACGCCGCCTGCGGTGCAGACCATGCCCGAGGAAGGCGACGGCATTACGGAAATATCGCTGCTGCCGTCCGTGGAAATCGGCGTGCCGGATGAACCTTCTGCCGCAGACGGCTCTGCCGGTGCCCCGGTTACGCCGCCTGCCGGTACTCCGGCGGACGTGACGACCACGCCGTTCGTGGAATCCGCTCCGCAGCCGGCGGTACCGCAGCTGCGCGAAACGCCGGAAGCTG
>CACZQF010000119.1 GCA_902783245.1 uncultured Spirochaetaceae bacterium | reverse complement strand
CGGGCCTTGCGGCCCCAGAATTATCCTGTTAAATCGACTTGCGCCATATGTCTCCATATGACAGGGTCTTATTCTTATTCCCTCAGGTCCGTACTGAACGTCCCCTCGGAAATACGCTTCGGCTTACCTTGCCTGTACGTATATATTTTCATATACACGCCAGTGCTCTTTCCTTTTCCTTCCCTTTTTTTGTTCTCAAAGATCAGTTCCTCTTGCTGAGGTGAATATGACTATATATTAAACAGAAATTTATGTCAATATATTTTTCTAAGTTTTTTATAAAATTCCTTATTTTTTTTCTGAAACAAAAACTGACTTAAAATGCGTCAGATAATCAATGAATGAGGCATAACATGCAACCAGCAGTATACAAGAAAGCGCTATGGCACCTGCACGGATCGAACCCCAGTACACTTCCAGATCAAACAATTCAAGCCGGTGCAGAATTTCCCAGAACAAACAGTAGAAGCCGAACGTCACGTACAGCACAGTCTTAAGCTTGCCGCCTTTACGGGCTGCAATTGCCACACCGCGTTTTATAGCCAGCATACGCAGGAAATTCATACTATATTCCCGATACAAAATCAAAATGAATACCAGCGGATGCAGATAACCGAAAGACGCACCCGCATACTTACCGGTAAGCATAAAACAGCTGAATGTCGTCAAATGGAGCATAACATCGGCAAACGGATCAAACAGCTTACCGAAGTCGCTGACTTCCTTGTGCTTACGGGCAAAATAACCGTCAAAATAATCTGTAATCTCCGCCACAATCAACAGCGGAACCAGAATACATGCAGATGCGATTTTCAGGCAGCCCGTCCAGACAGGAATGAAATATAAAACAAAAAACAGCGGTGCGCATATCACCCGTACCAAAGTAATTCTATCAGCAGTCTTCATAACAATTCCTTACAAGCATTCTCCCATACATACAGAAAAACACCACTCTAAAAGTCTATATTTTATACAAAGAAGTATATTACGGATACGATTTAAAATCCTGCACAATACTTATTCCCGACTCCACTTTATAATCCGGCAAGATTTTGGACGCAAGCGACACAGCCTTTTCCACCAGAGCCGCAGAATCAGCGACCCCCTGAAGTACAACAGTATCATCCCGAATCACCGCACGCAAAAAATTAATGGAAATCTTATGCTCAAAGACAAGCGCATTCACAAGCCGCTGCGCAACCAGCAGCTGCCCGATCTTTTTATGCCCGGCATCTTCTTTTTCAACGGTAATATAATCGTGAACAAAATCTGTAATTATAGAGGACGCAGCCTCCACATCAAGCAGCCCGGTGTTTATCACCATGTGAAAATGCAACGGGTCTTCATTCGCCAGATTAAAAAAGCTTTTGTGGAATCCAAGCCTGTTTGTATCGCTTTCTGTAATCCGCTGCACAGCCTGTTTTTCATTCCAGCCGAACTCTTTTTGCAGCCGGGCAATACGAACCTCATCCCTGGCCACAAAGCGGAACGACACCAGATTAGGCAGCTGCTCAAGAATAATAAAAGCGCCGCGGCCTATAAGTATGCAATTTCCTTCGGAAGCCGCCTCAAGTACGGCGGTCTGAAGATAATCAAGATACTCATCACGTTCTTTTACAAGCGATGCAAAAAACCCCGGTTTCCGCTCATCGTATTTTTTTAAATTATTTTCCGGAAAACCTAAATCGACAATCCTGCGCTCCAATTCTTTGCGCGTAACGAACTTATAGTTCAGTTTTCTTGCGGCACTTGCAGCAACTTCATCTCCAAGTGCCGCAACCTGCCGCGATATCGTTATGATTGCCATAGCCTTCTCCAGATACGCTTCAATTGATTTTCAAGTACCTTTAGTATACCATATGATAAACGTAATTGATAGTAAAGTCAAAGAGGTTACCATGGATATAAAAAATTCTGACGATAGTCTGATATGGAAAGAAGCCTCACGGCAGCCAATCTTAAAAACCCCGGTCATGACCGTCATGCAGACACGGAGTATATCGCCGGAAGGTACCGAAGGTCAGTACATCGTTATGGATGCTCCTGACTGGGTAGTCACCGTACCGGTCATGGACGACAGTTTTCTAATGGTCAAGCAATGGCGGCACGGCGAACAGAAGCTGAGCATAGAATTTCCCGGCGGCGTTATAAATCCCGGAGAAGACCCCGACAAAGCCGCAGTACGGGAGCTGAAGGAAGAAACAGGTTTTACTGCCGGACAACTCATTCATCTTGGCAGCATAAATCCGAATCCCGCGCTCATGTCAAACCATGTTCACATTTACGCCGCACTCAATCTGGCAAAAGGTTCCGGACAGCAGCTTGATTCAGACGAATATATCAACTACATCAAACTGCCGCAGCACGAAGTCATACAAAAAATGGGCACTCCGGAGTATCCGCATGCGCTCATGAGCGCCGCGCTGTTCCTGTACCAGCGTTACACAGGTACCGCACGCTGACCAACCATTTAAAACAGCGGGGGCCTGCCCGTTTCCGGACAAGCCCCCGTCAACAGACCTGTTCAACAACTTCGTTATCGCTCAGGTCAACAAGTTCGCGATTTGCTTCGCAACTGCAATCATGGCAACCTATTCGGAAACTAAAGTTTCAGAATAGGTTTAATACCCTTACTGCACAGCTGTCAGCGGTTCACGCTGTATGCATCATATTTCTTTGAAGGATTATACGTTCCTTCCCGGAATTCGCCGGTCAGGCTTGGTATCTCCATCTTCATGCCGGGAAGAATCAAATTCGGATCTTCAGGCTTCGGCATAGACTGCTTATTCTTCTGATACAGATTTTCCCACAACAGAGGATTATTATAGATATAGGGGCGTCCTGAAATATTCCAGTAGCAGTCCTTTGTATCAGCCCACGGACGGACCACATAGAACTGCGGCAGAGGAGTAATCTCCCGCACACCTTCCAAAGCCGCAAGCACCTGCGCAGCATATGCGCCGGCAGACTTATAGTTCTCTGCAGCATAGGCTTCCTCGGCATTTTTCATAGCCGTCTCACCGGCAGAAAATGCCATCGGGAAGTTTCTGTCCGCACGTATCTGCCGAGCCCAGTCTATCTTTCTCCGTGCCAGCAGCATCTGCTTATCCGCATCAGCCTTTGCCAGCATTTTTTCGATATAAGCCCTGGAAAGGGCAGCATTTTCCTCAGCTTTCTTAGAATACTCAACAGCCTCGTCATACATACCGGCATTGAACGCGCTCTGCGCTTTCCGGGAATATTCATCCGCAAGCTTCTGATACGTATTATTCACATAGCTTGCCGCAAAAAGAACGCTGCCGAGCAATCCGGCTGCAATAAATGCAATACTTTTTTTCATCACTCAGCTCCTTTTTTCTCTTCTGCAGCCTGGCGAACCGCCTGCGCCTCAAGCTCAGCCGCTTCGCGCCCTGTCTGGGTCTCATCAACATCGATCACCGCTTTGTCAGGATCATCAAAGGTTTCTTCTTCAAGCAGTACCGCATCTTCATCCTCAATGCCCTCAATCTGACCGTCGCCCAGAGGAGCCGCCTCATCGGCTTCAGCCGCATACTCAGCGGCATTCTTTATCTTATTGCGGGCCTCTTCCATTGCCCGCTGCGCTTCCTCGCGCTTTCTGGCTACTTTTTCATATAAGGCCGTAAAATCAGCGGTAGCCGCCAGATAGCCTTTATACGCGCCCTCAGGATTATTGGTCACAAGGTTCGAGTCTGCCGAAGCGATTTTGTCAGCGGCAGCCTTATACGCCTCTTTTTCGGACACTCCGGCAAACACGCTGTCAGCCTTTTTCTTGGCTGCAACTGCATCAGCACGGGCTATGGCCGCAATCTTCTTCAGACCGGTAAGCAAAACCTGCGTAAACGCGGCGTTTCCTTCCTCCGCCTTTGCCGCAAGCTCCTTGCCGCTGGCATTGTTGTCATACAGATTCTTAATATCCTGCGCGGCAGCCTCACCGCGGGCATAATTCTTCTGATCATACTGCGACAAGTTATACTCATCGATTTTCTGCTTTGCCGCATACGCTTTTGCCGCTTTTTCAAGCGCCTCATACCGTGCAACCAGATCAGCGCACGCCTCGCTCATATCCGCGCCGCCCGCAGCATCAGCCTTTACGCCGTCATACAGCTCATCAGTAGCTGAGAACGCATCCTTCAGCACCGACGGCGCGCCTGCGTCAACCGCAGCCTGACGGGCTTTCTCAACTTTTTCAAGCATAGCCTTGTTTCTGGCCGCCACATCATCAGCACCAGTATCTGAAGTTTCAGCTACAGCCGGCTCCGCCGGCTGATCGGACTTCTCCGGCTTTGAAGAACTGCCGGGAGCAAGCTGCTGAGTAAGCGAATCAGAAACAGCATCCGTATCTTCAGTAGGAGTAGATTTACATGATACAAAAGCAAACGTCAGCAGAACTGCCGACAGTATACCGGCCGCACGGACCGCATACATTTTTTTCACGTTTTGCCTCCTTTTTTTTAGAATTTTATCATACTACTAATTTATCGGCAATGTTTTTTGCATTTTACCAAAAAATATTATGCAAAATCACCAAACTTGCTTTATAATTTATTATATATTCGCATTTTAAGCAATTGGAGACATGGCAATGGCAGAAGATTTTACCTTTAACATCACACAAAACATAGGCAAGCTGTCGGAAGGAAACGGCGGATGGACGCTGGAACTCAATCTGGTGTCATGGAACAACAGAAGCCCGAAATACGATATACGCAGCTGGTCACCAGATCATCAGAAAATGGGCAAAGGCATCACGCTCACCAAAGAAGAGGCGCTTGCCCTGAAAAACCTGCTGCAGACTATAGAATAAGGGCTATTTAGCCGGCTGTGCGGCCAGCCATGAAAACGCGTCAGCTCAGATATACAGCAGACAGCTTCTGCCGTTTTTCATTATCACGGCATATAAAAGCTGCTGCATCTGACACTCTTCCATAACCGCGCCGGCAGACCGTATATCCATGGATGCGGCGGACAACAAGGCAAGCACGGCACTCGCCTGCTTTGAGCTCCATATCCGTGCCGCATGCTGATACTGCTTTTTTATCGTTGAGCCGCCGAATCCTTTTGTCTTAAGCGTAAAATCATCAGGCGACTGACCGCCGGCATACAGCGAATGCCACAGAACAAGCTTGCGGAAACAGGACGTCAGCCCTGCAATGATTTTGCCGGAGGCATAGCCTTTTGACAGCATAAGCTTCTGCAGGATTCCAAGGGAAACAGTCAGCCGCTCCTGCGGGGACTTTTCAAAGTCAGCCATTGCATCAAACAGCGTAAACGGAGATTCCGTCCGGTTATGGGAAAGCATTTTCTCCACATCCTCCGGCCGTATTCTGCTGCCGGGCGGAATATTCGCCAGCAGCATAGAACATTCGCCGGAAAGCGCCTCCGTATTATTTTCCACCAGCTCAAGAATCAGCTCAGCAGCCCCGGGGGCAAGCTCATATCCATTTTTACGGAAAAAACCATGCAGCCATTCCAGCTTCCGGTTCTCAAACATTTCCCAAAAGATTTTACGATGCTCGCCCGGCACAAGCTTATCCAGCTTAGAATCCACGCTCACCTCGTCGGCGATCAGAATAAGGCAGGAAGCGTCATCACCGTTTTTGGCGGCGGCATCCGCCCACTGGGCAAGTCTGGAAATGTCATCCTTTGATTTTATGGTCTCAGCACCGTGCAGCACCACACAGGTTGCCGCAGTAAAAAGAGAAACGCTCTGGAGCGTGGTGAGCACTTCCCCCATGTCATTTTCAGACGCATAGTAGGAATACACATCAAGCGTTCCGTATTTTTTTTTCATGGAGTCCTGAACCTGCTTTACGGCCTCATTGCGCAGACCGAATTCAGGACCAGTAAACAGATAGACAGGAGCGGCGGCAGCCATCAGTAGGTTCTCACGATATTGGAGAGCGTACCGACGATACGTACATCCTGACAATAAATAGGCTGGAACGCAGCATTTTCCGGCTGAAGTCTGATCCGCTCCGCCTCGCGATAGAACCGTTTGATCGTAATCGCCTCATCCACCACTGCAACCACAATCTGTCCGTTCACGGCAGTATTGCACTGCTCCACAATGGCAAGATCACCCTCCAGAATACCTGCGTCTATCATGCTCACGCCCCGCACGCGCAATGCAAAATAACTCTTGTCCGGACGTACAAAAGGCTCCGTCAAAGAAATATACCCGTCAAGATTTTCTTCGCACAGCAGCGGCTTACCGGCAGCCACCGTACCGAGCAGCGGTACCTTTGAGACAAACAGAGACTGCTCCTGCTTTTTGGAATCGTCGATAAGAACCCTGATAGAACGGGAACGTTTCTGCGACAGCGACAGATAGCCTTTTTTCTGCAAGGCAGCAATATGATCCTGCACGGCCCGCAGGGAAATACCGAAATGCTCTCCGATTTCCCTGACCGTAGGAGGATACGAATTAGTTCCCGTAAACTCCGATATAAAATCCAAGACCTCTTTCTGTCTTTCAGTAACCTGCTTCATCACTACTCTTCTTCAAATTTTGATTCAAACAATTTTTCTATTGCAGCGGCAGCTTCCGCCTCATCGACACCGTCAGCAGTAAGCTTCAGAACGGTATTATATCCGGCGGCCATGGTAATAACGCCCATAATCGATTTTGCATTTACTGATATATCATCATGCGCTAAGGAAATTTCTGCCGAGAATTTATTTGCCGTCTGGGCAATAATAGCCGCCGGACGAGCATGAATACCGGCACGGTTCTTTACAGTCACTGTCTTCTCAATCATACATCAACCTACCTTATAACTTGTATATATTAGTAAGCGTCATCGCCGCTTGCATTATAGTATGTAGTCTGCGCTTCTCCCGTTTCTATCCACTTCAGCACATTCTGGTTAAAATCACGGGCAGAATTATAGCCCATATTCTTAAGGCGTTCATTCATGGCCGCCGCCTCAAGAATAATAGGAAGATTACGGCCTGGCTTGACGGGAATCTCAAGGCACGGCACTTTTACGCCCAGCAGATCGACCGTCTTCTGATCAGTACCGATACGGTCGTACACTTTATTAGCGTCCCACTCCTCAAGATACACCACAAGCTGCACTTCTTTCTGATGCCTGATCGCACCGACGCCATACAGCTGCGCCACATTCACGATGCCGAGGCCTCTGATTTCCATATGATGGCTGATAAGCGTATTGGCACCGCGGCCGAGCACCGTATTGCCGTTCACGCAGTGGATCTCCACAATATCATCGGCTACAAGGCGGTGACCGCGCTCAACCAGCTCAAGGGCAGTCTCGCTTTTACCTACGCCGGAATGTCCTGCCAGCAGAATGCCCACGCCGTACACTTCAACCAGAACGCCGTGCATTGTTTTTTTGGGCGCAAAGATATTGGCCATGACGCGCAGCAGACGGCTTGAAAACTCAGTCGATTCCAGCTCGGTCTGCAGAACGGCACAGTGTTTTTCTTCTGCAATCTCAAGGAATTCTTCCGTAGGCTCAAGATTATGCGTGAACACGCAGCACGGAACATTATAGGAAAGCAATTTGCTTACATTCTCAGTTTTTCCTTCGTCATGAAGCTTATGCAGATAAGCGGCCTCACCGCGTCCGAACACCTGAACGCGCTGGTAAGCAAAAGAAACATAGAAGCCGGACAATACAAGTCCCGGCCTGTTGATATCGGGCACAGTCAGCTCACGGGTTAAGCCCCGCCGTCCGGCAATGCACCGGAGGTTCAGGGCGTCATGCCCCTGCAGATCAAGTTCCAGTAAATCAAGAACCGTAAATTTCTTGTCGCCCATACGTATACTATACACAGAGATTATCGTTTTTGCAATCTTGTAATATCAAAAACGACTGAAAAGAACAGCTGTACCGCAGCCCCCGACGATACGCCGCCGGAAACATAAAAAAGGGCTGCCCAAAAAGAATGGGCAGCCCGCGCTTAATCACGCTACTTCTTTTCCTGAACCTTGTCCTTTTCTTTTTTGATCTTGTTATCAAGGACATCCATCATTTTGTTCAGGCCTGCAGCAAAATCAAAATCATCGCTCGTTACATGGGCCTGCGTGCCCCAGCGGAAATTAACCGTGCAGTCAAAGAAATATGCTTTATCACGCTTTACGCGAAGAATAAGATCTACGATATGTTCATCAGCATAGCTGATACGCTTCAGTTTGTTGTCTATCAAATCCGTTTGTTTTTGTTCAAAATCGAAGCCGACAGCAGAAACAGATTTAGTCATATAAACTCCTTACAGATCAGGCACGGAGTGCCGGTCATTAGGTATCCGGAAGTTCAGCTGCAACGCAGCCTGTGCAGCAGACCATCTGCCGCACGTCCCGTCCGTGATATTCAGTATACTATCACTTCCAGTAAAACGCAAATTCCGGCCCTAAAGTTACACAGTCTTTTCCAATAAGGTGTTATCAGTTCACCTAATCAAGTGCAGCAGCGTCACCTGGCCATGTGCAGCAGCGTCACCCGGCCATGTGCAGCAGCGTCACCCGGCCATATGCAGCAGCGTCACCCGGCCAT
>CACZQF010000118.1 GCA_902783245.1 uncultured Spirochaetaceae bacterium | reverse complement strand
GGGCTCTTTTACAATACCCCAGTTCTTTACTTCGGTCTTGCCCTGAGCAATCTGGCTGCCGAGCGTAGAAATGAACCATGAGCCCATCTCCATCATAGCTACAGAGTTGTTATAGAAAACGCCGGAATAGTGGGTGCTGGTTGTTTTCAGCTGTGCATAATCCATACAGATACCGTCTTTCTGCTGTTTCAGAACACGCTCATAGTACGGTTTCATAAAGTCATACGGAGGCTGAACAACTGTTTTACCTTCAAGAATAGCCTGACACTGGATGATACTTCTCCATGTATGGTAGTGGACACCATACACTTTGCTTGCGCCGGAGCCGGAGGTCATTTTGCGGGCCAGAGCATCATATTCTTCCCATGTCATATCATTTGAAGGATATGCAACACCGGCTTTGTCAAACAGATCTTTATTATAGAAAACAACGCGGAAATCACTGCGGAAAGGAAGCTCATACAGCTTGCCGTCAACGGTCATCTGCTCAGCAGCACCATTGTACTTTTTCAGGTCAATTTTCTGATCTTTTACGATAGAATCCAAAGAAAGCAGCTGGCCGGCCTTTACAAGCGTAGCGTAGCCAGGAATATCTTTAATCGTGACAACATCGATTGAAGAATCACCGCCCGTAAGCTGGGTGCTCAGCATCGTGGAATAGTCAGATGAACCGAGGTCAAGCGGCTCAATCTTAATATTCGGATGAGAAGCTTCAAACGCTTCGATAAGCGGTTTATAGTATACGGTCTGTGCGTAGTCCCACAGCGCCCATTTCAACGTCACGGGTTCGTTTTTTGAAGCAGCCTTCTTATCACCGGAACCACCGGCGAACACCATACCCATAGCAAGCACAGCGGCAGCCGCCGCACCAACAATTTTTTTCATATATCAGATTCCTCCTGAATAATTGATACCATACTCCTGCCGGCACCAACGCCGCCGCAGGGGTTTATCTATATTCATCATATCCTGCTATGCTGAAAAGGACATACAATAATTTAAAAAAAACATTCAATATTTTTAACCGCATAAAACAACGCAAAATTTTGAATACACATATGCAATATTTTGTATGGACAGATTGAATATTCACCGCTAGGCTTTTCACCATGGACACAATCATCACCAATTTTACCGAAGACATTCACAATGATAACTATGCGCAGGATTACATGCAGCCTGAATACACCGCGCCCACAATGATCTATGACTGCGGCAGGCCGAAGGAGTCTCTGGACGGCGACTGGCATTTTTCCACCGACCAGTATGACTATTGTCTCCGGGGCAAATGGTATGAAGAAAAATACTATGATGATGCGGGACTTTCCCTGCCGGTTGACTTTGATTTTGACGGCTGGGATACCATCAAGGTTCCTGGTGTATGGAACACCCAGAAGCCGGAGTACTTCAACTATGAAGGCCCCGGTGTTTATACCCGCACATTCGTTTATCAAAATCACGGCGAGAAAAAAGTTTTTCTTAAATTCGGCGCCGTCTACTATCATGCACGGGTTTTCTTGAACAAAAAGTTCGTCGGATACCACCGCGGCGGTTCCACGCCATTCTATGTGGACGTAACTGACTATCTGCAAAGCACCAACCGCCTGATTGTTGTAGCCGATAACACGCGCAGACATAATCAGCTGCCGTCAGTCAATACAGACTGGTTCAACTACGGCGGCATCACCCGCTCAGTGGAACTGATCAGGCTGCCGGGCACCTATATACAGGATTTTGAAATCCATCTGCAGCGGGGTACCAGCAATACACTGCAGGGGTCTGTCACCGTATGCGGTGAGGCACCGTATGCCCGGCTGTCCATACCGGAGCTTAAGCTGAACGAATCTGTTCCGCTGCAGCAGGATAAGGACGGACTGTTTCACGGGCAGTTCACGCTCAAGACAGACGCCGTTCCGCTGAGTCTGTGGTCACCGGAAAATCCAAAGCTGTATACCGTCAGCGTACAGACCGCCGACGACAGTATTCAGGATGAGATCGGGTTCAGGACGATTGAAGTCAAAGGACGTAACATCCTGCTTAACGGCAAACCTGTCTATCTGAACGGCGTAAGCTGTCATGAAGAAAGTGCCGTAAACGGCAAGGCAGTCAGAACAGAAGAAGCTGTACAGAACATCATGCTTGCAAAAGAAATGAACTGTAATTTTATGCGGCTTGCACACTACCCCCACAACGAGGCAGTGGCAAAGCTGGCTGACAGGATCGGCATCCTGCTGTGGGAAGAGATTCCCGTCTACTGGCTCATTGCATTCGATAACCCCGCAACTTATGCAGATGCGCAGAATCAGCTTGCAGAGCTTATCCGCAGGGACAAAAACCGTGCAAGCGTCATCATCTGGTCAGTTGGCAATGAAAACCCTGATACCGACTCCCGGCTTGCTTTCATGGGAAAGCTTGCAGAGTATGCACATGCCGCAGATCCGACGCGTATGGTATCAGCGGCATGTCTGGTGGACAACGTACATCTTAAAATCGCGGACAGGCTGGAGCGCTATCTTGATATCATAGGACTTAATGAATACTACGGTTGGTACAATCCTGATTTTGAGCAGCTTCCCGTACTCATGCGCAATTCAAATCCGACAAAACCGGTTATCATCACCGAATTCGGAGCGGATGCATATCCCGGCCGTTACGGAACGATCGATGAAAAAGGTACGGAAACCTATCAAGAATATGTCTACAAGCGTCAGACGGAGCTGTTCTCGCAGATTCCGTTCATCAAAGGTACAACTCCGTGGATTCTCTTTGACTTCAGAACCCCGCGCCGTATGAGCAGCTGGCAGAAAGGCCGGAACACCAAAGGCCTGCTTTCTGCTGACAAAACGCACAAAAAGCTTGCCTACTATGTCATGCAGAGCTTCTACAAAAAGCGCGGTACCGTTCCACCAGCTGATCCGGAATAAGGAAAAGGAACAGATATCATGACGGATATTTCGATAACAATTCATAGCAAAGACGGCAGGGAGCTGGCCGCCTGTACAGGCTCGGGCAGCTCCTATGTAAACCTGGTCTATGAGGCAGAATATCAGGAAGGCGACACCATCACCGTCCGCGCGGAGCATGCATCACATCTTGTACTGCAGCTTGATGACGTGCTGCAGCCCGCTGCCGTATATTTTTCAGAATCAACCTATTGCTATCAGATTCCGTTCGGCGAAAAGCGGTTTTCCTATAATCCAAAAACATTTTCCGGCAGCATGCACATGCTGCGCGCACGTTATGCTACAAGAGCCGAAATTCTTCAGTACCGGAACATTGCATACAACAGCCATGACACGGCAGCCAGTACCACATGCTTTCCTCATGCATCAGCAAACATTGAGACACGCGGAGAGTCTGTATTCGCCGCACGCAATGCCATAGACGGTAATACCGCGAACTGCAGCCACGGAAACTGGCCATATGAATCATGGGGCATCAACCGGGACCCTGAGGCAGAATTATATCTGAACTTCGGCAGGCCGGTAACCGTAGACAAGCTGGTGCTTGTAACGCGGGCAGATTTTCCTCATGACAACTACTGGAAACAGGCTTCGGTAACATTCTCCGACGGCAGCGAAATGAGCCTGAGCATGGAGCGGAGTACTGAACCGCATGAATTCGTCTTTGAGCCAAAACAGATCACCGGACTTACCCTGCACAAGCTTATCAAAGATGACACCGATCCGTCCCCCTTCCCTGCATTGACGCAGCTGGAAGTATACGGACAGGATTCGCTGTAACTGCAGTTACGGCATCAGGCGGTTGCCACAAACTCTTTCGGCGCGTATACTTCTATCATGCGTTCTAAATCACGGACGATCGACATGACCATCGGTGCCATTCATCCGCAGATCATCCGGTTTGCGTTGCCGCTCATTGCCGGCAACCTGTTCCAGCAGCTGTACAATACGGCCGACTGTATTATCGTGGGAAACTATGTCGGTAAAGAGGCGCTGGCTGCCATCGGTTCTACAGGATCCCTTATCAATGCAATCATCGGCTTTTTCATGGGGCTTGCCGCAGGCGGCAGTATCGTCATTTCGCAGAACTACGGCGCACACAATACGATACAGGTTCGCAGAACAATACACACCATGATTCTCGGCAGCTTCATAGCCGGAGCCGCAGCAATATTCTTGGGCAGAGCAGCCGCCCCGCACATTCTGCGTTTTATGTCAACGCCGGATGATGTGTTCGGTATGGCCTATACTTACCTGAAAATCTATTTTACCGGCGCGCTGTTCCAGATGGTCTACAACGTTGCGGCGGGCATTCTCCGCGCACTCGGCGACTCCACGCGGCCTCTGTATTTTCTTATCGTGTCCTCAGTCCTCAACGTAGCGCTTGACCTGCTTTTTGTTATCGGTCTGAAAAAAGGTATTGCCGGCGCCGCCTATGCAACCATCATTTCTCAGGCAATTTCAATGCTGCTTGTACTTGCCGTCATGTTCCTGACGAATGAGCTGTACCGGCTGTCGTTGCGCGAAATGAAAATCGACCGAAAATCACTGCAGCGTGTACTTACGCTCGGCCTGCCCGGCGGCATCCAGATGGCAATCACCGCATTTTCAAATGTATTCGTACAGGGCTATATCAACAGATTCGGTTCCGCCTGCATGGCGGGCTGGTCCTGCTTTAATAAAATCGATCAGGTGTCGCTGCTGCCGATCCAGAGCGTTTCACTCGGCGCCACCACATTCGTAGGCCAGAACTACGGAGCGCGTAACTTCAAACGTGTAAAAGAAGGAACGGCAACATCGCTCCAGCTTGCATTTATCTGGACGATCATGCTTATCTGCATATTCGAGCTTGCACCTGCGCTGCTTATCGGCATGTTCAACAGAGATCCCATGGTACTGTATTACGGAAAATTCTTTCTGCGTGTGGGAGCGCCGTTCTATCTGTTCCGCATTCTGAATCAGGTATTTGCCGGTGCGTTGCGCGGACTTGGCAATGCTCTTGCACCGACCATCGTCATGCTTTCGTCTTTTGTTGTATTCAGGCAGGTATACCTGTTCACCATTACGCACCTTACGGACAGCTTTATTCCTATTTCACTGGCATATCCAGCAGGCTGGTTTATGTGTGGTATACTGATGGTCATCGTGCACACCGCATACAGCCGCAGGCTCATTGCACATAAAGAAAACGTGATGTAAAATAGGTATTCTATGACACTCCGTATCAGACTTCTATTTATATATTTTTTACTCTGCCTGTGTGCAGCATTTCCTGTCTGCGGCGGCGAGGTAATTTCATCATACACGCAGGAAAAAATCGATGAGTTTATGACGCTGCACATGCAGCTTACGGCTTGTGCCACCAATGCAGAGGCATTGGCCAAAATAGATGCATTCGAAGCGGAGACAGACAGCATGCTGCCGTCAGTTGCCGTGGACTACGAGCAGGAAAAGCTCATTTTAGAAAGCGTATATCTGATGGAACGTTACCATTACAAATTTGACCCGAACAAGAACCGGGCGGAGCTGCGTGCGCTGTTCAAATCCCAGATGCAGAAAAATGAAGAGCTGCTCGATTCGCTGCCTAAAGGTGAAAATGCAAACAAGTGGTTGTATTTGTTTACGGGTGATGTGACTTCGTTCTATATGACCCGGTCTTTGCCCGCAACACTCAGATACGGCATGCATGTAAAAAAATTGTACCAGAAAGCATTGGAACTGGATGCGGGATTCACCTTTGCGAACCTTAATCTGGGCAACTGGATTTTCTATGCGCCAAAAATCGTAGGCGGAGGCCTGAACAAATCGCAGGTCTGGTTTCAGACCGCATTTGACAACGCACGTACCGCAGGAGAACAGTATGCCGCGGCGCTGCAGCTGTCACAGTTCTGGTTTGAAAAACAAGAACCGGACAAATGCCGTGAGTATCTTGCCGTAGCAGAACGTCTGATTCCCGGCAGCAAAGAAGTAGCGCGTACGCGTAAAGTAAATAATTTCGGTATATCTTTATTTCAATATAACCGCAATCAGTCCGGTATAGATGAAAAAATGGACAAGGCTGAGATGGATGAAAATGACATCTGATTGATACGGACGTAATGTTCAAAATAAATACAATTTCCAGTGGCTGGGGAAGTGTATGTGTTTTTCACTATTATTTTTTGCAAACAGTGTGCTTTTAGGAACGGGGCTTGCTATGGATGCGTTTTCTGTTTCCATAGCAAACGGACTGAATGAGCCCGGAATGTCCCATAAAAAAGAATGTCTCATGGCGGGAGTCTACGCTTTTTTTCAGTTTATCATGCCTATGATCGGCTGGCTGTGCGTACATACCATGGTAAGCGTATTC
>CACZQF010000117.1 GCA_902783245.1 uncultured Spirochaetaceae bacterium | reverse complement strand
TTGGCAAAAACGCTTGAGCTGTGCGCTTCTGTAACCGGCAGAAAGATTTATGTACTTGGCGATATGCTGGAGCTTGGCGAAGCTTCTGCTGCATCGCATGAAGAAGCCGGACGTCTGGCGGCCGCATCTGCCGGAAATGCCGGCGATCTGATTGTTTTTGTCGGACCGGAAATGCGCAATGCGCAACAGGCGGCAGCAGGTAAAACTGCGGCAAAGATTCTGCATTTTACAGAGTATGATGATAAGGCTATGCAGATGCTGTGTACTCAGCTGCATGCATACATACAGGACGGAGACTTTATTCTGCTGAAAGGCTCCCATGGCATCGGTTTGGAACGGATAACGGCATTCTTTAAGGAGCATGCGTATGGAAACGTATAGTTTTTTTGCCGACCGGACGCTGAACCATTACAATAAGAACGATACGCTTTTTGTCGTTTCCGTTCTGCTGCTGTGGGGTCTCGGAATGTTTACGCTTTATGTGGTATCTGCTACCAATGGCGCTAGATTTTTTAATGATCCGCTTTATTTTACAAAGCGGCAGCTGGTAAGCTCCGTGGTCGGTTTTATTGTGTTCGGTGTTATGAGCGTACTCAATATTCAGCTGATCCGCAAGGGTTTGCCTTATATTGTGCTGGGAACGCTGATTTTAAGTTTCCTTACGGTTGTTCCCGGAATCGGTGTGAACCGTAACGGTGCATCCCGCTGGATCCGGCTGCCGTTCTTTACGTTTCAGCCGTCTGAGGCGGTTAAGTTTTCGATAATACTCTTTCTTGCGAACCTGTTTGATAAACAGGCTGCCATTCAGCGCAAGGAAGACCGGTCAAGCGTTCCTGCGGCGGTTGGCCTGATTATATTTGTGGGAGTTATTCTCCTGCTTCAGAAAGATTTTTCAACCAGCGTGTTTATTTTTGGCGTCGGGGTGATCCTGTTCATCGTGTCAGGTTCCCGGATCATGTGGCTGATACCGTTTTCGCTGCTTGCGCTGCCTGCCAGTTTTCTGATGGTGACGCTGGAGCCGTACCGTATGAACCGTGTCATTGCTTTTTTGAGGCCGGAAGAGGATATGCAGGGTATAAACTATCAGAACTTTTCTGCGCGGCGGGCCATCAATGCCGGTGGTTTTTGGGGCGAAGGAATCGGTTCTGAGCTCACTAAACTGAAAAGTATTCCTGAGGTTCAGGCGGACTATATTTTTGCCGGCTGGGTTGAGGCAATGGGCTTTATCGGCGTCATTATTTTCTTCCTGCTGCTGCTTTTCTTTGCATGGAGGGCATTCCGTATTGCTCTGACAGTAGGAGACCGATTCACCGCATTGTCCGTGTTCGGCTTTGCATCAATGATTGTCCTGCAGTCTGTGGCGAACTGTGCCGTTGTCTGCGGTGCGATTCCGTCAACCGGAATACCGCTGCCGTTTTTTTCATCCGGCGGTTCTTCTATTATTATGACGCTTGCGATGTGCGGCTTTATATTAAACGCATCTCGATATAATTTGGAAAATAGTATTATGGCAGAAAGGATAGAGGGAGTGAGCTTGTATGAGTGATTTTTCTTTACCAGGATATGAAAGTGTGCAGCCGGAGTCTAAGAAAAAAGCCGGTTCCGAAGAATTTAAGCTTCGGGTAATAAAGTTTATATTTATAATATTATGCTTTTTCCTTGTAATTGAGGCGATTACCTATAAAACAATTCTGCCTGCAATGAAATCTCCCAGAATTGTGTATTCCGGACTCAGCCTGTATACGGAGCATGATATGCTGCAGCTGCTTTCTGCTATGAATACGCAGTCATGGCTTGAATTTGATTCTACCAGAGCTGTATCGATTCTGTCCGCGGAGTCGGGAATTGAATCGGTGTCTGTCGCAAAGCATTTTCCTGACACCATTACGATAACGATCGTTGAACGCAAGCCTGTTGCGCTTACTTTTCTTACGGATGCACAGAAGAGTATACCTGTTCAAATTGATAAAAATGGTGTATTATTCCTAGTACGTAATGGAAGCCATGCTTTTGACAAATCTATTCCGATTGTATCCGGTCTGCCGATAGAGCATTTCAGTGATGGTATGCGTATTCCTGTAAAATACCGAGGGCTTATTGACAGAATTGCGGAAATACGGGGACTTCAGCAGAAGTATTTGGCGGCGGTTTCTGAAATTTGTGTGGTTCCTAAAGAATACGGAAACTACGAGCTGGTGCTTTTCCCTGCGAATTCGCGGGTCAGGGTGCTTACAGACCGTGCGCTGAATGAAGAGGCACTTCAGTATATGATGGTTGTACTTGATGTTGTTAAGTCGATTGATCCCGGCGTTTCAGAAATAGATTTGAGGTATGGTTCTGTTTCTTATCGTTCTGGTATTGATTGGAGGCGATCTTGAGCAGTATCGTAGGCTTAGACATCGGGACCAGCCATGTCCGTGCGGCTATCGGTGAAATAACTGAGGACGGCGGAGTTGAAATTATAGGAGTAGCTACCCGTCCGTCTGCCGGACTCCGTAATGGAGTCATCGTGAATATAGAAGCGGCCATGGCGGTTATAAAAGAGACTCTGGAGGCTGCTGAGCAGAATGCCGGTGATGAAGTACGGTCTTGTGTCACTGCGATCGGCGGTAATCAGATAGAAAGCTTGAATTCCCGTGGTCTGGTGGCCGTGACTGCTCATGGAAAATCTAACAGAGAGATTACCTGGCAGGATGTGGAGCGCGTTATAGAGGCTGCTAATGCCGTACAGATTCCGATGGACCGGGAAATGCTGCATGTTATTCCGCAGGAATATATTGTAGACGGCATTAAAGGTATAAAAGATCCTGTTCACATGATAGGCCTGCGCCTTGAGGCGGAAGTTCATATCGTTACGGCTTCAAAAACGGCGAATCAGAATCTTAAGTCTTGTATTTCCCGTGCCGGATACGATCTGGACGGAGTGCGGCTTAAGACGCTCGCTGCGACGGAGGCCGTTGTTCATGAAGACGAGCTTGAGCTGGGATCCATTCTGATTGATCTTGGCGCGGGTACGACGGATGTTATTGTGCTTGTGCATGGTGCGCCGGTATGCACTACGTCTATAACGGTGGGCGGTGATCTGGTTACAAGCGATATATCGATCGTAAAGAACGTGCCGGTTGCCGTTGCTGAAAAAATAAAAGTGGAGTCAGGCTGCTGCTGGCTTCCCGGTATAGATCAGGACATGCCGGTCATTATACCCGGTATAGGCGGCAGGCCTCCTGAGGAGACAACGGAAACGGAGCTGTGCAGAATTATCCAGCCCCGTATGGAAGAGATTTTTACGATGGTACGGAGTGCCGTCATCAGAAAAACGAATCTGACGCAGCTTTCGGGCAATATAATTCTTACGGGCGGCGGTGCCCAGATGCGAGGCGTTGTGGAGCTTGCTCAGAATGTTTTCGGTACTACGGCCGTACGGGTCGGTATGCCTGAAAAGCTCGGCGGCATTGAGGAAGATTACCGTAAACCTGAGTTTGCTACGGTAATCGGCCTTGTGGTCGGCAGCAAGAATATGGTGAATAATGGCGGCGGACATAAAAAACACCGCCAGCATGAAATCGCCGCTAAGAAAGGGGAAAGCGAAAATATCTTTAGTAAACTCAAAAAGATGTTCTTCTAAAGTTTTATTTTTGAAAAAATAGAGGGTGAAAAGGGTAGGGAGGAAAAAATGCTTGAATTCTCAGTAGTGAATGATTCTAATACGACTATAGAGTCTGCAAGTCCTACAGTAATTAAGGTTATTGGATGCGGCGGCGGCGGTTCGAATGCAGTGAACCGCATGCTTGATGCGAATATCCAGAATGTTGAGTTCATTGTGCTCAATACGGATCTGCAGGCATTGCGGAATTCCCGTGCACCCAAAAAGATTGCCATCGGTCAGAAAGTTACCGGCGGTCTGGGTGCGGGCGGACGCCCTGAAATCGGTGCGGAAGCTGCAGAAGAGGATAAAGAGACAATTCAGAATGTGCTGAAAGGCGCGAATATGGTATTTATAACTGCCGGCATGGGTGGCGGTACCGGTACCGGTTCCGCTCCTGTTGTTGCGCGGATTGCGCGTGAAATGGGTGCGCTCACGGTAGGTGTAGTTACCACTCCGTTTGACTTTGAAGGCAGTGTCCGCAAACATCAGGCAGAGGAAGGTATTGAAAAGCTGCATGAGAACGTGGACTCTTTGATTGTTATTCCGAATCAGCAGCTGCTGAAAGTTATTCCTAAAGAAACATCAATCAGACAGGCTTTCCTTAAGGCTGATGCGGTGCTGAGTCAGGGCGTGCAGGGTATATCAAGTATCATTACGCAGGCCGGCGATGTAAACACCGACTTTGCTGATGTCCGCCATGCTATGGAAGGACAGGGCGATGCTATTCTCGGCGTGGGTGTTGGTTCCGGTGAAAACCGTGCGGTGGATGCTGCTACTGCTGCCATTAATAATCCGCTGCTTGAGGATTCAAGCATTGACGGCGCAAAGAATCTGCTTATCAATATTTGTTCTAATGAAGATCTGTCTTTGGCTGAGACCGATGAAATTATGAAGATCGTCACCGCGTCCGCTGCACCTGAGCGTCAGGTGTTCTGGGGTCAGGTTATCGACCCGAATATGGGCGATTCTGTGAGCGTTACGGTCATTGCCACAGGTTTTGATACCGACTCTGCGGAGCTGGTTCCGGGTACTGCAGATGCGGTTCCGGAGCCTCAGGCTGTACCGGAGCATAATGAAAATGTGTTCAGCAGCAAAGAGTATAATGATCTTTTCTCCGGCGGTGCAGGCGGCGCTTTTGAGGCTGTAAAACCGTTGCGTGCGGCTGCAAAAACGACGGCTGTAAAGGAGCCCAGTCTGTTCGATGAAGCTCCTGCTGCGGGCGCAGCTCCGGAAGTTGCAACGGCTCCTGCTTCACCGTCTTTAGGTTCCGCGCTTGCACATGCGGCTCCTGTTACATCAGGAAACGGCATCGTACCTCCGCCGAATTATCGTGGCGCGGTGGATGACATTACGCAGCCCGCCGTCTATCGTCAGGCGTTATCCAGAACGATCAATCTGGGAAACAAATAGAACCGTATGCCAGAAGCAAAGCCGACTATTTCTGCCTTGCTTTCACAATTCTATTCTGATCTGCTTCTTGTTGATCGTGCATCCCGGCAGACTGCGGCAACTTACCGTATTGCTGCCGGGGAGTTTTTATACTGGTGTCAGAAGGAATGTATCAAGCTGCGTTCTGTTACTATTCAGAACCTTTTATACTATCTTGTCTGGCGCAGAACCCAAGGGTGCGGCGAGCTTACGGTTGCCAAAGATATTTCTGCGCTGCGTGCATTCGGCGCATTTTTAGTACGATGCCAGTTCTGGCCGGAAAATCATGCGCTGCTGCTTGACCGCCCCAAAGCTTCCCGCCGTCTGCCTAAAGTCCTTTCCATAGAGCAGGTTGAAAAGCTGCTGTCAGTAATTGACGTGAATGATCCGTTCGGCATCCGGGACAGTGCGTTGTTTGAGCTGATTTATTCCTGCGGCCTGCGCATCAGTGAGGCGTCCGGTCTTCTGGTGGAAAATGTTCATTTAAATGAGCAGATAATTCTTGTCAGAGGAAAAGGTGATAAAGAGCGTCTGGTACCCTTTGGGGAACCTGCTAAAGAAAAGCTGGTGCGGTACCTGGATACTGTACGTCCCGCGCTGGTAAAAAATAAATCTGTAAAAGAAGTGTTCGTGAACAGATGGGGAAACGCGCTGTCACGGAAAGGAATATGGAAACGCTTCCAGGAACTGGAGGCGTTGTCCGGTGTTAATGCAAAAGTTCATACCCTGCGGCATTCATTTGCCACCCATCTGCTTTCGGGCGGTGCGGATCTCCGTTCCGTACAGGAGCTGCTCGGGCATGCAGATTTATCCACCACAACTATTTATACCCATGTAACGGACAAAGAACTCGAGAATTTACATCATGAGTACTTTCCCGGTCATAAAAAGTAATGTATATTTAAAGGGAACCTTGAAAAATTTCAGTTTTTCGGGGTGCTCTACATCTATAGAAAAGTGCTGCATGTCTGGTGTTACGTCAGGCATGATATCTGTCTGCAAAACTGTGCATACGGCGTGCAGCTAAAAAGCGTCAGATTCCGCCGGTTGCAGCGGAACGCAGATTGGAGTGATGATATGAAAATACAAAGAGCCTGTATTATAGTAGGGGTGCTCCTGCTTTGCGGCTGCGCAAAATCAAATAAGACCATTATCCGAATGCAGCATATGGAAACCGGAGTTCAGAATCCTACGACAATTGAAGAACTGAAAACCGCCATTGTAAAATACCAGGACAGAATCGCCGACATTCAGCTTGCGAACGGACAGATCGGTGTCTGGTATAAACTTCTGGGAACCCGCTATCTGGATAATAAAATGTACGGGGAAGCGTTAAAGGCATTCCAGAAAGCTGTAGAATTCTATCCTGCGAACCAGAATCTGTATTATTATGTGGGTGTCTGTGCCGGATGGATGTCAAAAGCTGCGCTTGATTATGATGCGACCGGTTCGAATGCTGCAAGGCTGCATTATCAGGATCTGGCTGAATCAGCCTATCTGCGTGCGCTTGAGCTGGAACCCCGGTATGTCCGTGCGCTTCTGGGGTTGTCCATGCTGTATGTGTATGAGACAAATGAAAGCGAAAAGGCTGTACCTCTGCTGGAAAAACTGCTTTCTATAGATACTAAGAATATTGATGCCATGTTCGTGCTGGCTGCCGCTTATTACGGCAGTTCCCGTGCTGAAGATGCGGTTGCTACGTGTGACCGCATCATTGCTGCTACGAAATCCGCTGACAGAAAACAGCAGGCGGAGCAGCTCAAGCGTGCGATTTTGGAAAAATCCTATTGATACATGAGCGCGCCTGATATTCTGCTGCTTTGCGCGGTGTCTCAGATGTATTTTTTGACAACAAATGAAAAGAAATTGTTGTTGGAAAATATTGACACTGCTGATAGACTTGCACTACTGTCTGTAGAAGATATATCCTTTATCATACACCGTCGGTGCAGGGCTGCCGGCTGGAACGGTAGTGAAATTGTACGGCAGGCTGAAAAAAGCGCCGGTATTATCCGCAGATTGGGAATATCGTATGTACTCCATGAGGATTTGCCGGAGCTGCTGAAAGAAATACCAGATGTGCCGTTTATGCTTTTTTATCGCGGCAGATTCGATGCGCTCAGGGCTGAGTGTATTTCTGTTGTGGGAACACGGCGTCTGACTCCGGATGGCCGTGCAGGCGCATATGCTTTTGGTTTTGATGCGGCGAAAGCCGGAATGACCGTGGTGTCGGGGCTTGCATTCGGCGCGGATGAACGCGCTCATGAAGGTGCGGTTGCCGCCGGCGGATGCACGGCAGCCGTACTTCCGTGCGGAGCAGACACGGTTATACCGTCAGCCCATGTTTCTCTGGCGGTGCGTATTTTAGAATGCGGCGGCTGTCTGGTAAGCGAGTATGCGCCCGGAATCCCTGCTGAAAAATGGCGCTTTGTGCAGAGAAACCGGATTGTGGCAGGGCTGTCGCAGTCTGTGGTTGTGATTCAGGCACCGCCGGGAAGCGGTGCGCTGCTGACTGCCGATTTTGCGCTTGGATACGGACGGGATGTGCTGTTCCATAAAGCCGCGTTCTGTGAGCAGGCTGCTGCTGTTGCGGCGCGGGAGCGTAACAAGCTTTCTCTGAGGGTTGCACATGGTGAGAAAAAACGTTATAAACTTGAAAATATACCGGAAAAATATATCAGTGAAGGTGCGCCGGTAATTCAGGATTTTGCCGACTATAAGCGCTGGCTGTCAGAAATACCGGGCAGCCGGAGCGGATGTGCGGGCAGACGCTCAGATGCATTGCAGCCTGAGCTGTTTTAGAGACATATCCTGTGCGGAACTTGCTTCCTGAGAAATTGTACTAGAGAGGATTACGATGGCAGAATCAAAGAAAACAACCTCAGCCAAAAAAAAGACTAAAGCAACGCTTGTTATCGTGGAGTCTCCTGCCAAGGCGCATACTATTGAAAAATATCTGGGCCCCGGATATACGGTAAAAGCTTCTATGGGGCATTTGATTGATCTGCCTAAGTCCCGTCTTGCGATTGATGTGGATAATCAGTTCGAGCCGGAATATATTACCGTGCGCGGCAAGGCGAAGCTTTTAAAAGAGCTGCAGCATGACGCAAAAAAATCAGATGTAGTGCTGCTTGCAAGTGATAATGACCGCGAGGGAGAAGCCATTGCATGGCATCTGAACAACGCGATTAAAGATAAAACCAATGCTAAGATCAGCCGTATCGTTTTCAATGAGATAACTCCGGTTGCTATAAAAGAGGCGGTCAAGCATCCGAATGACATAAACGAAGATAAGGTGAATGCGCAGAAAGCGCGCCGGGTTCTGGACCGTCTGGTGGGATATAATCTGAGCCCGCTGCTGTGGAAAAAGGTTAAGAACGGGCTTTCTGCCGGCCGCGTTCAGTCCGTTGCACTGAGACTGATCTGTGAGCGAGAGGACGCCGTTGAGCACTTTATTCCGGAGGAATTCTGGACGCTTGAAGCTGATTTTTCAAAAGGAAAATCCAAATTTACCGGAGAGCTCGTATTATACAAAGGCGACAAGCCTGAGCTGAAGAATCAGAAAGAAGTTGATGCAATCATAGCTGAAATACAGAACGCCGTATGTGTGGTTTCTGATATAAAAGAGACCGACAAAACGGTGCGGCCCAAGCCTGCGTTCACTACGTCAAAAATGCAGCAGGCTGCGGCGAACAGGCTCGGGTTTACTTCCCGTAAAACCATGCAGGTAGCCCAGCAGCTGTATGAAGGTATCAATATCGGCTCAAGCCGTGTCGGTCTTATTACGTATATGCGTACGGATTCAGTGCGTATTGCTAAGACTGCTCTTGATGACGTGCGTGCATGGATTTCCGCCAATTTCCCTGACGATCTGCCTGCCGAGCCCGTGCAGTATGATGTGGGCAAGGGGGCGCAGGATGCACATGAAGGTATACGTCCTACGTATGTGACCTATACCCCTGATTCCATAAAAGAATATCTGACAAAAGACCAGCTGCGTTTGTACACGATTATCTGGGAGCGGTTTGTTTCAAGCCAGATGAACAATGCAAAAACCCGGACTACCGCCGTTGAAATAACGGCGGGTGATGCCGTGTTCCGGCTGTCGGTGAGCAAAGTTGTAGACAAAGGTTTTTACCATGTCATAAAACTGCTGTCTTCAAAAGAAGATGTTACCGGTTCTTTGCCTTCGCTGAAAATGGGCGAGGAAATAAAGGCGCTGTCATTCTATCCTGAGCAGCACTTTACCCAGGGACCTGCCCGCTATACTGATGCGTCCATTGTACGTGTGCTTGAGGAAAAAGGAATCGGCAGACCGTCAACGTACGCGCCGATTATTTCTGTTCTGCTTGACCGGTATTATGTGACCAGAGGCAACAAGCAGCTGGTGCCGACTGTGCTCGGCAGGATGATAAACAAGATTCTGGTGGAATCGTTCCCCGGTATCATTAATGAAAAATTCACCGCAGATGTAGAAAATGATCTGGATAAGGTTGAGCAGCATGAGCTTGTCTGGAACACCATGATCGGTAATTTCTTTTCGCCCTTTATCAAGCAGGTGGGGCAGGTCATGGAAAATCAGGAAAGCGTCAAAGGTTCATTTGACGAGCCTACTGATAAAATCTGTGAAAAATGCGGAAAGCCGCTGGTAAAAAAGCTGGGCAGGTTCGGATACTTCCTGGCTTGTTCCGGGTTCCCCGAGTGCCATAATACAAAATCTATTCCGCTGGCAAAGTGTCCTATGCCGGGCTGCAGCGGTGAGATAGTAGTGCGCAAGTCAAAGGGCCGTGGAAAAGAATTCTACGGATGTACGAATTATCCTGAATGCAATTTCATTACGCATTTTAAGCCTACGGGCCAGTACTGTCCAAAATGCGGCTGGTTCCTTGTGGAGCGGTTTGATAAAAAGAACGGTACCTATAAGTCCTGTATCAATCCTGACTGTGACTATCTGCATTCTGCCGATGACGGAAGTGCTGAGTGAGCGGGGATTCATCTGAATCTTCATCGCTGCGGCCGTCATCGCTGCACGATCTTGTAGAAGAATTTCTTTTATATCTTGCCTCTGTCCGCGGCCTTTCAGCCAATACGGTGACCGCATACCGCAGCGATCTGAGCCAGCTGACCGATTTTCTGGGCGATGATACGGAGATCAGAGGAATCAACGTTCAGATGCTGCGGGACTGTATCGGCAGACTGTCTGCGAAGGGCCGTTCCGCGGCATCCGTGAACAGGTTTATCGCCTCCGTGCGCACGCTGTTTTCCTACTGCAGAAAATTCCAGTATATCCGGTACAATCCGGCGCTTGAGCTGCATACGGTAAAAATTCCCAAGCATATGCCCCGCTTTATGACCGAAGCAGAGGTGGATGCGCTGTGCAGCCAGCCCTGCAGGCGGGAGCTGCTGTGGGAAACGCGCGACAAAGCGATATTTGAAATGCTGTACTCTTCCGGCTGCCGTGTGAGCGAGCTTGCATCGCTGCGTATACAGGATATGGACGGAGACTTCAGCTCCGCGGTAGTGACCGGTAAAGGTAAAAAAGACCGCAGGGTATATTTTGAGGCTGACGCGCGGCAGGCGCTTGCGGCGTATCTGGCGGACCGCGCCGTACGGTTCGGAAAGCTGGGAACAGAGGATACGGTTGAAGCGCTGTTCGTAAACCAGCGGGGCGGTCCTCTGTCCGTGTACGGCATTACGATGATTGTGAGCCGCTATTCCGGTCCGGAAGGAACGAATCATCATGTATCTCCGCATGCATTCCGGCACACCTTTGCCACGGAAATGCTCACGCACGGCACCGATATACGTGCGGTGCAGGAAATGCTCGGACATGCAAGTATTTCTACCACCCAGCGGTATACGCACATAACGACTGAAAAACTGATAGATATTTATAATACTGCCCATCCCCATGGAGGAAATAAAAAATGAGCGGACAATTTGAAACAATACGGAGCACCACCGTCATTGCGGTGAAACGCAACGGCAAGGTTGCGATGGCCGGTGACGGACAGGTGACAATGGGAAATACCGTTATGAAAGGCAATGCGCGTAAAGTTCGCCGCATCTATGACGGCAAAGTGCTTACGGGATTTGCCGGAGCCACGGCCGATGCATTTACGCTTTTTGACCGGTTTGAGACGAAGTTGAAAGAATACAACGGTGATATTACACGTTCTGCCGTTGAGCTTGCCAAACAGTGGCGTACAGATCGTTCCTTAAGCAAACTTGAGGCGCTGCTGCTTGTGGCGAATGCAGAAAAGATCCTGCTTGTGTCCGGCAGCGGTGATGTGATTGAGCCCGAAACTGATATACTTGCCATTGGTTCCGGCGGCAACTATGCCTATGCCGCGGCACTTGCCTATATGGACAGCTCTGATATGTCTGCACGGGAAATAGCGGAAAAAAGCCTTGCGATTGCAGGAAATATCTGTATATATACGAATCATACCGTCACTGTGGAGGAATTATAATGGATACACCGACATCGCCTGTGCTTCCTGCCGAAAAAAACGTTCCGGCTGCTGCGGATCTTACTCCGCGCCAGATTGTAGAAAAGCTTGATACCTATATCATCGGCCAGCATGAGGCAAAGCGCGCAGTGGCCGTTGCGCTCAGAAACCGTACCCGCCGCCAGAAACTGCCAGAGGATATCCGCGATGAAGTGGCGCCGAAAAATATTCTGCTGATCGGTCCGACCGGCGTCGGTAAAACCGAGATAGCGCGCCGCCTTGCCAAGCTGTGCAACGCGCCTTTTTTGAAAGTTGAGGCAACGAAATACACCGAGGTCGGATATGTCGGCCGGGATGTGGAGTCCATGATCAGGGATCTTATGTCCGTTGGCTATAACGATGTAAAGGCTGAGATGGAGGACCGCATCCGGTCACAGTGCGGGCCGCGCGTGGAAGAAAGACTGCTGGATATACTGCTTCCGGGGCAGAATGCCGGAACGGAAGAAAAAAAGACTTCTGCATTTCCGTTTGCAGGTTTTACGGACGGCGGCGCGGATACGCAGGAGCAGCATGCGTCCCAGTCAGTGGACAATGCCACCCGTGAAAAATTCCGCACGATGCTCAGAGAAGGAAAGCTTGAGGATCGTGAGGTTGAAGTGTATGTGAGCAGCAAAATGTCTCTGCCTGTAGGTATGATCGCTGGCATCAGCTCCGATGACCTTGACTCCGGTATATCCGGACTGACCAGCCTTTTTGGCGGCAATAAAAAGCATAAGCGTATGGTGACCGTCAGAGAAGCCAGAAAGATATGCACCGAGGAGGTGCTGGATGAAATGATCGACCGCGATAAAGTCGCCGACGAGGCGCTGAAGCGTGTGGAGCAGTCCGGCATCATCTTTATTGACGAGATCGACAAAGTTGCCGTTCATGGAGAATCCCACGGACAGGATGTTTCCCGCGAGGGCGTGCAGCGTGATATCCTGCCCATCGTGGAAGGCAGCAACGTGAATACAAAATACGGCGTTGTTGACACGACGCATATCCTGTTTATTGCGGCGGGTGCTTTCAGCGTGGCCGCGCCGAGCGATCTGATTCCTGAGCTGCAGGGACGCTTTCCGCTCAGGGTAGAGCTGGATTCTCTGCATAAAGAAGATTTCAAGCGGATCCTGCTGGAACCGAGAAATGCACTCATCAAGCAGTACAGCGCGCTGCTTGCCACCGAGGGTGTGACTATTTCGTTTACGGATGACGCCGTTGACCGCATGAGCGTTATTGCCGAGGAAGTGAACGCGCGCAGCGAGAATATCGGCGCGCGCCGCCTGCATACGATTATGGAGAAGATTCTTGATGAGATTTCGTTTACGGCTGATGAGCATGCGGGCGAGACCATCGTCATTGATGCTGCCTATGTGGACGAAAAGCTGAAGGATATCGCGACGAATCAGGATCTGACCAGATACATCCTGTAGCGGCCGGCACAGCGGCAGCAAAAGCTGCGTGCCCATATCTGCCTGCGCGGCTGAAAAATGCCGTCCGCAGGCATTTTTTTTCTAAATTGTTTTTTTAATCTGCCGAAAATGAAGGTATGAATACATTTAATCGGTCAGTTGATTTATTACAGCGTGCCCTCGATGTCAATACGCTTCGTTATCAGGTTGCGGCAAATAACTTGTCTAATTCGGAAGTACCGAATTTCAAGCGCACAACCGTGAATTTTGAAAGCGAGCTGAAACGTGCCTTTGATTCTGAGGAAGAAGCAAAGAACGGTTTTCAGATGACAAGAACCGACCCGAGGCATATACCGCTTGCTCAGCCGACCGACTGGCGCAGCGTGGAGCCCCGGAGAGTGCTCGACTACACGACGACTGCCAAGGCAAACGGTAACAACGTTGATGCCGAGACAGAAGCCATGAATGTATTGAAGATTCAGTTGCAGTACCGCCTGCTTACGCAGCTTGAGAACTTTGAATTTTCTCAAGTGCGTACTGCAATCAGGCGGTAGGTACCGTTGTATAAGCTAAAAAAGATGCAGAGGTAGCGTATGGGGTTGTTTTCCAGTATTAATATTGCGGCGACAGGTCTGAGCGTTGAGCGCCTGCGCACAGATGTCATTTCAAATAATATTGCCAATGCTTCAACGACACGCACGCAGGAAGGCGGCGCGTTCAAGCGCTCCAGCGTTGTGCTTCAGCCGGTCGCGTCATCAAATCCCCAGTGGCGCACCCCGTTTACGCCGAATGACCTGGACAACGGGCCCGGAAAGGGCGTGAAGGCGCTTGCTATTGTAAAGGATACGAAAGAGGGGACGTGGATCTATGATCCTTCTCACCCGGATGCCGCGAAGTCAGGCCCGCACAAGGGGTATGTGGAATATCCTAATGTGAACATCGTGAACGAAATGGTTGATTTAATATCCGCCTCCAGAGCATACGAGGCGAATTCGTCCATCATTCAGGGCGCGAAGGAAATGTTCAGCTCTGCACTGGAAATCGGAAAATAAATAGGATATAGTTATGAGCATGCAGATACCTGAACTTGGTTCTTTACAGCTGAACCGCACTCATCCTGCGCATGCAGGCAACGCGCCGCTGTCTCCGATCGGCGGCGCACCGCGCAATGCTGTCTCTGCCGCCGGAACTGACGGAACGGTGCGCCCTGAAAGCACGCGCACTTCCTTTGAGGCGCTTGTTGTCGGCGCCGTTGACAAAGTGAACCAGCAGCAGATCGATGTGACGCACCTGGAGCAGCAGCTGATAACTGATCCTGATTCTGTTGATATTCATGACGTGACTACCGCCATGGCAAAGGCGCAGATGTCGCTTTCTTTGGCTCAGACGGTTATTGACCGGATTATCACGGGCTGGAATGAGCTTTCAACGACAAGATAGTGCGGATTCTCCTGCTTTTTAGCGGGGATCTGCATTATTTTCTTGAAATGTCAGCAAATATCTTTCCTTATTGATAATTCTGTGCTATAGTTATATATACTATTGGATAAATTCGTTCACGGGAGGGCTAGATGAACGAATGGCTGAAAAAGTTCATGGCAAAACTGAAGGAGTCATGGGCTAAGTGGACCATAATTCAAAAAGGTGTTTTAGTCGGTATTGTTGCGGTTGCAATTCTTGCGGTCGTGCTTATGTTCCGCATGTCTTCAAAACCGACCACGGTCAAACTGTTTACCACTCCGGTTTCGGACGAAAATGACCGCGTACGGATACTGAACCGCCTTGATAAAGAAAATGTAAAAGCTGATGTCGATTCAAACGGCGTTATTTCCGTCAAGGATGAAGCTACCGCGCGCCGTATGCGCGACATCCTTATCACCGAGGATCTTGTTCCGTCCTCTATAAATCCATGGTCGTTCTTTGACCAGACAAACTGGTCTACCACAGATTATGAGCGCAAGATACAGTGGCAGCATGCCACCGAAGAGCTGGTCAAGCAGCATCTTGAGGCGATTGACGATGTTACGAATGCCAGCGTGCGTATTCCTCCGGTCGAGGAAACGCTTTTTTCTGCTGATCAGGCGCCTGTTACCGTAAGTGTTATCCTGAGAGTTGTTCCGGGCAGTGATCTGCTTACAAACCGCAGACGCATTATGGGTATACAGAAGCTGCTTTTAAAGGCAGTTGAAGGCCTGAAAGAAGATGGTATCACCATCACAGATGTTGATGGTAACCAGGTCAATGATTTTGAGGGAATGGCCGGCATGGACCGCCTTTCCCAGATTGAAAAAGCCCAGAAAATTATTCAGCGGCTGGAAGCTTCATACCGTGCAAAAATCTTAAAAAGTCTGCAGGATACGCTTACGGCTGATCGTGTACGTGACCTTAACGTTAAGATCGGCATGGACATGTCCGAAAAGACAAGCCAGAGCACGGAATATACGCCTATAGAGATCACACCTTCTGATCCGTCTAAGCCGTATGATACGCGCGTAACCCGTGATTCCATTCCTATCTCGTCCCATACGGTGACCAAGGAATGGCAGGGTACCGGCTTCAATCCGAACGGCCCCGGCGGTACCGAGGGTAACAATCCTCCGAATTACGGCGACTTGTCAAATCTGCAGGGACGCTCCGTGGAGACAGGGACCATCGTCAACAGTGCGATCAATACGCGTACCACGCAGGAAAACGTCATGCCGAATATCGACAGCATTTCTGTTGCGGTGAACATTGACGGCAAGTGGAGCAAGAAATACGACAAAAACCATAATGTCATTATTACCGATGAAGGCCAGATGGCGCGCGAGTACACGCCGGTTCCTGAGGATGAGCTTGAGAAGATCGCATCGAACATTGAGGCTGCCATCGGTTCCCGCGATGCGCGCACGTACCGTGTCAGCGTGACCAACGTGCAGTTTGACCGCACTGCGGAGCATGAGGCGGAGGATTCCGCCTATTTTAAGGCGCGGCAGACCCGCACCACCGTCATGCTTGCGCTGCTTGGTACCGCGGTTGTGCTTATCGCATTCATCATATTCCGGTTCATCAGCCGCGAGATGGAGCGCAGACGCAGGCTGCGCGAAGAAGAGCTGCTGCGCAAGCAGCAGGCGGCCCGCGAGCAGGCGCTCTGGGATGCAAAAGAGGAGGGCATGGAGGTTACCATGTCCGTCGAAGAGCGCAAGCGTGCTGAGCTGCAGGAAAATGCGATTGCCATGGCAAAAGAACACCCCGAAGATGTGGCTATGCTCATACGTACTTGGTTGATGGAGGAGTCCTGATATGTCTGATCAGAAAGCTGCTGCCGCCGCGAAAGGTGCCGCAAAAGGCGGCGGAGGAGCCAGAAAAGGCGGTGCTAAAGATTATAAAAGCCTTACAGGACGCCAGAAGGCTGCGATTTTTCTGGTATCCTTGGGCAGCGATGTTTCGTCCGATGTCATGAAGCATCTGCGTGATGATGAGGTTGAGACCCTTACGTTTGAGATCGCGCGCCTTGAGAAGGTTGATGCGGAATTCAAAGAGGCAGTCCTTTCCGAGTTCCAGGAGCTCATGAGCGCCCAGAACTTCATCACCACGGGCGGTATAGACTACGCGCGTGAGCTTTTGGAAAAATCTTTGGGCAGCCAGAAGGCCATTGATATCATTAACCGGCTTACCAGCTCCCTGCAGGTGCGTCCGTTTGACTTTATCAGACGTACGGATCCTGCCCATCTGCTTAACTTTATCCAGCAGGAATATCCGCAGACCATCGCGCTTATCCTTGCGTATCTGGAGCCGAGCAAGGCCGCGGTAATCCTGCAGAACCTTCCTGAGGATATGCAGGCCGAAGTCTCAAAGCGTCTGGCAACCATGGACCGTACATCACCTGACGTTCTGCGCGAAGTTGAGCGCGTTCTTGAGAAAAAACTGTCCACGCTGTCAAGCGAAGACTATACTGCGGCAGGCGGTGTCGAAAGCATCGTTGAAATTCTTAACCTTGTTGACCGCTCCTCTGAAAAGTCCATCATCGAATCTCTGGAAGAGGACGATCCGGATCTGGCAGAAGAGATCAAAAAGCGCATGTTCGTATTCGAAGATATCGTCATGCTCGACGACCGCGCCATTCAGAAAGTGCTGCGTGAAGTTGATACGCAGGAGCTTTCAAAAGCGCTTAAATCTGTCGATACTGAAGTACAGGATAAAATATTCCGTAATATGTCCAAGCGTGCCGCCAGCATGCTTAAAGAGGATATGGAATTCATGGGCCCTGTCCGCTTGAAGGATGTTGAGGAATCCCAGCAGAAGATCGTATCCACGATCCGTCGTCTGGAGGATTCCGGCGAGATCGTTATCGCACGTTCCGGCGAAGACGAGCTTGTAACCTGATGTCCTGTTATCTGGTGTGTGGAGGTAAATAATGGCGCAGACTGTATTCCGTCCGAATGAAATCAAAGCATGTCCCGGCGAAGTTATGCTCAAGCTTGTGCATACGTATGAGCCGGTCAAAACTGTTGAGGAGTCGGAACCAGCAGAACAGCCCGTATATACCGGTCCTACCGTTGAGGAGCTGCAGAAAGCCGCCGATGAGTTCAAGACGAACTGGGAGGCGGAAAAGCAGGCCATGATAGCGAAGGCGCAGGCCGAGGCCGATGAGATCATCAAAAAGGCCAAGGACGAGGCTTTTGCGGAGATAAAGCAGCAGACCGATCAGGCACAGATTATCAAGACCGAGGCGCAGGCGAATGCCGATCAGCTGGTCAAGCAGGCTCAGGAGCAGGCGCAGAAGCTTATTGACGAGGCGACTGCCAAAGAGCAGGAGATCCGCAGTCAGGCTCAGGAACAGGGCCGCGCGGAAGGCTACGAAAAAGGCTATAACGACGGCAAGGCCGAGGTTGACCGCCTGATAGACCGCATGCACACCATGCTGACGGCGGTCATGAACAAGCGCGATGAAATCCTTGACAGCACCGAGCAGCAGATCGTGCAGCTGGTCATACTAATGACCCGCAAGGTGGTGAAGGTGTTGTCCGAAAACCAGAAGAACGTTGTCATGAACAACGTGCTGCAGGCGCTCAAAAAAGTGAAGGGCAGGGGCTCGGTTTCAATCCGGGTGAACCTGGCCGACCTCAAGCTTGTTACGGAGCATATACAGGCGTTTATTTCACGCGTTGAGAATGTAAAGAATATTCAGGTGCTGGAGGACTCCGGCATCGAACCGGGCGGCTGTATCGTGGAGACCGATTTCGGCGCCGTGGACGCACGCATTTCCAGCCAGCTCAATGAGCTTGAGCAGAAGATACTTGAGATTTCACCGGTAAAGCATATTTCTTCACCAGGGCAGGACGCTGCCGTTATCTAGCGGCAGTCATCAAGCATTTTGAAGGAACTGTGCCGTGAATACCGCCGTACATACAACGTTTAACTTTTCAAAGTACATTAATCAGGTCAGCAGGACGGAGACGATCCTGTACGTGGGTCACGTGACCTGCGTGAACGGGCTTGAGATCGAAAGCGAAGGCCCCCGCTCCAGCATCGGCGAGATCTGTACCATTCATATTCCGCGTAACAATACCACGCTCATGGCGGAGGTTGTGGGACTTGACGGCTCCATCGTCAAGCTCACCGCATTCGGTGACACCGGCGGCATTGAGGTAGGCTGTGAGGTGATTGCCTCCGGGCATGAGCTGCAGGTCGGCGTGGGCGAATCGCTGCTGGGCAGAGTTATAGACGCTACCGGCCGTCCGTGCGACGGGCTCGGCGAGATTTCGCCTGAGGCATGGTATCCTGCCATAGCGGTGCCGCCTGATCCCATGACAAGGCTTCCGGTTGACCGCCGTATCGTTACAGGGGTGCGTGCCGTTGATTCCCTGCTTACTGTAGGAAAAGGTCAGCGCATGGGCATCTTTGCGGGCTCAGGCGTTGGAAAATCAACGCTCATCAGCATGATTGCGCGCAATACGAATGCCGATATAAACGTGATCGCGCTCATCGGTGAGCGCGGTCGTGAGGTGCTTGACTTTATCAAGCGCGATCTGGGCATAGAGGGCATGAAGCGCTCCGTGGTGATTGTGGCAACGAGCGACCAGCCGTCCATCTGCCGCCTGCGCGCGGCGTATGTGAGCACCGCGGTAGCGGAGTATTTCCGGGATCAGGGCAAGGACGTTATGTTTATGTTTGACTCGGTGACCCGTTTTGCGCAGGCACAGCGCGAGATCGGTCTTGCCAACGGCGAGCCTCCCGCGCAGCGCGGCTATCCGCCGAGCGTATTCGATATGATTCCAAAGCTGCTGGAGCGTACCGGCACCAATGACAAAGGTTCCATCACCGCGTTCTATACAGTATTGGTTGACGGCGATGACATGAACGAGCCGATTGCAGATAAAGTGCGCGGTACGCTTGATGGGCATATCGTGCTGAGCAGAAACCTTGCGCAGGCATATCATTATCCTGCGATCGATGTACTTCAGAGCATCAGCCGTCTGGCGCGGCGTGTGACGGGCATGCAGACCCGCAAGGCGTGCGGCGCCGTGCGCGAGCTTATGTCCGTGTACCGCGACAATGAAACGCTGATCACTACCGGCAACTATGAGAAGGGCAGGTCGCCCGTCATTGATGCCGCCATCGACAAGCATGATGCCATAGAAGCATTCCTGAAGCAGGAGGAGACGGAGCGCTGCCCCGTCAACGACACGCTTCAGAAGCTGTCGGAGCTTTCGGGCGTGGACATTCCGCTGGAAGAATTCGAGGAGTCGCCTGCGGCCGAGATCAAGAGCGCCGCGGAAATCACCGATGAATATGCCGCGGCCGACCGCGCGGCAGCCTTATGAAGAAGTTTTCGTTTTCCCTTGAAAAAGTACTTGAGATCCGTAAGTTCCGGCAGGAGCAGGCTGAGATCGAAGTTGGCCGGGCGCTGTCCGCTGAGCAGGTGATCCAGCACAAGCTGGACACGGTTGCCAGTCAGTATGCCGAGACTACACAGCTTATGCGCGGCGCCTCTGACTTCCAGCTGCTGTGTGACGCCAACCGCTTTTATGCGCTGCTGAACATGCAGAAGGAACAGCTGCTGGAAGAGCTGACGCAGGCGAAACTGGTTACCGAGGAAAAACGTAAGATTCTGCAGAAAGCGATGCGGGAATACGAGGCCGTGGCCAAGCTGCGTGAAAAAAACTATGCGGTCTATGAGCAGGAGCTTGCCGCGGAAGAAGAAAATCTGGTGGACGACATTGTGACGTCGCGCTACAACCGCGGACGCACGGGCTCTGATTAAAAGGCACCTCGAAGATGTTGGAAGTTTTGCGAGGTTCCCTTAACCGTTCTGCATGATCTGCTGCAGAACGGTTTTTTTATGGAAACTATTTTTTGCCGCCGGCAGTCCCCGGCGGGAGCAGCTGCCGGCGGCAATTTTGCTTTTTGTACTGCTTAGTAGTGGAACGCGCTGCCGCCGATGAATTCTCTGATGATGGAGCGGTCCGGTACGTCGGTCGGCGGTATGGGCGAAAAGTTGTTCAGGAACCTGAGCAGCCGCGCCGCCTCCGTATACTCCGGCTGCAGCGGCGACACGCAGCGCAGCAGCGGCTCCGCATACACCTTGAGCACCGACAGCTCATAGTCGAGCGCCGTATTGAGCATGGCGTCCGCGTTCACCTGGAACGGGAAGATATGCAGCCGCTCGCCCTTGCGCACGCTTTCCCACATGCTGATGGTGGCCGCAGCGCTCTTGCCGCGGAACTTGGAGTCGCGCACGATGCGGCGGATAAGCCTGTTGTCGCTCGTTGAGATGCGGTTATGATTGTCAAGGTTCAGCTGCGTAAGCGCCGACAGGTAGATCTTAAACTTGTACTCCGGCTTTACGAGCGGCGTAAGCCTGTCGTTCAGGCCGTGTATGCCTTCCATGATCAGAATGTCATGCTCCTCAAGCTTCATCTTGGTACCGTCAAAGTACTGCTCGCCCTTGACAAAATCGTAGGACGGCAGCTCTACTTCCTTGCCGTCGAACATATCTACGAGCAGCCGGTTGAGCAGCGGCACGTCAAGCGCCTCAAGGCACTCGTAGTCATAGTTGCCGTTCTCGTCCTTGGGGTTGCGGTCCCGGCCCACATAGAAATTATCAAGGCTGATGACCTTGGGGCGATAGCCGAGTGCCTTAAGCTGCAGTGCCAGTTTTTTTGACGTGGTCGTTTTGCCTGAGCTTGACGGACCCGCAAGCAGTACCACCTTGGTCTGTGGACGGCTGTAGATCTGGTCCGCGATATCGGCGATGCATTTAACCTGGAATGTTTCGGTAATGTCGATGAATTCGTTGACCTTGCGCTGCTTGACCAGCATGTTCAGGTCAGCCGCGGAGGTGACGCCCACCTGCGTGCCCCATGCCTTGTATTTTTTGTAGATTTCAAACAGGGGCGGTATGTCGGCGAATTCCGTGAGCTTGTCGGGATGCTTGGAATCCGGGAACCGCAGCAGAAATCCTTCGCCGTAGGGAATCAGATCGTATGCCTTGATATAGCCGGAGGACGGCAGCAGCGGGCCGAAATACATGTCCGAAAAGCTTGCCTTGTCGTTTTCGACCGTATTGATGATGACATAGGGCGGACAGATGCAGTCAAGCTGCCGCCGCGTCTGGTCAAGCTGCATGTCCTCGAACAAGCGGCATGCATCCGCATAGGAAAGCTGCGACGTATGTATGGGCAGATCCTGCTGTATGATGGACTGCATCTCTTTTTTGAGCGCATCGATATGCGACTGATCGATTTTTGAGCCGGTGTTCAGCGTATAGTAATAGCCGTAGCCGATACTGTTGCCCACGAGCAGCTGCGCGTCGGGAAACTGCGTGTGCGCGGCAGCGGCGAGGATAAAGCAGAGCGAGCGCCGGTATACGATAGCCGAATTCTTGTCTCCCTGTACAACCGGCTGCAGCACGGAATTGTATGACAGGGATGAGGGCAGTGAGCTGAGCTCATTGTTGATGATGACCGCATAGAGCTTTTCCTTTGGTATGGAAAAGTTGTCGATGATATCCATTGCGGTCGTTCCCTTGGGAACTGTGAGTGTTTTTCCTGAAGGAAATGTAACAGTAATGTTGTTCATATACGGTAATTATACCATGGAATATTTAAACAGTCACTAAAGGAAATCTCGAAAACATGGAATTCAATTTTTGTGCCCGCAGCCGCGGAAGGCGTTGCCTCCGCCGGGGGCTGCCCCGCAAAACGGCTTTCTCGAAGCTGCGCTGTAAATACACCCCTTCGGGGATGCAGAAGTTTTGCGTTGCGAGCCCCCGGCTCCGCGGCTGCCGGGCACAAATTTACTTTCCAAATTGATTTCCATGCCTCGAAAATGACATCTTCGATGTTGACAGCTATCGATGTTGGGAGTTTTTCGAGGTGCCCTTATAGTACTCATCTAAAAACGTATCAAATTCTCCATCAGTTTCAATGACGGGAATTTCTTCTGAACGGATGAACTCTGTAAGTTCGTCATCACATTCTATTTTGATTGAATCTCTGTATAAAACCGTCCATTTGTGTTCAGAAAGATATTTTTTAAGCTCATTTAATGGAAATAATGGATACTTTTCCTCGGATTCAACAGCAAGGGTTTTTGTAGTAATTGACGCTTTTGTTAACGAAGCTTTGCGGTAAAACAAAATAAAATTACGTTCTTCCGTTACCGGTGCTCCGAGGGTAAAATAGTAGTTGTTTTTCATACAGAATCCTCCGCAGGCAACTGCACGAACGTTCGTCCCGTCTATGTACTATAGTGCGCCTTTTTGCTTTTGTAAAAAAATTTATAGCGTGAATAAAAAAAGAAAAATGAATCATTTTTTCAAAATATATGTTGTGCGCTCCGTACAAATATTTTTCTCAAAAAAACATGGCGGCACCCAACAAATGAATTTTCGCCAAAAATGAACCGGGACGGCCTCCGTACGCCTGTATCCAGGAGGTGGCGGGAGGCGGCATCCTGTAGTGATGTTGCGTCAGCCACCATTTTGTCCCGACCAAGGTCGGGTCTGGGGGCTGCTGGCGGATAGCTGTACGCTGTGAACCGTGGTATACTGATCTGCATGAAACAGAATCCTGTGTCCGAGCGCAAGCTGAACAAAAAGATGCTTGAGCGGCTCATCATCGTTCATAATGCAATCAAGGCGGGCCTGTACCCGAACAACACTAGGCTGCGGGAGCTGTACTGCGCGCGTACGGGCTACAGCAAAGTGGGCGAGGCGACCATCAACCGCGACATCGACATGCTGCGCACGTATTTCCACGCGCCGCTAGAATTTGACCGCGTAAAAGGCGGCTACTACTATCTGGATGACAACTGGGAGTTTTCGCTGAACAACATTTCCGCCGAGGACATGTTTTATCTTTCCGCCGCAAAGACACTGCTTTCGGGCTTTGCGGGCAGTCCCGTGTACAGCGCGATCAGCGAAGTGATTGATTTTGTGACCGACACGCAGGGCATTGGAAAAAGCACGCTGCTTTCGCGCATCGCCGTGCCGCCCCGGCCGAGGACGGTGATGGATGAATCGTGCTGGATAAACCTGCTGCGCGCGCTGCAGGAAAATCTGGTGGTGGAATTCGACTATGCCGGCAGATGGAATACGCAGCCCGAACGCCGGCGGGTACGGCCGTATCAGTTTTTGTTCAGTGACGGCGTGTGCTTTTTGTTCGGCTACGCGGAGGAACGCAGCGCCGAACGGCTGTTCGTAGTGAGCAGAATACGGAATCTGCGCGTGACGGCGGACCGGTTTGAGCTTCCTGCTGATTTTGATTTTTCATCGCGCTGTGCAGGCGGTAAATTCGGCGCGTTTATGGGCGATGATGCGGTTTCGTTTACCATAGATTTTTTTGAGGACGCACGTACCTATATAAAAGACTGCGTGTGGGCGGACGATCAGGTGATCACCGATGCTGCGACGGCTCATACACGCGGATTTCGTTCACATCGTCGCAGGTGCTCAAGGTGATGGAGTGGGTGCTTGCACAGGGACCGAACGCCGTGCCGGTGAGCCCGCAGTGGTTCGTGGACGACTGGAGCGCGCGGGTGCGCCGGATGTATGCGCGGATAAAAGATGCTGCAAAGCGGAACTGCGCGCCGGAGGAAAGTTCCTCGCCGGAAGAAGATGCCGCGCCGGATCAGGGCTGCTGAGCCCGAGGAAAAGTCCGCGGCTGAGTGGCGTCGCACCGGCGCGGACT
>CACZQF010000116.1 GCA_902783245.1 uncultured Spirochaetaceae bacterium | reverse complement strand
AACGAAATTTCCTTCGATAAAGTTTATTGTACCGCTGGAAAAGGTTACTGACGGTGATCTGGTAAATATTGGTATCAGCGAATCCTGCGGTGACTATGTGCTCGTACTCAGGGATACACTGCGCATCCCGCCGGGAATCCTCACTCCGAATCTTACCAGCAGACTTACAGAGTCCGGAGCATACTGCATTGTACCGCGCCTGGTAACGCAGGAAAAGCAGGGACTGCCGGTTCAGTACATTCCGATGGCAGAGCGCTCAAAGCTTCGTGTGGCTGCCTCCGCAACCGTTATGGACGGCATGAAGACATTGTATCCGTTTGACTATATCGGACTGTACAACCGGCAGAAGTTTATTCAGCTCGGCGGATTTGACTACACCATAACATCATCGTACTGGCAGAACCTTGATCTGTCGTTCAGGGCATGGCTGTGGGGCGAAACCATCAGCCTGTCCACTAAATTCCAGCTTGAGTATGGCCAGACGGTCCCTGTTGAAGACAGCACGACCGATCAGTCATACCTGCGCTTTTACTTAAAAAATCTGCTGCCGCGCTTTAAGGCTGACCATGGCATGATTCCCATGCCGTCATTCTTTATCTTTTTGGGCAGCTCAAGTCTGGGGTTCTTTGAATCCCGGAAGCAGTTTATGGATGCCCGCCGTTGGGTGGACAAAAACAAATTCCGTTTTCGTTTTGATGCGGTTTCAATTATAGAGAATTGGGATAGAAAATGACCGTCGTAATTGTACAATGCAGGCTTTCTTCAACTCGTCTGCCGCGCAAAGCGCTGAAAGATCTTGGCGGCCGTCCGGTATTGGAATGGACGCTCCGTGCCATGCATAAAGTTCCGGCGGATGCCTATTATGTGGCTACGGACACCGAGTCATTCAGCGAGCTGGAGCCGGTTGTCAAAGGCTGCGGCTGGGAATGCTTTGCGGGGCCTAAGGATGACGTCCTTGAGCGTTTCTGCCTGCTTATTGAAAAACTTAATGCTGATATCGTTGTGCGCGCCACCGCCGATAATCCGTTCCTGTTTTATGAGGCCGCAGCTTCACTGCTTGAGCTGTATACTGCAGACGGACGCTGTGACCGCACGGATTATATAACATGGCAGGGACTGCCGCATGGCTCCGGCATAGAAATCTTTAATGCCCGGTCTTTGCTGCGTGCAAAGGCGGCTACTGACTCTCCGTATGATCATGAGCATGTGGGACCGGCGCTGTATAATCATCCTGAGTCATTTACTGCAGAAATGCTGACTGCGCCCGCGCGGTGGCACTATCCGGGCTACCGTACGACCATTGATACTTATGCGGATTACCTGCGGGCGCTTATGATTGTCAGTACGCTGTCTCAGGAAAAAGCGCCGGAAGCCCCGTATACTACGGAGCAGATCGTCTCTGCATTTTCAAATCCTGCCGTCGGCAGGCCGGTGTGCTGCGTGCCCAGCGTAAAAAAAGGGCAGGGGACCGGACATTTGCGCCGCTGTCTTACAATCGCATTGGAAATCGGCGCAATAGTATATATCCCGGATGACGCTGATCTTTCAGAGACTGATCAGGTTGTTTCAGAATATGTGCAGCGCGGTCTGCATCCCTGGCAGATTACATCCGTTATGCCCGGCGCAGGTGAATACAGCCTTATTGTAACCGATGCGTTTGCGCTTGACGAACCGCTTGCGCGTACGCTGCATGATGCGGCGCCGGTTGTCGCCGTCGATGAAGGCTCTCCCAATACGGCATACTGTGATTATCTGCTTAATATCATCCCTCCGGCACAGAAAAAAAGCATGGTGAATATGGAAGCGCCGCAGTTTATGGAAATGCCGCGGCACCGGAAAACCGGCGGCCGCATACGGCATGGGGCTGATTTTAAGCGTATCCTGATTGTGGCCGGCGGAGAAGATCCTGCGGATCTGGTGATCCCTGTTGCACTTGCATTCGGCAGCCTGCATAGAACCGTAACGGCAATCCGCTCAAGCGCGGAACACGAGCAGGACAGAATACCTGCTGAGCTTAAACCGTATATACAGCTGGTTCAGCCTGTACCGGGTCTGCGCGAAAAGCTTGCGGATTATGATCTGGTGGTTACCCACTACGGTCTTACCGCCTATGAAGCAGTGGCTGCGGGCTGCGCGGTACTGCTGCTTGCAACTACTTCGCTGCATGCGGAGCTGGCGGACACCTACGGATTTAAATGCCTTGCGCCTAGTGACATTTCTGCACGAGAGATTTCCGCGGTGCTCAAATCGCCCGAAAAGCTCTACCGTATGCCTCCGGCTGTACCGGTCGACTCTGTCGGAACGGCAGGCGGCTTTATACGCTCTTTGTCGTACGGCAGAAGATTTACTTGTCCGGTCTGCGGCCCTGCTGCCGGCGGCGAAAAACCTGCCGCAGACGATGTTGAGGCCCGGACTCCGAGACGGACATTCCGCCGGTGCGCTTCGTGCGGCTGTCTGTACATGGCATGGACGCTGGATGAAAATGATATGTCCTACAGCAAGCAGTACTTTTTTGATCAGTACAAGCAGCAGTATGGAAAAACATATCTTGAAGATTTTAACACCATAAAGGTACAGTGCGTCAGACGGATATCGCAGATGGATTTTATCTATCATCGTAAGCTGCGCTCAACAACTACGCCGACTATTCTGGATATCGGGTGTGCTTTCGGACCATTTTTGTCCGCTGCCGTTGATGCAGGCTGGCAGGCATTCGGTGTTGACGTATCCCAGGAAGCTGTGGATTATATACGCTCGACGCTGCTGTTTCCTGCCGCATGCGCGTCGGTTCCGGACTTTGATCCGGTAAAAGAATTCGGCGTACGCTCGTTTGACGCCGTGACTATGTGGTACGTCATTGAGCATTTCAGAAACCTTGATGCGGTGCTCCGTCAGGTGGCGGACATGGTGAAGCCCGGCGGCATCTTTGCCTTTTCAACACCGTCCGCATCGGGCGTATCGGGTAAATTCAACCGCAGGCAGTTTTTTGAGCAGAGCCCTGCGGATCACTATACGATTTGGGAACCTGCGCATGCGCAGGCCATCCTTGCGCGCTATGGATTTAAGGTGGTACGCATTGTAATAACGGGGCATCATCCGGAACGGTTCCCCTTTATCGGCGCGCACGGCTGGCAGAAACATTCGCTGCCGTATACGGCGGCATCGGCTGCAAGCCATGCGCTCGGGCTTGGTGATACGTTTGAAGTGTATTGCCGGCGTATAGCTGAATAGAGGGAACCTCGAAAAACTTTCAACATCGTAGATGTCAACATCGAAGATGTCCTTTTTCGAGGTGCCCTGACACGTTTTTGTGGATTACAAGGTAGGAGGATTTTATATGGAGTACATGCTTGTACTGGGGGCGGGATTGATGCAAAAGCCCGCCATAGAGGCCGCGAAGCGGCTCGGATTTCACGCGGTGGTAGTGGATGCAAATCCTAAAGCTGTCTGCGTGCCCCTTGCGGATACGTTCAAACAAGTTGATCTGAAGGATAAAGATGCGATTGCCGCGCTTGCATGCGAGCTGGCGGCAAAAGGAACGCTGGCCGGTATTTTTACTGCGGGAACTGATTTCAGCGCTTCGGTGGCGTATGCGGCCGAAAAGGCGGGCGGCGAGCTGCGCCGTCATGTTCACGGCTATGAAGCCTGCCTGAATGCGAGCATTAAGACGCGTATGCGGGAGTGCTTTAAGAAAGCGGGAGTCCCGTGTCCTGACTATACGGACATAACGGTGCAGAATGCCTCTCAGGCTGTGGCAGCGCTTAAGGCGCAGGACTTTCCCATGGTGATAAAGCCTGTCGATAACATGGGCGGACGGGGATGCCGCATGGTTCGTACTCCGGATGAGGCCGGATCCGCCGTGCAGGCCGCAGTGGCCGCGTCAAGATCAGGACATGCCATTCTGGAAACCTATATGGACGGCCCTGAATATTCGATTGACTCGCTGGTATATAACGGAACAATGACGATCACCGGTTTTGCGGACCGGCATATCAAATATCCTCCGTATTTTATTGAGGTCGGACACACCATGCCGACTGATATAGACCGGCAGCAGTATCTTGAGCTTGTGTCTGCCTTTGCGCTCGGTGTAAAGGCGCTCGGACTTACTGATGGTGCTGCAAAAGCTGATATAAAATACACTAAGAACGGTCCGATGATCGGAGAGATAGCGGCAAGGCTTTCCGGCGGCTACATGTCAGGCTGGACGTATCCGTATGCGTCGGGCTGCAATCTGACTGAGCAGGCGGTCTGCATAGCCTGCGGAAAGACGCCCGAATACTTGGAGCGTAACCGCAGGCCGCTGCCTTATACTCCGCCGGAAAGCTGCCGCTCCCAGCCTGCGCCGTTCGAGCTGTATGATCTTGAGTGCACGTGTACGAGCGCTGAGCGTGCCTGGATTTCTATTCCCGGTAAGGTGGCTGCAGTGATCGGGCTTGGGGATGCGGAAAAAATTGCGGGGGTAAAGAACGTGCTGCCGCGCGTCGCTGCCGGAGATACGGTGACCTTCCCGCATAATAATGTAGAAAAATGCGGCAATGTTATTACGGTTGCCGGTGACAGAAGCTCTGCCGTGGCTGCGGCAGAGCAGGCCGTACGTACGATAACCGTACGGCTGCAGGGAGGTAATGCAGAGACCGAGCGGTTCCTTGACGGTGTGCCGCAGGAATCTGAGCGCGGTTTTCCGCCGTCGGCATATACAGTTGCAGACGGTTGGAGCTGCGGACCCGACGAGGTGATCGGAGCCGGGGTTCCGACAGCAGCTAAGCTGCCTGCGTCTCTTGCCTCCTGTACGGAGCGTGACTGGAATTATTGTACGATTGCTGAGACGGCACGGCGGTTTGATGCGCTGTGCCCTGATCACAAGGAGCTGCCCGCGGCCAGATTCTGGAAGTGGGTGGTACGCGGAGGAATCCAAGGAGCATTATATGCAGCGGATACATTGTAATCGGTTCATGCGTTTGTTTGCCGCCGTGCTTATGGCGGCTGCGCCCGCGGGAATATGGGGCGCTTCATCGGTGAATCTGCTTGAGCAGTCATCTAAGAACGGCACGGTCATGTACTGGGATACGCTGAGCGGTACAGGTCTGCTGGAAAAGAACGGCCATCAGGTATCATTCAGGACCGGGGAAAATGTAGTGCTGCTTGACAACAGAAAGCTCGCGCTCGTTGATCCTCCGGCCGTAAAGGACGGTACGCTGACGGTGACACAGGATTTTATCGATGAGCTTGAGCGTTTCTTTAAGACGGATAACGGCGGCGGCAGCTCGTTCCGTGTCGGTGCCATTATCGTTGATCCCGGTCACGGCGGCAAGGATCCCGGTGCAATGCAGGAGCATGTAATAAATGGAAAAAAAGTGATGATCCGCGAAAAGGATATAACCCTTGCGGTCGGCAAGATGCTGTATGCGCGGCTTAAAGCGGGGTATCCTGATAAAAAGATCCTTATGACCAGGGATACCGACGTGTTCCTGACGCTGAGCCAGCGTACGGAAATTGCTAATTCCGTAAACCTGAAGGATCATGAGGCGGTGATCTATATTTCAATACATGTGAATGCGTCTCTTGATAAAAAAGCATCCGGATATGAAGTATGGTATCTGACTCCTGACTACCGGCGCACGGTTCTGGAAAAGGACAAGACTACGGACAAGACGCTGTTCCCCATCTTGAATTCGATGATGGAGGAGGAATATACCACCGAAAGCATCCTTATCGCCAAGTTCATTATGGACGGTATGCAGAGTCAGGTCGGCAGCCTGAGTATGTCACGCGGCGTAAAAGCCGAGGAATGGTTTGTTGTGCGTAATGCCAATATGCCGAGCGTGCTTGTGGAAACGGGATTCCTGACAAATGAAAAAGAGGCGGCGCTGCTGAATGACAGCGGATACTTGAAAAAAGTCTCTTTGGGCATATATAATGGCCTGTCTGCGTTTGTAACGCATTTTGAACGTTCACGAGGATTTACAGGAACCCGATAAATGGTACATGAAAGAATCCCTGCATTGCTTGCCGCTGCTGTATTCGTACTGTCCTGTGCGCTGTGGGGTGTATACCGGCAGCCCGGGCGGCGGTATGTGTTTTTATTCTGCTCGGCTGACAGCGGGCGTCTGGTACAGGAAAACCGCTGGCTGACGTCGGATACATCCGCGGATACATCCGCGGATTCATCCGCGGCATCTGAATGTGCCGCGTATGTGGACGAGCTGCTGCTCGGACCGTGCGTTGAGCGCTGCCGTCCGCTGTTTTCTCCCGGTACACGCGCGCTTTCCTGCTTTGTCAGGGAAGGCACGCTGTATGTGGAGCTGTCTGATGAGCTGATGAGCGAATCAGGCGATGCGGTTGCCATCCGCGACGGCGTGGAGCTGTTTACTAAAAATGTAAGGCGTAATTTTCCGCGCATCAAGCAGGTGGAGCTGTTTGCGGACGGAAAGAAGATGTTTGACGGGGTATGAATTTTTTATTCTTTTAGGATAAAAAAGTCGTTGACAAAATCACGGCGTTCATAGATACTAGTATTATACAAGGCTACATCGACTAGATTTAAAGAGGAGCTTCGGAAATGAAGAAGACAGTCTGTTTATTTGCAGCGGCGCTTATGTTCGCAGGTGCTTGTGTTTTTGCTGATGAATCTACCATCATTGATTTCACATTGCTTGATGCGGATTGCGTTAACGATGAGAACGGCAATCCTACGCAGAACAGCCACACCGTAATGGATTATTCTGTTGCAGCGGGTGCTACATACACCGCTGATCAGAAATCACTCATGAAAACGTCTCTGGCAATGCCCCAGTGGGAAGTCACGCTCAACAGTTCAGCAAGATCTGTTGCAAGCAAGGCTTTGTCACAGGTTGTTGCAGCACCGGTCCGTAGCGAGGCTAGCGTGCCTTTTGCAGGAAGCAATGTAATGGGTGTGCGCGTGCTGTTCCCTGAAATAGCAGCCAATGCTTCTGCACGGATTACTCCTGCATTTGATATTCCTGCTTACGAGCCGCTTTCTTCCGCTGATGCGGACGGCAACCGTCAGGAACCGACCGATGAGGAGAAGGGATCAGGTAAATACCTGTTCGATGATGGTTATGGCGTTGTAAGAAACGTTGGAACTATCAAAGCAATTCAGGTTGCTACCATGGGTATGAACTTCCCCCACGGACTTTATGTTCTTCTGAAAGACAGTGACAATGTAGAGCGCCGCTATTTCATGGGATACCTTGGCTTTGACGGTTGGAAAGAACTCCGCTGGAACAACCCCAACTATATCTCTGAAGTACGCACACGCGAAATCCGTGTATATCCGATCTATCCGAGAGGAATCCCGCTCGTTAAGTTCGCCGGCTTTGAAGTAACCCGTGATGCTGCCCATATCGGCGGTGACTTTATCGGCTACTTTAAGGACGTAAAGATCATCTTCGATAAAGCTCTGCTTACCACAGATCGCGATATCGCTGATGAAGACCTCTGGGGTATCATCTCCAAGAAGGAAAAGGATGCACAGAGTGCTGAAATGATGCGCTTTGGCGACAAACAGGTTAACCGCTTCCTTGAGCATGCTAAGATGGCTACCGAACAGAACTTCACCTCAAGCTTTGGTGAGGACGGTGGTTCTGCTCAGAAGAGTGGCGGACAGGCTGCTAACGCTCAGTAATCTGAAGTGAGATTATATAAACCCGGAAGGTTTCTTCCGGGTTTTTTTATTTTCTAGGGTAGGGCTTGACAGCATATAAATCTATGATAGAGTTAAAAATATGAATCTTATTCACATGGATGAAGAGCCACCTGTAGCTCTTCCCGATAAATTGAAGATGCGGGCTGTGTATGATAATTATCATATTGTTTTTGACCAGCTGCTGCAGAATATTGAAATTGATTTACGTAAACATATATCGCTTGCTTCAAACCCGACGTATAAACGCCGTATAAAGAGCTTTGAAAGTTATTATCGTAAAGTACTGCGTGTAAAATCGGCCGAAGCGCTTAAATCCTTTGAGCTTATTCCGCTTACCGATATGATGGGCGTACGTGTTATCTGTGCGTTTTTGGAAGACCTTGATGTAGTTGAAGCATTAGTGAAAAAAAACTATAAGGTCAGGGAAGTGGAGTATAAGGGACAGGCTAATTTTAAGGAATTCGGCTATGTTTCAACGCATATACTTATTGCGATTCCTCAGAATTGTATTCCGGATACGCTTTTGGGAACAGACGGCAAGCCACTGACGCTGCCGGACGACCTTGTGTGCGAAATTCAGGTACGCACCATTCTGCAGGATGCATGGGCGGAAGTAGAGCATGAGCTGGTTTATAAAAGTGAATTTTCTCCATTTGATATGCCTATGCGCCGTAAGCTTGCGTCCATTAATGCCAACTTGAGTCTTGCGGATATTATTTTTCAGGAAATACGTGATTACCAGAAAAAACTGCAGAAAGAAATCTTCGAGCGCCGCCAGAGTTTTTATGAGCAGGCCGATATTCTCACGGCAAGTCAGAATACGGAAGGCGGCCAGCCGTCCGGTTCGCTGCTCAAACGGTCATCTCCCTATGTACGCGGTACTATAGATGATATGATTCTGGAGGCAATTCATGCCCATAACGAAGGTGATGTAGAGCGTGCGGTAAAGATATACAGTCTGGTGCTTGAGTCAGATCCTATGCCGCCGGTACCGGTTATGGCGGTTATCCATAAACATCGCGGCATGGCGTTTTTTGCGCAGAATCAATATGTTGAGGCACTTGAGGACTTTAAGATCAGCAACGGGTATGACTGCGGAAATTTCCGTACGATTTATTATCAGGGTATTGTGTATTCCGTGCTGCAGAATAATAAGGAAGCCTGCCGTTGCTTTACCATGTCGCTTAAGCTGAATCAGTTCCAGTCCCATGCGTTTTTCCGCCGTGCGCTTGCGCATTACTATCTGTCGGAGTATGCGGATGCGCTTTCCGATCTGGACAGTGCGGCATCACTCGGGCTGCAGGATGAAGAATGCCAGCTGCTGCGCGGCAAGCTTATGAAAAAGTTTGATATGAGTATGTAGCTTATCTGCCGGCAGGTGAGTCCGGCAGATAAGCTATGTACGTTTAAATAATTAGGAATTTTTTAGATTTTATTGTTTTGCTGCTTGACGTAATTATGATTGTCTGATATAGTTCATCTATCAGCGCGTTATGTGCTGGTGGATGTCTCCTTCGTCTAGTGGTTAGGACATCGGGTTTTCATCCCGACAACAGGCGTTCAATTCGCCTAGGAGATGCTAAAAGCCTTGCAAGAAATTGCAAGGCTTTACTTTCAATAAGATGGGCTATTAGCTCAGTCGGTAGAGCAACGCCCTTTTAAGGCGTGGGTCTGCAGTTCGAATCTGCAATAGCTCATTTAAAACTGTACTGTTTGTGCAATGCACTTTCAGTACAGTTTTTTTTTGCCCTGACGGGAGTGCTTCTGTTTCATCCTTTTCCTTTATTATTTGTTTGCACACTGTTTATTTGTATTACATTATTTTTGTTGACACTGTTTTTTTGTGCATGCTATACTTTTTTTCGAGGTAATTTATAGATGAAAATATCAAATAAACTCCGGTTATTAATGGGGCTTTCCATTATTATCAGCTGTTTTGCCGCCAGCGGGCTTTCTATCTGGATTTTTCGGCGCAGTTTTCTTTCATATATTCGTGAGGATTTGTTGCAGCTGGGAAACGGTATGTGGAATATTGTGGATGACTGGCATGGCTCGCTTTCATCCGCGGCTGATTCGTTTTCTACACGTTCAGATTTAATTGATTCTCTGTATGAGTCTGATTTTGATAATGTTGATTACCTTGTGGCGGAGGAAAAATCTGCCCAGAACTATGACTTCCTTATGGTGACTGATGAAAAAGGCGCCATTGTTTCCGGCGGCAGCATTCCGTTCGGTACAAGCATGACGGAAGTGTCGGTCGTTCAGACTGCGCTTAAAGGAAAAGAAGGATTTGCTTTTGAAAAACCGTCCGGCATGCCGTTTGCCATGCTTTCAGCCGTACCTATCTATTCCGGGGGCAGGGTTATCGGCGTGGTTATAACAGGCTATGATTTAAGCTCTCCGGCCTTTGTTGATTTTGTAAACGGGTGTATTGGCGTTGAGTGTACCGTATTTGAAAAAAATGTGCGCGTGTCCACTACTATACACGATGATTCTGGCAAAAGCATTGTCGGTACGCTGCTGGACAACCAGATGATCGTAAAGCAGGTTCTTGACAACGGCGAAGATTTTCATGGCAATAACATAATCCGCGGCATAAAGTACGCAAGCTATTATACTCCTGTACGGAACAGCAGCGGTACTATTACAGGCATGCTGTTCATAGCAAAGAATGAATCGGTTATCAACGGTACGATAAGCACGATTTTTGGGGTCGTCAGTTCCTTTGTACTGGTGTTGTGCGTTCTGCTTATGATTCTTGCGTCAGTGCTTATTGCGGCGATTATAAAGCCGCTGACGGTAGTAAAGCAGTCTCTGGCAGATATTTCCAGCGGTGATGCGGATCTGACCAAGCGTATCCCGCTGTCCGCAAAGGATGAGATCGGTGACGTCGTGATAGGGTTCAATACATTCTCCGGCAAACTGCAGGATATTATTACAGAGCTGAAAACTTCAAAGGACTTTCTTGACCGTTCCGGCGAGGACATGGGAGCGACCACCGAGGATACGGCAAATGCTATTTCCCAGATTATTTCAAATATTGACAGCGTGCATGCACAGATTGCCGATCAAACCGGCAGTGTAAGCCAGACTGCCGGTGCCGTCAATGAGATTGCAGCGAATATATCATCGCTCAATACCATGATCGAAAAGCAGGCCGCAGGAGTAACCGAAGCTTCCGCTGCAGTGGAGCAGATGATCGGCAATATTGCTTCCGTAAATAATTCCGTTGATAAAATGGCCGGTTCATTTAAGGAGCTGCAGGACAGCGCGCAGAATGGTTTTACCAAGCAGCAGGCGGTGAACGAACGAATCCAGCAGATTGAGTCACAGTCTAAGATGCTTCAGACGGCAAACCAGGCTATTGCGAGTATAGCAAGCCAGACGAACCTGCTTGCCATGAACGCTGCTATAGAGGCTGCGCACGCAGGTGAGGCCGGCAAAGGATTCAGCGTTGTTGCAGATGAAATCCGAAAGCTGTCGGAAACTTCCTCCGCGCAGTCAAAGACTATCGGCGACCAGCTGAAAAAAATCAAGGCATCTATCGGCGAGGTGGTCAAAGCCTCTGAGGAATCCAGCGCGGTGTTCTCCGCCGTATCTGAAAAGATTCAGGAGACTGACGAGCTGGTTATCCATATCAAATCCGCCATGGAAGAGCAGAACACCGGATCGCGGCAGATCGGTGATGCGCTTAAGCATATGAACGACAGTTCAAATGAAGTACGCAGCGCTTCCGAAGAGATGGCCGAAGGTAATAAGCTGATTCTGTCCGAAATCAAGCAGCTGCAGGAAGCAACCTCCAGCATGAACAGCAGCGTGGGCGAAATGTCAGACGGGGCCCGCAAAATAAAGGAAACGGGCTCTGCGCTTGCCGATATAGCGGCACAGGTCAAAGAGTCGATCATAAAGATCGGCACGCAGGTTGATAAATTCAAAGTGTAGGCTGTCAGATGATGCTTCTGCCGGGTAATTTGTGTCTTGACACGGTGAAGCTGCTTCTATATAATGTCATACATTCGCAGGAAACTTCAGCGAATGCGGGCTATTAGCTCAGTCGGTAGAGCAACGCCCTTTTAAGGCGTGGGTCTGCAGTTCGAATCTGCAATAGCTCACAGAAGCCGGTTGCCATTAATGGTGACCGGCTTTTTTATTTTTTT
>CACZQF010000115.1 GCA_902783245.1 uncultured Spirochaetaceae bacterium | reverse complement strand
CAGGTGCAACTGTTGCTTTCGGCCAGGTGCAGCACCTCACTCCGGGCGGAGGAGACAGCAGCTCACCGAGGGAGCTCGTATACTTTCCACTGGCCGTCTTCAAGAAGCATGGTCACCTGGTCAGTGTCTGACGACGGATCAAATGTAACTGTATCATCAGGATCATCCGGATTCGTGGCGGTACCTGACAACCCGATTGTGACGTGCGCCTCATCATCTTTAATCTGAGCATGATAGATGTAGATTTTTAAGTCCTCGACATTGCTGTACAGTTCATCCCAGACCATCGACAGCGCTTCGACGGTTTCATCCGCTGATCCGGTATATTCATCCCTGGCCGCAAACTGCTGCCAGCCGTCCGTACGGGCAAGGAGTGAAGCCAGGAACTGCGCCAGAACATACTCAGGACTGTCCTCATCAGCATCTGCAAGCACGGCACCTTTGTTTTCAATGCCGGAAGCAGATACCACGGCAGCCTTTGAAGAACTGCCTTTTGATGCAGCGTCATCATCCTCAAAGCGCTCATCATACACATCATAACCGTACACTTCTTTTGCCAGACGGTATATCAGTCTCTCAAGCTCATTCTCGCTGAGCTTGGCAAGCTGCGCAAGCAGCTCGTCCTCATCAAGATCAACATCCTCGGACACCGCAGGCTTGCTTTGTACCGGCTGCGTACTCTGCACGTCTTCAGTATCCGCAGTTATATGCGAAACTGACGCACCCGCATATTGCATAAGACCGAACGCCTTGAGCCAGTACAGCTTATATTCATCGCCGGTCGCAGCGTACCACATGCATGCTTCCTCATAATCAAAAGGAACGCCCTTACCGTACAGATAGCAGTCACCGAGCTTTTCCATAGAATACTTATCACCACGGGCTGCCGCCTGCCGGTACCAGGAAATCATCTGCTGCTCATCAGCAGGTACTCCCCATCCATGCTCATAGATCGTACCCAGCCGGAAACAGGCGGGCGCATATCCTTTGGCAGCGGCCTTTTCATAGTACGGCATCATGGCGCGGTAGTTTTCCGCCGAATTCGACATATAGAACAGATAGTCTTCGGCATAGGTGTAGGATGCCTTTCCGGCATCCGCATCGGAATCTGCATTTTCCGCTTTCTGCCGAAGCTCCTCCAGATGTTTGCGGTTTTCTTCCTGCTCCGCAAGGAACTTCTGCTGCCGTTCCTGCTCAGCCGCAGCAACTGAATCCGCATCGAATTCCTCATAGCCGAAGGCCTGTGCCTTCTCCATGTCAACGTCAGTTCCTATACCGATTGCATAGCAGCGGGCAACAACGGTACGGGCAGCAGGGTCATCTTGTACAGCCTTCTGCAAAAAGTATGCAAACGCTTCGTTCTTAAATTCCTGTGACAGATTCCAGCCGGCCGGCTCAGCTTTATATGCAACCCACCAGGCTTCATCAGGATCATCGTTCAGAATATCCAGTACACCAAGGGCGTGGCCGTATATATCCCTCAGGTAGTCATCCGCATTGTCGTTTCCGCTTGCCTTCAGATATTTTGCAGCCTGTATATAGTCTTTTTTCACGCCGAAACCGCCGTTTCTATACAATAGGCCGAGTGTATAGCACAAGTTACGGTCCCCTGAGTCAGCAGCACGTATACTCCATCGGATATACTGCTCAAGATTGTTGACTCCCGCGGACTCATACAGCCCGGCAAGCATGGACATAGCGGCTACGTCACCTTCTTCAGCGGCGGCTGTCAGATACGGAATGCGTTTTACCGCAGCTTCCTTTTTAAGCTGTGCCCGCTTCGCAATACGGGCAAAGCAATTGCGCGCGGCGACTACAGCCTTGTTATACAGCTCAGGATTTTTATCAGGACCGCACAGCTTCATAAGCATATGCAGCGCATAAGTATCATTATCCAGTTCCACCGCCTTCAGAAAGTATCCGGCAGCCTTCTCAGTATCCTTCGTTATGTACTCATCGTCCATAAACAGATCGCCGAGCTCCACGTACAGCTCCACCTCGCCGTTCTGCACCGCGCGCTCATAGTACGCCACAACCTTATCATAGTCGGGTTCCGTACCGCGCTCCGCAGCATGCTCATCATCATAGAACAATCCCAGATTCGCCATAGCAGGGGCATAGCCTGCGTCAGCCGCACGCTCCATCAGCGCCAGGGCTTTGTCATAGTCCTGCTGAACTCCATTGCCTTCCCAGTAGCATACGCCGAGCATGTTCATCGAAGGAATGAATCCCTTGTCAGCGGCAGCCTGAAAATAGGATACGGCGGTCTCGAAATTTCGTACGGGACACGTTTCTTTATAATAATAGATGCCCACCGCATGGGCTGCCGCCGGATTGCCTTCATCCGCAAGCCGCCTATAGGAGGCAAGCGCTGACCGGGGCGACATGGACACATACAGCTCAGGATCAATCCATTCGGCATAGGAGCCGTCCGCCCAGCGGTACGCCGCGTCCACATTCGATTCAATACCAAGCGCCGCATCGTAGCGGCGGGTCAGCGGCACATGTTTTGCCGCATCAAAGGTGCCGCCTGCAAACGCTGCGGCAGTGCCGGCCAGAACAAAGACAGCAGAAAGCAGTCTGCTCCGCAGTCCCACACGGTGATTTTCGTGCCGTGCATGGCACGTTTCAGAGAGTTTTCGTATCATCATATAGATTCCTTCCGATGCCGCAGGAACAGTTTCTGCACCGCAGGCACGTTCATTACAAGCGTACCCACCGTAAGTACAAGCAGCACCAATGTAATTGGACGCCCGAACAGGGCAGCCAGCTTATTTTCTTCAGAGGCCGCAAGCGAAACCGCGCGGCGGAAATTGGAGTCCATCATGCCGCCGAGCACCAACCCCAGCGTCATAGGCGCCACAGGATATCCCCGGCGGCGCATAAAGAATCCCAGAATGCCGAACAGGAACATGAGCAGCACATCGAACATGGTATTATTGCACGCGAACGAACCGATCACGCATAGTACCGTCACAATGGGCAGCAGGATCTTTTTAGGCACCAGCAGGATGCCGCTCAGCTTGGGCGCAACCAGCAGGCCGAGCAGCAGCAGGAACAGACAGCCCAGAAAACCGCCTGCAAGAACTGCGGCGAACATGTCCGGCTGCACCGAAATGAACATGGGGCCCGGCTGCAGGCCGTGCACATAGAACACCGACAGTATGATGGCCGTAACCGCATCTCCGGGAACGGCAAGCGTAAGCATGGGGATCAGCGCACCGCCGATACATGCGTTATTGGACGATTCGCTGGCCACAATGCCTTCCTCCGCGCCTTCACCGAGCGGCACCTCGGGGTTCCGCACGATCTTTTTTGCGCAGCTGTACGCAAGGAACGAGGCAACAGGCCCGCCCGCGCCGGGCAGCGCGCCCACAAAACAGCCGATAACGGCGTACCAGATTGAATGCACAAAGTACTTGAGCATGTCGCACAGCCTGACGGCGGTGCGCTTGATCTCCGACACCTGCGCGCCCATATCACCCTGCGCCAGCGTAACCAGCACTTCAGAAAAACCGAACAGTCCAACGAGCGCCGCAACCACGGGCACGCCGGACTGCAGCTCCCGCACGCCGAACGTCAGGCGCGGAGTGCCCATCACAGAATCAAGCCCGATCATGCTCACGAACAGGCCGAGCACCGCGCTGATAAGTCCTTTTGAAAAAGTCTTTGACGTAAGGGTGCCCACCGCGGCCAGACCGAACAGCGTAAGCAGAAAATAATCCATCGGCTGGAACTTGAGCGCCAGCCGGGATACCGGCCGCGCAAGCAGCCACAGCACAACCAGACCGAACACGCTTCCCACGAACGAATACACCGTGGCATATTTAAGCGCCTTGTAGCTTTCGCCGCGCCGTGCCATAGGATAGCCGTCGAACGTAGTCACCACCGAAGACGGCGCACCGGGAATGTTGATCAGAATGGCCGACAGCGCTCCTGAGAACACGCCCACCACGTACAGCCCCATGATCGCGGCCATGGCATTGGTGGTCTGCCACGTATACGTGATGGACACCAGCAGGGCCGTGGCCATAGTAACCGACAGTCCCGGAATAGAGCCTACGAACAGGCCGAGCACGGCGCCGAGGAACGTCAGGCCGATAAACCTATAGTCAATAAAACAGCTGAAAAACGACGTCATAAAATTCATATGCAGAACCGCCTGTACTCCGCATTACGGGAGCATAACATGTAAAAACGAATGGAACAGCCAATAGATGAACATGGTGACTGCAACGGAAAGAACGGCAATCTTCCACCACACACGCTCACCGAGCAATATAAACAAACCTGCCAGAAGCAGGATATCTGCGGCAATAAAACCGATGAACGGCATAACGATATAATATGCCAGCACGGCTCCCAGATAACAGGCCACTGCCCGCCATTGGGTTTTATTTTTTTCAGAGGTACTGCCCGTACCGGACATTTCTTCGTGCGCAGGTTTTTCACCCGCACGGATACCGCCGGCAAACAGCGTAACGGACAGAATAATCATAAAAACGGCTATGACAGCCGGAAAAAGATACGGGGAAAGCCCCCACTCAATCTGTACGGAATAATGATTCACAAGGGAATATACCAGCAGCGATACTCCCAGAACAAAAAACAGGACACTCTCTTTTACAGTTTCTTTCATTTCTCTTGAAAATCCTTGCAAAGGTTCGTAGCGGTTAAAACCGAAAAGCGCGGTACCAGCTGCAGCGCAGGAATTGCGTATGCTGCGGGTGCCGCGCTTTCAGGATTATGCGCTTAGTTAGCGGGTTTTGCAATACCGAATTTTTCAGGAGAGTATTTTGTGACGCCGGCGTCATAGAGCATCCAGCTCACCATGGATTCCCAGTCCTTATAGAATTTCTTGATATCATCGATGGTCGGGTACATTTCATACAGCGCTTCGGCACTGTTGTCTTTTACAAACTTAACCCACTCAGGATCCTTCACCGCTTTCAGCGCAGCCTCACGCAGTACCTTCTGGATATCGGCAGGCACGTTCTTTGAAACAAGAAAGTTCAGCGGTGAGAACGGGTTCTTCATGTACTGTGCGGCGGCGGGATCAACTTCGCCCAGCGTGGGCACATCAGGATGGCCCGGCAGACGGGCTGCGGCGGAAACACCGAGCAGCTTTATATCGCCGCTCTTCAGATATCCTACGATCGTAGAATAGTTGGAGTTTGTAAAATCAACCTGCTTTGACAGCACCGCCAGCAGACAGTCAGATCCGCCGGAATATGCGGTGAGCGCAGCCTTGTAGCCGAGTTTTTCAAAGATCAGTCCCTGTACATGGCCTGAGCCGCCGGGACCGGTGTATGACATCTTGATTTTTCCGGGATTCGCCTTCATATCATCAAGCAGATCCTGCAGTGTGTTGTACTTAGAATCCTTGGAAACAACGATCACTTTGGGATCGTTTGTCACCGCCATGATCGGGGCAAAATCATCATAGCTCATGGATGACAGATCCATGACCCGCTGGGTACCCAGCGATTCAGCCGTGAACAGCACGGTGTAGCCGTCGGGAGCGGCGTCAAGCACCGTCTTGCAGCCTTTGGCACCGGAAGCGCCGCCCTGGTTCACAACCGTAATGGGCTTGCCGAGCTGCTTCTGCAGCTGAATGGCAAACTGACGGCCGTGCACGTCGGTGGTACCGCCCGCGCCGTACGGAATAATCATAGTTATCGCTTTAGCAGGATATGCGGCTTCCTTACTGCCGCCTGCAAACACCGCGGCCGCACATACGGCTGCGGCTGCAGCACATACTAACATCTTCTTCATCTTACGCTCCTTTACAGTCCGGCATCAGGAAAAAGCCCGGAACTTGCATATTTATGCCCCATAATAGCATAAACATAACGCTTGTGCTACAGCGATAGTAAAAAGATTTCAGTATTTTCAATGTTTAGAGCAAATCAGTCCTGCAAAGCATCGAAAACAGCTTTAAAAGCTGCATAATTCTTTGTTTCGTACTCCCTGCAATATATGGCAAACTCAACCGCTTTAAACGCATGCGCATACGAAGGGAGCACCTTCGCATATACCTGAGCCACAAGATCGGGCGGGTTCTGGAATGCTCCGCAGCCGAAGGCGCCAAGAATCACCGCATCCACCCCGTGGCTGCATGCCGTATCAAGGATATGTCTTGCACGGGATTCATGCAGCTCGCGCAGCCGCGCGGCAGGCACCGATTTTATACTCAGGCCCAGACAGGGCGCGGCACAGGTAATCACATCGGTATAAAACCATTCGGATTCGGGCCGCAGCACCGGGGAACCGGTATCGGTCTTGAACACAAGCACCCGAGGTGTATAAATAATATCGTCAGTCGCAAGGTCATCCTCGGAACGGCAGTGCGGCTCGTAGAACGATTTCTGCATCTCCGGCGCGCACAAGGCATCATACAGCGTAGATATACGGCACAAGGATTCTTCCTGAGCCCGTGCCCCGTGAGCCACGCCGCCACCGGGATGATAGCTGTTTGCAAAATTCAAAACCGCAGTTTTTATGCCGCCGCCGGCCCGGCCGGCGTACCGTTCGGCCGCCTCGAATGACCGGCTTTTAGATACGGTTACCAGAGCCGCTTCATCAAACCGGCTCAGATTGCAGCTGATCTTATCACCTGCACCAACAAATTCCTGATTGTGCCGAGAATACTCACAGGCAGCCCGCAATGTCGCATCAGACGCATACCGCCGCCGTGTATCTGAAAAAACTTCTATTAAATCACTCATATACGTATCCTGTACTTATAGTATAGTACAGGCATAGGCATTCGTACAGAAAAACAGTCAGCCGAAGAACGCAGGTATTGAGCGGCAGGTTCTATCTGGTTCTTTAATCAACATACCTCGCCGCAGAGCAGCGAGGATCACTGCCTGCGCAGTTCACGGCACCGTCAGTCTTTTGCCGGTACGTCAGGGAGCCGCTGCCAGGTGATGGTATAGGCGGTATCGGACAGCTCGCCGATTCTGTCCACATAGCTTTTCAGGATTTCTTTTACGCGGTTTTCGGCGTTCAGCATGAGCGAGCTGTTTTCACGCACAGTGCTCAGCATATTCGCATTGGCTATGCCCACGGCCTCAAGCCGCTCCTCGGGCGTGATTTTTGTGGTATCTTTTCCTTCCGAGCTAAAATAGGTGATGGAGTCTTCGATAATATTCGGCTTCTGCAGCGCTTTGGGCGCAGGCAGCGTAATTGTCACCGCAGCGCCGTCCACCGCTATAGTAAGCAGCGACGCATCGATTCCTACCTTTATCTTGGCGGTATAGTCCATCCAGATTGTCCGCTCGGTGTTCCGCAGCAGGGCCTTTTCCTGTCTGTTAAGTTTAGCAACATTATGATAGTAGCAGTCAAGCACCGCCAGATTACAGATACTCCGCATTTCCTCAATATCGATGGCGGCGGCAGGCTGCCTAACGTCAGGTGAGCATGAAATCAGGAAAAGCGCACAGAACACGGACAGAAAACAGATCTTTTTCACTGCCGCTCCTCCTCGAATTCAAAGCTGAAACCCGTTGTCCGCTCAAAAGGAGACACCAGCGCCCTGACCGCATTCCGGGCATTCTCACGGGCCACCTGCAAAAACGCGGCATCAGCAGCGATCTTTTTTGTCAGATCTGTCTTGCAGAGCATGCTTGCCTCATTGAACCAGTCCAAAGAGTTTACATATTTTTTGCTCCGGGTTATCACCGATTTATTTTCTTTATCAGCGGGAATATTTACATTGATATCAAGGATTTTTACCGCAGGTATATGTACGATGATTTTTTTCAGGGCTTCATCAACCGTAAACGTCACGGGCTTATCGATTCCCGCAGTTACGGTTCCTTCATAGGCCACGGCATATTTTTCGCCCGCAATGTCTTTTGCAACGCCGCTGCGGCTCAAAGAAACAAATTCGCTCAGCTGGCTCAGATTTTCACCGTCATTGCTCCATACTGAAATGTCGTCCGCCAGATTTCCGAGCAGCACATATTCAGCATAGGACTCCTCCGTGTCAAAATCACGCAGCAGCGCATCCTTGTCTGCATAGCCGAGCGCGTTCAGCAGCGGCAGATCTTCATCGGTAAAACCGGCCGACACGGAAGCGCGCGTAGTGTATTTACCGAAAAACGCATGATAGGCCGAAAGCCAGGTCATGACGGATGTATAGGAATATTGCCCCGACTGTATGCCGCGGCTCCATGCCTGCAGCGAAGAAGCCGCGGGCTGCAGCCGGTCGTACAGCTCCAGCAGCTCAGGTTTTTCATAGGCTACGGCATAGGAATTATAGACATATTCAACCGTGTGCAGCTCGTTGATGTTCAGAACTTTTTCAAGCGAGGCACGCACCTGCACGGAAAATACGATCTTACGGCGGAACAGGCCGGGAACTTTCAGCCCGAGCACAACTCCCGCCGCCAGAAGCGCAACGATAAGACCGAGCGGCAGCAAACGCCGTATTTTTCCGTTCAAATGCACCATACCACCTTCCTGCGCGCCGTCGGCTACACAAGCAGGTCAAGCACGGAAGTTCCGATGGTGTTCTCGGGCATAGTCAGGCCGAAATTATCCAGTATGGTTGCACCCACAATACCGAAGGTATCACCTTCAGGCAGCGCGCCGGGATGCTTGAAAAGCCGTGAGTAGGCCAGCAGCGGCACCTTTTCGCGCGTATGATCCGTACCGTGGAAAGTAGGATCATTGCCGTGGTCGGCGGTAATAAGCAGCAGATCATCATCACGCAGCACAGAAAGCAGCTTGCCCAGATTAACGTCAAACTTTTCAATTTCACGGGCATATCCGGCAGGATCACGGCGGTGTCCCCACAGCGCATCAAAGTCAACCAGATTTACAAAGCACAGGCCGTGGAAGTCTTTGCCGGCTTCTTCAATAGTCTGCTCCATGCCGTTCACCGAAGATTCTGAATGAATGGCCTTGGTAACGCCTTCGCCCACAAAAATGTCGTTGATCTTACCGATGGAAATCATATCGTATCCGTTGTCTTTCAGCACGTTCAGCGCAGTTTTTCCGAACGGCTTTACCGCATAGTCATGGCGGTTGGCAGTACGCTTGAATTCACCCTTATGGCGTCCTACATACGGACGCGCAATAACGCGTCCCACAAGCCATTCAGGTTTCATAGTAAGCTCACGGGCAATCTCGCAGTATTTATACAGCGTATCAAGCCCCATAGTCTCTTCATTTCCGCAGATCTGCAGCACAGAGTCTGCCGACGTATATACGATCAGATGACCTTTGTTGATTTCCTCTTCTGCAAGCTCGTCAAGAATGGCGGTGCCGGACGCGGCCTTGTTGCCGATAATCTTACGGCCCGTACGTTTTTCAAGCTCCGCAATAAGCTCGGGCGGGAATCCGTGATCCGTAAAGGTAATGAACGGCTTGGTGGTGTACAGCCCCATCATTTCCCAGTGTCCGGTCATGGTGTCCTTGCCGACGCTTTTTTCGCGCAGCGCGCCGTAATATGCGGCGGGAGAAGCGGCAGGTGCCACCTGCACAAGCGGATGCAGATTCGCCATACCGAGCTTCTGCAAGTTCGGAATGGTAAACTCTTTTACCGACTGAGAAATATGTCCGAGCGTATCGGATCCAACGTCATTATATTCCGCCGCATCGGGTTCCTCACCGATACCCAGCGAATCTATTACAATACAAAATATTCGTTTAAACTTCTTATCACTCATATAAAAACCTCACTATGCCTCAGGCTCCTCAAGCTCATCCTGCTGTCCCAGATCGGCAGGACCGAATCCCTGCGGCAGCAGTTCCTCAAGAGTCTGTATCCGGTACTCCTCACGATTCTTGGCAAGTATCACCATGAATTTCTTAGGATCACAGAATTCCATCATAACCTGACGGCACACGCCGCACGGAGCGCAGTAGTCCTGCAGCTCGCCTTCGTGGCCGCCCACCACCACAATCGCCGTAAACCGGCGCACGCCGTGGCTCACCGCCTTAAAAAATGCCGTACGCTCCGCGCAGTTCGTGGGAGTAAAGGCCGCATTCTCAATGTTGCAGCCGCCCCAGATTTTACCGTCCGCGTCAAGCAGCGCCGCGCCCACCTTCCAATGCGAATAGGGAGTATAGGCACGCCCCAGCATCTTTATGGCTTTGTCTATCATATCCTGCACCGGCAGCTCCGCCGCCGTGCCGGCCTGCATTTTCTTTTCCTTGCCCATATGTGCCTCCGCTCAATAGCCGCCGGCAGCTTCGTTCTTTGCAAGTTTTACAATGCGGCTGGTGCCAAGCCGGGAAGCGCCCAAAGAGATAAATTTTTTAGCGTCATCAAATGAAGCGATTCCTCCCGCCGCCTTAATCCGCACGTCTTTACCTACATGCTTGGCGAACAGCGCAACGTCCTCAAATGTTGCGCCTGCTGTAGAAAATCCGGTGCTCGTCTTGATAAAATCTGCGCCGGCTTCAGTCACCAGCTCGCACATCTTCACTTTTTCCGCATCCGTAAGCAGGCATGTTTCAATGATCACCTTAAGGATCTTAGAGCCGCAGGCCTTTTTCAGCGTCTTAATTTCATCGCGGACATAGTCATAGTTTCCGGCCTTAAGCTGGCCGATATTGATCACCATGTCTATCTCATCAGCACCGGCAGCAATCGCATCCTTGGTCTCAAACTCCTTTACCGCCGTGGTATTGTATCCGTTGGGAAATCCGATGACGGTACAGACTGCCATGCGGTCCTTTACATATTCCTTGGCCTGCTTTACATAGCACGGAGGAATACAGACGGACGCCGTCTGGTATGCCATGGCATCATCGCATATCTGCTTAATGTCATTCCAGGTTGATTCCTGCTTGAGCAGCGTATGATCCACAAACTTGAATATATCTTTCTGTTCCATGATTACTTCCTTCTATATAATACGTCCAGTAGGTTGATACAGCATGACGTTCTTGAAAAAGCCGCGCATGCTGATTTTCCGAAGATACTTATGCCTTCTTACTGTCTTTCTTAATGAGCAGGCGGACCGCCTCAACCGCAGTACGTACGGCGCAGTCAGTGTCATGAGCCACCGGATTGTCCAGTCCTTTTGCCGCACGTTCCTGATTCGCCATGACCAGGAATACAGATCCGCACCGCACGCGCAGGAACTGCGCCACGATGAACAGCGCGGCGCTCTCCATTTCGGAGGCCAGACAGCCCATCCGCAGCCATGCTTCCCACTTATTCATCAGCTCATAGCTTACCGGCTTGATCTCAGGAGAATGCTGACCGTAGAAAGCGTCCTTGCACTGCACTACGCCCACATGATAATTGAATGTATTTCCTGCGGCAGAAACAGCAGCGGAAGCAGCCTCAACCAGCGCATTGGTCACCTCGAGATCTGCCACCGCAGGATACTCGATGGGAGCGTATTCCTTTGACGTACCTTCCATACGGATAGCACCGTTGGCAACCACAAGATCGCCGCCCTTTACATCAAGCTGCATACCTCCGCAGGTTCCGATACGAACAAAAGTGTCGGCACCGCATTTAACCAGTTCCTCCATGGCAATGGACGCGCTCGGACCGCCGATGCCCGTAGACGTAACGCTTACCGGAACCCCGTCCAGCGTTCCGGTGTATGTCACAAACTCACGGTTATCCGCAATAAACTTAGGATTGTCAAAATACTGTGCAATTTTTTCACAACGTTTGGGATCTCCGGGCAGAATCACATACCGCCCTACATCGCCCTTGCCCAGCTGCACATGGTACTGCTTGCTCTGATCGACTGAATAATTAATCATAAAACCCTCCTGAAAAAAGCAGCCTGAAAACACCGGAACGCCCGGTACCGTCTGCGTCCGGGTGCTTCCTAAATGTTATTTAGGAAGCATTAAAAATAGTAATGTATCTATTAGAGTAAGCCGACAGCAGATATTTGTCAACCGGAAACCACAGCAGGGCCAGGGAAGCCGTTGATGCCCGAGGTGAGTCGGCTTGATCTGAAACAAAAATTGCATACCGCTAATTACGCTG
>CACZQF010000114.1 GCA_902783245.1 uncultured Spirochaetaceae bacterium | reverse complement strand
GCCTTAATATCAGCGAGCACCGCATCATACGCATGCTCAGCCGACGTCAGTTTTTCCTTACGGATAGCTACGCTTGAATCATAGAAATTGCGTGTACAACGGCCCATACACGTATGAGCACAGATCGTACCCGTAATGAACGGCAGCGGGTTCTTGTCGGTAATAACCTCAAGCGCTTCCTTATATTTTCCCAAACCGGAAAGATGCACGTATGCAGGCACATCCTGATGAATCGGACAGGTATCTTTGCACGGTGCAGAGAAGCAGTCCGTCATCGGAAGCTTTTCATGGCTCTTATAGGGTGCGGCCGGCTTCAGCGGCTTACGGATACCCGTCTTAGGATCGCACATGCGGTCTGCAAGCGCATTCACCGCAGCCACATCCACGCCCGTAAACGCCTTGCCTTCGGCAGACTTAAACAGCGCTGCAATCTGAACCAGCCGTTCGTATCCGCCCGGCTTGAGCATGGTGGTGGCCATAGTCACCGGCCAGATGCCTGCATCAACGATAGAAACGATGGAGCTCACATCCGCACCGCCGGAATAGCTGATACGAAGTTTGCCGTTAAAATCATTGGACAGCTTCTTAGCAACTGACAGCGTCAGCGGCATAAGGCTGCGGCCGCTCATATACATTTCTTCTGACGGCAGCTCGCCGGCCTTTACATCCACCGGGAACGTATTAGTAAGCTTTACGCCGAACGCCAGCTTTCTGCCGTCGGCAAGCTTCTGAAGGCGCTGCAGCATGGGCACCGCATCCTTGTACTGCAGGTCGGTCAGGAAGTGATGATCATCAAACGCAATATAATCAAAGCCCAGACCGTCGAGCGTCTTGCGGGCATATTCATATCCGAGCAGCGTAGGATTGCACTTAATGAACGTATTAAGATTCTTCTTGGTCAGCAGATATTCCGCCATGCTTTCAATTTCTGACGGCGGACAGCCGTGAAGCGTAGAAATCGTAATGCTGTCGCTGATACGGCTCTGGATCGCTTCAACATCATCAAGCGTCACATGGGCAAGCTTGCCGGATGTTACCAGCTCACGGGCAGCTTCCTTACACGCTATATATATAGAAGATTTTGAAGCATCTTTCATACCTTCGATGTATGCGTCAAGCTTAGGCAGCTGAATACCGGCCAGATCATATCCCACGCTCATATTAAACACAAAGCCGTCGGGGCTGCCCAAAGACAGCTCTTTTGCCAGCAGCTTAAGGCAGAACCAGGCCTTTACATACTCTTCGTATGCCTGCTGTACCGTAAGCTCGGTGCTCCACTCGCAGTTATATCCTTCATCTGCAGAAATAATACACGGCTTAGAAACCTTCAGATCCTCGCCGTCAAGTTTCTGCACGGTCTTCAGCTCAAAGAAACGACAGCCGCACAGGTATGATGCCACAATATTCTGCGCAAGCTGGGTATGCGGACCTGCAGCAGGACCGAAGGGCAGCTCCACTTTTTCCGCAAACAGCGGATATGCGCGGCCGGGATCCGCCTTATAGAACTTACGGATTCCAAAAATCGTTTTTTCGGCCTTATACTCTGAAACAATGTGATCAAACAGTTTTTTTACCGGGATAGGTACCATTCTATCGCCCATACATGCACTCCTTTTTTTATTACACACCTGCGGAAAATACCGCAGATACAACTACAGCCACGGGCAAACCGGCCGCCCGCCACAAGCAGCCCGGCATGCCGCACCTATTATTTATTAATACGACGCCACAGATCAGCAGCCTGCTCACGAGACTTGGCAAGCACGGCTTCTTCATCAATCTCCGTGCACACACGGTCACGCATAAGAATCTTGCCCGCGCAGACCGTAGTCACCACGCTGCGTCCGTTCATACCGAACACAACATGACCGTCGATATTATCTTTTGTAAGCGGAGTAAGCGGAATATAATCCGTTACAATAACGTCTGCGGCAGCTCCGGCTTTCAGCACGCCAAGCTCAGGTCCAAAGAAACGGTTCGCCATCTTAGCATTGTTCTTAAACAGCATGACAGGAATCTCGGCCCACCCTTCATTAGGATCTCCCGTATTGTGCTTATGAATAATATTGCCGACTTTATAGCTTTCCAGCATATCGTTCGTATAGCCGTCAGTACCGAGGCCGAGCATAAGTCCCGCCTTGAACATAGCAGGAACGTCGCCGCAGCCGATCGCATTACCCATGTTGCTTTCAGGGTTATGCACAACCATCGTGTCAGTTTCTTTCAGAATAGCAATCTCTTCATGATTGATATGTACACAATGTACTGCCAGCGTCTTGGAACCAAGAATATCCATGTCATGCAGACGCTCAACAATGCGCTTACCGTACTTAGACAGACAGTCAGTCACATCGCTCATACCTTCCGCAACGTGGATATGGCATCCGGTCTTATAGTCATGGGCAATGCGCGCACACCGCTCCATAGTCTTATCACCGATGGTGAACGAAGCATGCATACCTACCATACCGGCCTGCAAAGGATTCTTTGACTCAGCGCACTGCTTAAGAAATGCTTCATTCTCATCCACTGAAGCCTTTGATTTAGCATCGCCGTCACGGTCGCTCACTTCATAGCACAGACAGGTACGGATTCCAGACTCCGTAGCGGCACGGCTCAGCTCAGAAAGACTGCCTTCCACCGCGCCGAAGCTTGCATGATGATCAAAAATAGTCGTAACGCCGTTCTTAATGCAGTCAAGATAGGTGGCCTTGCCTGACCAATAGGTATCCTCAAGGTTCATCGTGCGGTCCATGCGCCACCACAGGCCGTCAAGGATATCAAGGAAGTTCTTGGGATTATAGCCGTTCACGGCCATACCGCGGGCAAAGGCAGAATAAATGTGGTTGTGCATATTAATAAGCCCCGGCATGATTGTACCGTGGTGCGCATCCACAAACTCCGCATCAGGATATTTTGCTTTCATTTCAGCAGTCGTTCCGACAGCTTTTATCACAGCGCCGTCACAGACAACCGCTCCATCTTCTATAAAAGGATTTGTATCATCCCGGGTAATGACCCGGCCGTTTCCTATCAGTATCACAGCCACCTCCAAACACTCTTATTATAGCACACACTAAAAATAGTGCAAGCAAAAAACTAATTATTTTTTAGTTTCTCTAAAAGATTTTCAAAAGACTGCTGTATACCGTGCCCCGTACACGAGGCATTTGCAGACAAAAATACAGCTGAAAAGACAAAAACAGAAAGGAGGGAAATCATCGCCGTCCGTACTGCCTTGCAGCAAAAACGGACGGCTAAAAAAACTAAAAAGACTTAGAACGTAATAACCTTGGGTGCGGCAGTAAAGCTTGAGATAGTTGCCCGCGCGTTTTTAAAGTACAGTACTTCAGTGTTATCATCAGCAGCGGAATACATGCTTTTCAGCTCAGGATAGTGCTCCAGCATATCGGCTTTTGCCTCCACCCGCTCATCACGCACAAGCTCACCGCACAGCCTGAGCCATTCGCCGCCTTTACAGCAGCAGATTTCCACATGCGGATTCTTCTGAATCTGCTTGGAAACATCCTTTGACTTACCGGTCTGAATATACAGCTTTCCGTCAAAAACATTGATCGTACCGAACGGCCGGTTCCGCGGCTGTCCGTCCTCTACGGTCGCAAGATAATACGTACCGCATGACTTAATGAATTCATACACTTCGTTCATGGCTCACCTCGCACCCATTATAGCATACAAATGCGTTTACCAGAACTTTGCACGGCTTTTTTTTATCTCAGAGCGGATCTTTTTAAGCTTCAGCTTCCGCTCCTTGCTCGCTCTGGTAGGCCTGGTCTTCTTCCGCTTTTTAGGAACCGCAAGAGCTGTCACAATCCTGTTTTCAATCCGCGCGTAAGCGATTTTGCGGTTCAGCTCCTGAGTCCGCTCGTCATCAACATCCAGAAAAAGGCAGTTATTTGCATTTATTATAGAAGCAAGCTTTATCAGAATCCGGGTACGTTCATCCTCAGAAATTCCGCCCACCTGATCCACCGGCAGCATCAGATGAACTTTTGTATTCACCTTATTCACATTCTGCCCGCCATTTCCACCGCTGCGCGCAAACGTCAGCTGGGCATTACGTACAATCGATTCATGCAGCTCAGATATATTCATATGCGTTCCTGATCACCACGCTGCGGCAGCGGCTCAGTCTTCCTGCAGCTCAAAACGATATTTCTGCTTTACAGAAGGATATTTTTCATGATCAACTTCTGACAAAAACATTGCTTTAGGACGGATCCACAAGGAACAGTCGCCGTATAATCTGCGATAGACAACATATTCCTCCAATGTCTCCGAATGGACTGCAACATCTTCAACAAGATACAGCTTTCCTTTGAAATGCTTGTAGATACCGTGGATTTTCAGTTCGTTCATTTTTTTAGTTCTCCTTTATCAATTATTTGCCAGCGACCGGTTCAGTAAAAAATACCCTACTCTTCCACCCAGTCCTCAATTCTCAATCTTTTCACGCGTGAAAATTCATCAACATTATGTGTAACAAGAATTGCATTTTCATTCAAAGCAGTTGCAGCAATCAACAAATCATTTGCCCCGATCGGTGTTCCTGCAAGTTCCAGATTCTTTCTGATTTCTGCGTAGTCATATGCCATCTTCTCATTAAAATCTATAATCTCAAATGGCTCCAAAAACTTTTCAACTTTATCTGTCGTCTGCTCTCGTGTCTTACTCTTGAACGCACCAAGCAAAAGTTCACCTTTTACAACTGCTGAGATTTTAATATCTTTTGGCGATATGGAAAGAAATTTATCTCTTACAGAGGTGTATTTTCCATTCATAAAGTAAATACAAGTATTTGAATCTACAATATACATTACAAAAACTCCCGAGTTTCAAGAACAGGCTGTTCAGGACGAGAGAAAGACGGATCAGATATTGAACCAAATAAATCGGCCCAGCCTTCCGGATAGCGCGGCTCGATCTTATTCATGATCTGTGAGACAACCCATTTTGAAAGCGACATTTTATCAGCATGAGCTTCTCTTTCAATTTTCTGAAACTGATCTTGAGTTACATATAATGATAACTGCGGCATTCCAACACCTCCTGCTTATTATTATAGAATATGATTTTCGCAGGCACAAGTATCTTTGCAAGTATATTTGTTTTGACGTACCTGCTGGCGGTTATTCAACAAAAAAAGATTGACAGTATCAACACAATCCTGCGTTTTCAGCCAATCTTCATCTGCTGACTTCAACTCAGCATAGCCAATCAACATTGTAACAAGTCAGTTCAAGGTGCTATGAAAAATGAGATAGTGATTTTTCAGTATTTGCTGAAAGTTGATTTTCAAGCTCATTCAAAATCCAAGTCTTTCCACATCAACTTCCCTATCACCATCTATAGCAACAGAATAGCAGAAAGGATTATCACATTGATTTACGATGATTGATTTGAGAAGATCGAGATATGGCTGGCGGAAGAGGCAATCCGATTGCATTCTTTCAACCTAGCCTCTAATAAATTCCTCTGGAATTAAGTTCTTTGCCCGCTCTCTGTACTTTGCAAACTGACGCCAGTCTAAAAGGCCAAAATGCTGAAGCATACCTAAGGCAACAGGAACAGCAACTTTTGACTGTTCACTTATTTGTCTTAGACGAGAAGCATTTAAGTATCTACCGTATTGCTTTCCTACTTCAATTACCTTTTTCTGATTAAGATATATACCTGCATAGTGATCAGCTTCTTTTTCACGAGTTGTATCTGCTTCTTCATCAAGATTATCTAAAATAGGATTATGAAGAACATCATAATGCTTAAGGATGTGAGCAATCTCATGAGCAATAACAAACCAGAAATTATCGATTCTGTCATAACGGCAGGTATAAACGACAAACGGATTATTTCCGTTTATAAAAGCAGCACCATCAAGATATGTTTTCTGCAAGTGGCTTAAAACAAAAAAGCCTACACCACATTTATGTAAATCTGAAATCAATTCAGTAACACCGTTTTCTCTTGTAGTGTAATCAAACAGTTTATCTGCAATTGCCTGTAATTGTTCTTTATTATATTTTGGAAGCTCAAAAGCGTTTGAATTCAATTTTGCATATTCAAACCAAGTCTTGCTATACCAGAGCGTATAATCATAATCAACTTTTGTCTGGCGCGCACAGAATTTATAAGGCTTATTATAATCTTCTGTTGGAATTGATTTTTGATTAAAAACTCTTACACATTCATCTTCAATTCCTTTGAGAGTATCAACATCATATAAAAACCAGCCTTTCTTTTTCATTTCTGCAACCGGCATATATTTTCTAAGCAGAGCTTTTTTCGAAGTCAGCTCGTTTTTCTCAACATTCTGCTCTTCCTTCTTTCGGATCTGATACTTTGCATCAACTTCAATCCAGAAGTCTGCAGGAGAACCAAATACCTTTTCCAGTATTACCGCAGTATCAGGAGTAATGCTCTGCTTGTTGTTTATGAGAAGATTAATTGTTTTTGTACTGAAGCCAGTTACTTCTGCCAAATCTGATTGAGTCCATCCAAAAGATTCCAGAAAATCTACAATAAAATCTCCCGGGCCTACATTGTAAAATGGTTTAAGTTCTTTTGCGTCCATAAATCGCACCTTTCATCATTCATAATGATGAGTCAAATCTTCAAGACCAATGATTCCAACAGTTTTTTCTTCATTAGTCCAATCTATTTCCATAATCAGTCGCCATGTTCTATCCATACGCATAGAATACTGATTTGTTCCTTTTAACTTTTCAAAGTTGTAACCAGGGTATTTCCATATATCTTGAATGATTTCCAGCTGCTGCAAAATTCTTACAGCAAGCGGAAGTTTCTTTACCACTTTTGGTGGTACGCTTTTATATTTTGAGGATTTTCCGGTTGTATACAATTCCTGTAAATGTCCATTCTTAAAAACGACTTCCATGTACAACCTTTATGGTTATACTATATATGCAAAAGTATAATTCGTCAAGAAGATTGGAAGTAATAAGTAATACAGAAATATCAAATTTCTATTGTCGATTTTACAGTTTCTTTATTATATTTATCAGTAGTTATCAGTGTTGCTGCTCTAACAGAAAAGGTGCGTTTCTACCTTTCAAAATCAGGAAACGCACCTTGAACACGAAAAGAACTGATGTTCATTTAGTATCTGTATTGTTTATCGATAATCATACAGCTTTACATCAGCTGACTCACCTTTAGTGTGCTAG
>CACZQF010000113.1 GCA_902783245.1 uncultured Spirochaetaceae bacterium | reverse complement strand
TCAGCGGCTGTATTTCTTTTCTATGTCGGCGATCATGGCGATGCGCTCGGCATGACGGCCGCCCTGGAACTCAGCCTCAAAGAATGTGTCCACGATCATCTTGGCAAGCTCGGTGCCCACAACGCGCGCGCCCATAGCAATGATATTGGCATTATTATGCTCCACGGTGAGCTTTGCCGTATACGGTTCGCTGCATACGCAGGCGCGGATTCCCGGCACTTTGTTTGCCGCAAGCGAAATGCCCACGCCGGTACCGCAGATAAGCACGCCCTTCTCCACTTCACCAGCCTTTATGGCCTCAGCAACTTTCAGGCCAAACTCAGGATAATTATCTTTTGCCTGCGGATCATAGGAGCCGTAGTCCACGCACTCATGGCCGCGCTCCGTCAGATGCTCCATCAGCGCTTTTTTTAAATCCACGGCCGTATGGTCACAGCCAAAACCGATTTTCATATCATGCCTCCGTAAAATAACTCAGTGCAGTGTACCACGTAACAGGCAGCTGTTTCCAGTATGAGCCAACAGAAATCAGTTTTTTCGACCGGCAGTCGCTCCCGCCGGTGGTGCCCTGCAAAACGGTTTCCGCAAACATGAAGTTTTTAAGGTTTCAATAAAATTAGAAAAAAAAATGCAGACTCCTGCAACCTTTTTCTGCATGGTCCTGTCTAATTATATGAGAGGGGCAGCGTACTCCTATTTCGCTATACGGAGATTATGATATGAATCTATACAAAGATTATTTATATAACAAACAGGATTTTACAAATTACGAAGATTTAAAGGCGAACTTTAAGATCCGCATACCGGAGAATTTTAACTTTTCCTATGATATTGTTGACCGCTACGCAAAAGAGGCGCCGGAAAAGCGCGCTCTGGTCTGGTGCGACGACAGCGGAGAGGAACACATCTTTACATTCAGGGAAATATCCATCGAATCCCAGCGGACTGCAAACTACCTGACTGCCCGCGGCATTAAAAAAGGTGATGCCGTCATGCTCATCCTGCGCCGCAGGTATGAATTCTGGTTTTTCATTCTTGCACTGCACCGTATCGGCGCCATCGCCGTGCCGGCAACCGACCAGCTGCTGCAGAAAGACATTGAGTACCGCAACAATGCGGCGCAGATAAAAATGATTGTTTCCTATGACAATCATATCATTCAGGCAGAAATCGAAAAGAGCCTGAAGAATTCTCCGAGCGTACAGACACTGGTCACCGTGGGTCCTGCCCGCGACGGCTGGCTCACCTATCATGAGGAAGCATCTTCATGCGCCGCAGAATTCCCGCGCCCTCAGGGTGACGGTGCCACGCATAACGAAGACACCATGCTGCTGTATTTTACGTCAGGTACCTCCGGCTACCCCAAAATGGTACAGCATAACTTCGTCTACCCGCTCGGTCATATCGTTACGGCAAAATACTGGCAGAACACAGTGGACGACGGCCTGCACCTTACCGTAGCAGAAACCGGCTGGGCAAAGGCAGTATGGGGCAAACTGTACGGCCAGTGGCTCACCGGTTCCGCGGTCTTTGCCTATGACATGACTGCGTTCAAACCCGACACGCTGCTCAAGCTGATGTCGCACTACAAAGTGACCACTTTCTGCGCGCCGCCCACCGTATACCGCTATCTGGTCAGACAGGATCTTTCAAAATATGACCTTTCCGCGCTGCAGTACTGCGTAACCGCAGGAGAAGCGCTGAACCCGGAAATCTATAATAAATTCTACGAACAGACCGGTCTTAAGATGTTCGAGGCATACGGCCAGACCGAGGCCACCGTCATGGTGGGCAACTTTCCCGGCATGGAGCCTAAACCGGGCTCAATGGGCAAGCCCGCTCCCGGCTATGACGTAACGATCGTACGGCCGGACGGCACCAGATGCGCGCCGGGCGAAACCGGCTCCATAGTGGTGTCGCTGGAAAAAGGCCATCCGTTCGGACTGTTCGCAGGCTATTACCATGATGATGACATGACGAACAAAGTATTCGCCGAAAACACCTATCACACCGGAGACACAGCGTACTATGACGAGGACGGCTATATCTGGTTTGTAGGACGCGATGACGATATCATCAAGAGCTCCGGCTACCGCATCAGCCCGTTCGAGGTTGAAAGCGTGCTGCAGCAGCATCCCGCCGTACTGGAATGCGCCGTTACCGGTGTGCCCGACCTGAAGCGCGGACAGGCGGTAAAAGCATCCATCGTCCTTACAAGCGGATTCGAGCCGAGCAAAAAACTTGAAACGGAGCTGCAGGAATATGTGCAGAAACAGACTGCGCTCTATAAAAAGCCGCGTATCATTGAGTTCGTGGCATCACTGCCCAAAACCATCAGCGGCAAGATCAGACGCGTAGAAATCCGCGATAACGATAAAAAAAAACTGGCTTGATTAAGAACCTGATAAAAACCACGCTGAGTTAGCGGGCAACGGCAGTTCATACTGCCGTTGCAACGCCCGCGCCGGAGGCTACCGGCTGCGGCACAATCTGACGGTACAGGTGCCGTCAATATAAAATTCGGGATGATTCGCGCTGCGGTGCGCCGTAGAATTGGACGGATGGCCGCCGCGCACAACCCGGCTCATGCCTGATGCAGGCCCGTGCGGATCAACGGCAGCAGCTTCCTGATACGGTCCGTACCAGTCCCAGCACCATTCATGCCGTGTACCTTCAATATCGAACGCCTTTGTACGGGCGGCATATTCCCATTCAGCTTCCGTAGGCAGGCGGTAGCCGTCTGCGCTGAAGTCACACGTAATGCGGCTCCAGTTCCCGAAGTCGCCGGTCTCAATCATCTTGTACTGATCCTTGAGCGGGATTATGCCCCATGCAGCGGTGTCGGTAGTCTCGTTGAGCGAATAGCACGGAGTAAGCCCCGCCTTTTCGCTGAGCCTGTTGCAGAGCACCACGGCCTGATACCAGCGGAGCTTTGTTTCGCCGCCTGCGGGGAACTGCTCATCAGTTCCGGCCGCAGACGTATACTCGGCTTCAGTAAGCTCATGATCGCTGATAAAAAAATCATGTATCGTCACCTGATGGACAGGAGCGGCGTTTTCCCAGGCATCATCACTGCCCTGTGAAAAAACGCCGCCGCTCACCGGCACCATCGTTATCAATTCATTCATAGATTTCCCCTTTTTTAAGCCACCTCTTTTGACGCAGTGTTATGACTGTAAGTATACCCTATCCATACATAAAACAGAACAAGCATAACAGTTTTTTATCGATGCAGAGTACCCGGAATGGTCCATTCTAAATGAGCCATTCTGCAGGTTCAACCTGCGGGTTCATTATGCGTCTGACCGCCGTACATTGAATCAAGCAGGCGGCATACATTATCCGGCAGATCGTTGCAGGTACCGAGCAGAATATGAAGGTTGCTGCGGGAGCCGGGAGAAATTACATACATCTGCCACAGCAGATTGCCGTCAGGCAGGACAGCGCGGAAGAAATCACAAAGCTGACCGATCTTAGAAGCCTTTAAGCGTTCTTCTACCGTCTGCACATCATGGAACGCTCGGAACCGCTCTTGATCAGCCTTATAGATATGGTCACGGCAGTAGCTTTCAATTGCCGGCGATGCTTTTACCTTAGTCGTCACGTCACCATGATGCGCGCTTACATACACCGGCTCCATAAGATCTTCTTCTACATGGAAAAAATCAACGCGGCAGAACCGGTTGTACAGCTCATTGATCGAATATTTCAGCAGCTCGTTTCTTGTTGACAGCGCGCTTATCTGGAAATTGGTCAGCGAATGCAGCAGCGCCGTTTTGGTACCATAGGAAGCAATCCGGCAGCTGCGCACGGTACAGTAATTGCCCTGCTCAATAAAGTTCATCTGCTCCACCTGTCCGGACTTTGCTGCCTGCGTAATCATATCGCGGAACTTAGAGACGGCCGGCCAGGAATCCGTGCGGATAACGGTTTC
>CACZQF010000112.1 GCA_902783245.1 uncultured Spirochaetaceae bacterium | reverse complement strand
GGCAGCGATCCGGCGTCCTATGTGGCCATAGCAAAGCAGGAAGGCTGTACCCTGGCAGTTATCGGCCCGGAGGATCCGCTGGCACAGGGAATCGCCGATCTGTTCTGGCAGGCGGACATTCCGTGTACAGGTCCCTGCAGGGCCGGCGCCCAGCTTGAGGCGAGCAAAGATCTGGCAAAATCATTTATGAATAAATACGGTGTTGCCTGCGCGCAGAGCAGGACGTTTACCGATGCGCAGGAAGCACGTGCATACATTGACCGTCACGGCGCGCCTGTGGTCATTAAGGCCGACGGGCTGGCGGCGGGCAAAGGCGTGGTGGTTGCCGCCACGGTTGCCGAGGCCATGCAGGCCGTCACCGATCTTATGGAAGGCGGCAGCGTCGGCAGCGCGGGCAGCAAGCTTGTTATAGAAGACTATCTTGAGGGCGTGGAGATTTCCGTTCTTGCGGCAGTCTCCGTCACTCCTGAGTTTGCGGCTCAGAAAAAGGCCGTCATCGTGCCGTTTTTACCGGCCCGTGACCATAAGCGGCTTAAGGACGGTGCACGCGGACCGAACACCGGCGGTATGGGTGCAGTCTGTCCGCTTGACGATGTTACCCCCGCCGTTATGGAGCAGTTTCACCGTACCATCCTGCAGCCTACCCTTTCAGGCCTGATTGCCGAACGCTTTGATTACCGCGGCTTTATCTTTTTCGGTGTCATGCTGACTGCTGACGGCCCCAAGCTGCTTGAGTATAACGTGCGGCTCGGAGATCCGGAGACTCAGGCTGTGCTGCCGCTCATGGATTTTGATTTTGCGGCGCTTTGTACCGCCATCACGGATGGTACGCTTGGCTCTTTCAGCTGTACATGGAAAAAAGGCTATCAGGCGGCACCTGTGGCAGTCTCCGGAGGATATCCGGGACCATATGCAAAAGGCTGCGCGGTCACGCTGCCCGGCGAACCGCTGTTCGGCACGGATGACTGCAGCCACCTGTTCATTGCGGGCGCAACCATGCAGGACGGAGTGCTGCGTACATCCGGCGGCAGGGTACTGGCATGCAGCGCACATGGAGATACCTTTGAGCATGCGCGGCAGAAGGCATATGATGCCCTGCAGCATATCAGCTTTGACGGCATGTTCTACCGCAGGGACATCGGCCTTCCGGGTGCCGCGGAAAGCGGCAGACTGTAGGCCGGAAAACGCGGGGACTTAGATTCTGAACAGCAGATCCTCATACGACGGATACGGCTTGTAGTCCTCGCCGAGCAGCGGCTCTATTTCGTCCGCCACCGCGCGGGTTTCTGCCATGCACGGGATCACCGATTCTACATAGGCGCGGGCGCATGCAGCCGCATCGGCATGTTTTTTTGCCTCCAGATGATGCGCGCTCAGCTCCTCCGCCTTTTTGGCAAGCTCGTCCACCAGACCGTCCAGCTTTTTCAGCAGCGCGGTTTCGGCGGCGCAGTTTGCTCCGCTCACCACCTGCTTTACTCTTACCGCAGCGGCGCTTACATCCGACATATAGCGGAATACAGAGGGCATGATATCCTTGTTGATCATCTCAAGCATAGTCTCGACTTCAATGTTCAGTATCTGGCAGTATTTTGAAAGCTTGACTTCGTAGTGGCCCTGCATTTCGGCGTCCGTGTAGATTCCCTGCTCGGTGAACAGTCTGACGTTCTTGGGGTCAAGATAATGCTCCATAGCATCAGGCAGCGTCTTAAGGTTCAGCAGGCCGCGCTTTTCTGCTTCTTTTACCCATGCGGCATCATAGCCGTTTCCATTGAAGATGATGCGCCAGTGATCCGTAAGCGTTTTTTTGATCAGCCGTGATATATCCGCCTTAAAGTCCGTGGAATGCTCTAGCTCGTCGGCGAATTCTTTGAGCGTCTGGGCAACAATCGCATTGAGCGTGGTGTTAGGACCTGATATGGACAAAGAGGAGCCTACAGAGCGGAATTCAAACCGGTTGCCGGTAAAGGCAAACGGAGATGTACGGTTGCGGTCGGTGGAGTCCTTAGGAATCGGCGGCAGTACATCAGCGCCGATCGTAAGCTTCTGCTTTGTTTTTTCGTCATACGGCGTGCCGTCTTTTATGGACTTGAGCAGCGCCTCAAGCTCATCACCGACATAAATGGAAATGATGGCGGGCGGAGCCTCGTTCGCTCCCAGACGGTGGTCATTGCCTGCGCTCGCAACAGAAATGCGCAGCAGGTCCTGGTTTTCGTCCACCGCCTTTATAACGGCGGCAAGGAACAGCAGGAACTGGGCGTTTTTGCGCGGGGTGTCGCCGGGCGACAGCAGGTTTTCACCGGTGTCGGTACTGATGGACCAGTTGTTATGCTTGCCGCTGCCATTGACGCCTGCAAACGGTTTTTCGTGCAGCAGACACACCAGACCGTGGCGGCGGGCTACTTTTTTCATGATCTCCATGGTCAGCTGATTCTGGTCAGCGGCAAGATTGGTCGTACAGAAAATGGGCGCCATTTCATGCTGTGCGGGCGCAGCTTCATTATGCTCCGTTTTTGCAAGGATGCCGAGCTTCCACAGCTCTATGTTCAGATCCTCCATGTATTCGATTACACGGGGCTTGATGGCGGCAAAATACTGGTCGTCCATCTCCTGGCCTTTTGACGGCTTGGATCCGAACAGCGTTCTTCCGGTCATTCGCAGGTCCTTGCGCTCGCGGTAAAGTTTTTCATCAACTAAGAAGTATTCCTGCTCCGGTCCCATGGTGGTGGTTACGTGATGTACATGCTTGTTGCCGAACAAGTGCAGGATGCGCACGCACTGCCTGCTCAGCGCTTCCATAGAGCGCAGCAGCGGCGTTTTTTTATCAAGCGCCTCGCCGGTATATGAGCAGAATGCTGTTGGAATACATAGGGAATGGTCTTTTACAAATGCATACGCGGTGGGATCCCACACTGTATAACCGCGGGCCTCGAACGTAGCACGGTGGCCGCCGGAAGGGAACGAAGATGCGTCCGGCTCGCCTTTTACAAGCTCCTTGCCGCTGAACGACATGATCACCCCGCCGTCATCCGTAGGTACAATAAAACTGTCATGCTTTTCGGCGGTAATGCCCGTAAGGGGCTGGAACCAATGGGTATAATGGGTCGCGCCTTTTTCTATGGCCCATTCCTTCATGGCGTGGGCAACCTGATTCGCAACCTCTAGATTCAGAGGGGTACCGTCCTCGATCGTCTTTTTAAGCGCCTTATACGTATCTTTCGGCAGCCGCTCCTGCATAACCTTCTGGTTAAATACCATACTGCCGAAAACTTCCTGAACCTTGGACATGTCAAACCCCCAGCAAAAACAAAAGGCGATGCGAACACTCTGTAAACCGCCTTTTGTTTATAGAATATTCGCATCGCCTTTGATGCTGATGCATATTTATACAATTTTAGCCTGAAACTGTCAAGCATGAATGGTATAGCGTATTGCCGGACTTTTTTAGAAAGGCATGCTCCGGACATCAGAAGCCGGAACGGTGCGCCCTGCAGGGACTTCCAGAAACCGCAGCTGCTCGATGAGCATACCGGGAGTAAGTCCGTAACTGGTAGCAATGCGCCGCGATGCGGATGCATGGGCAATCGTTCCGGTGATCGCCGCCGTCAGCGCAGGATACCCTTGGGCAAGCAGCGCGCACAGCACGCCGGAAAGTACGTCGCCGGAACCTCCTTTGGCCAGATTCGGCATGCCGAGCGGATTTATATACAGCTGAACGTTTCCGGAATCTGCCTCACAGCCTGCAATCACCGTATTCGCGCCTTTTAAGAGAAGTACGACGCCCTTATACCGCGCTGCAAATGATGCAGCAAGCTCCAGCCGTCTGCGTATGATTTCTGTAACGGAAAGATCACCGAAGCCGCACAGGGACAACAATGATTGGAATTCTTTAGGATGGGGGGTCAGAATGATCTGAGGACCGTCAGGCCGGCACAGCTCCAGAAGCCCGGGCGTTCCTTTATAGCTGCACATGTCGGCATCAACCACCAGCGTTCTGCCCGGCGTACCGTCAGTGAACCAGTCCTGCACCTGCGCAAGTTTTCTGCAGGCATTACCGTCAGCGGCAGGTTTTCCAAGCCCCATACCGACTGCTACGGCGGAAGTTTTTGCAGGCAACGAAGTACTGACCATCAGCTCCTCCGGCACTGCGCCGCCATTTTCCACGGGTCCGAGCAGGGTAACAAGCCCCGCACCGAACGCAAAAGCCGCCCTGCCAGCTATGACGGATGCGCCCTGTTTTTCGCCGCTTACAATAACCGCATGCCCGAACGAGCCTTTATTGACGTTCCGTTTTCTGCGCTCAGGCAGCACGATGTCCGATTCCTCAAGCAGCCATGCCTGCGGTCTGACTTCAGGATCAGCCTGCTCGAACAACTGACGGCATACGCCGAGGTCAGCGCAGCGTATATCGCCGCATACATCCTTTGCATCCTCGCCATACAGACCGGTTTTCAGCGCGCCCATCGTGACTGTAGTGTCCGCACAGAACGCAAGGCCGTCTTCTGTAAGGCAGCAGCCGCAGGCGTCCACTCCGCTGGGAATATCGCAGGCTATGCGGTATGCGCTGCTGTCGTTGCACATGCGGATTATTCTGCAGGCCTCCTGATCAAGGCTGCCGTGGAATCCGCTGCCGAACAGACAGTCCACAATGCAGTCCGCCGCAGCAGTGCTCCCGGCCAAGCAGTCTTTTTCGATGAAGCGGACGCCTGCCGCCTCGGCAAGCCTGCGCTGACGTATACATTCTTCGCTTTTCGGCGCTTTCACCATGTATACGCATACATCCATGCTTCCCGCAAGCCGCCTGGCAAGCGCCATACCGTCCGCACCGTTGTTGCCGCTGCCGGTTATTATCAGTACCTTCGGGCTGCAGCAGGAAACCTGCACATGCTCCCGCACGGCGCTTTCCAATGCCATGGCGGCATTTTCCATCAGTACGACTTCCGGTATGCCGTATACAGCTACCGCAGCCCGATCCAACAGCCGGGTGTCAGCAAAGAGTTTTTTCATACGGTACGTCCTTTTTAGCGGAAACTCCGGGCCATCCCGGAATTTCCTGACTATTCTTTTTCAAACACCGCGGATTTTGCAAACGAATAGCCGCTGAAATCCGCCGGCAGCGTCTCTGAAGTTATCTTCATACGTGCGTTGCTGTCCTGCAGCTTATAGGTAAGCTCCCACGTACTGGAACCAAGGCTTGCAGGCGTAAACGTGATACGGTCAGCAGAAAGCGTACAGTTTCCTGACCAGGACCGTGACCTGCTGCCTTTTTTCTGGATTACCTGCATCGTTTTTCCATCTTCTATGATAAGGGTTGTGCTGCACTTTCCATTGGTAAACGTCCATGTACCGTTACAGCTGTAATACATTATTCCCTTAACATCAGCTGCGATTTCAGATACAGAATCTCCCAGCTTGCTGCCGAACTGTTTAAACGATGAGCTGATAGCATCCAACGTTCCGTTCTTTTTTTCTTCAGACTGCTTCTGCTTCGCAGCATCTGCGCTGTACGCAGGCAGTATACTGACGGCTGCAAGCAGATACAAACAAAGCTGTACAAATGTACGCAGCCTGTATGCTCCGGATATTTTCTTCATGCACAGACTCCTTTTTTGATTCCGCCTGACGGTACTGTATCAGGGAAACAAGGTTTTCTAAAGGAAAAGGAAACCAAGAATACCGGCCGGTATCAGATAGCATGCGAACCATGCCAGATTTCCTTTTTTTATAAACCGCATAAGCCATGACAAGGATACATAGCCTACAACAAAAGCTGTAGCGCAGCCGGAAATAACAGGTACAAGCCCGACGGATCCGTACACTTCACCGATATCTTTCAGCTCAAGCAGAAAAGCTCCGAATACGGCAGGGATAGATACGATAAATGAATATACACCGGCATCCGCACGGTTCACACCGCAGAACAGCGCTCCGGATATAGTTGAGCCGGAACGGGAAACGCCCGGCAGCGTACCGATACCCTGCGCCAGACCGATGAACACCGCCTGTTTCAGCGACACTCCGTCTCCCTGTCCCTTACGAGGCTGAATACGGCTTGAGCATATGAGACAAACCGCAGTTACGATAAAACCTGCACATATATAGCGGACCGGAAGCTCCGGAATCAGCCTGCTGGTTGCAATACCGATAACACCGGTTATGAATGTACCCGCTATAATGCCTGCAATTGTACGGCGGCCGCGCTCATCGGAACCAGCAAGTCCGTCCTCTGCGTCAAATTCCGCAGGGGTCTGCCGTGTAATCCAGCGCCACAGAATCACGAATAACCGTAAGATCTGTGTCCGGAAGAATATAATTACCGCAAGCAGCGTAGCAAGGTGTAAAAAAATACTGTACAGCAGCGGTACATCCGTAATCCCCAGCAGCCGCTGCGCCACGGCAAGATGTCCTGACGAAGACACCGGCAAAAATTCAGCCACCCCCTGAAGGGCTCCCAATATAATTCCTTGTAAAACAGTCATAACCACCTTCTTTTTATACTACTATAGCAAAGAACGATGTTCATGTCACTGAAAAGCATTAAAAATGCATTGCACAATTTCGTGCATCTCGCTATAGTATAATCCTACTAAAATAATAGGCAAATATGGTAAAGGAGAGTAACCATGAAGCACACCATAAGATCGCCGCTGTACAAAGCAGCAGCAATTATTGTTTTTGCATCAGCTGCATTGATCGGATGCGGCAAACAGTCTGCGCCAGAAACTAAAGCAGAGCCTGCAGCTGTAAAAAAAGTATTACGGTTCGGACAGGCGAACGCAGGTACCGGCTATGACATGCAGCGCTCCACATCATCACTTGCAGCATCGGTTGCCGATGAAGTGACTGAAAGTCTGCTGCGTTTTGATGATGACAATATCGAGCAGCCCTGGCTTATCACCGGTTTTCCCGCCGTATCCGCAGACGGCCTTACCTACACTTTTGAGCTGAAGAAAGGCGTTCATTTTACTAACGGTGCGGAACTTACCAGCGATGACGTTAAATATACTTTTGAGCGTATGTTTAACCCAAAAACCGGCGCAAAAAGTACTGCATACTTTTCTATGATTAAAGGTGCAAAAGACATGTTGAACGGCAAGGCAACAGAACTGGCGGGTTTTGCTGCAAGTGATAATTATCATTTTACTATAACCCTTGAATATCCGTATGCCCCGTTCGTCAAGAATATCGGTACGTCCTATGCCGATATTTTCCCCCGGGCAGCCTGTGAAGCCGCAGGTGATTCATGGGGTACCGGCACGAACCTGATCGGAACCGGTCCGTATAAGATTGCAGAGAATGATGACACAACAAAGATTGTACTGGTTAAAAACACTGATTATCACGGCGGTACAGTAAATCTTGATGAGCTTGACATCGTGTTCTTCAGCAGCGATCAGACAAAGCTTATTGCATATGAAAACGGCGACATTGATTTATGTGACTTGAGCGCGGCGCTTTTGAGCCAGTATCAGGCATCCTATGCAGATCAGATCACCGCATATCATCCGCTGGGCACGGCATTCATTTCTCTGAACTTGAAGAGCGAATACATTAAGGACATACAGGTGCGTAAGGCTATTTCTCTGGCTATCAACAGAGAAGAACTGGTATCCGCGATCCTCAACGGAGCGGGCATTCCTGCAAGCTCATTCCTTAACAACGCCGTCCCCGGACATGACAGCGCGCTTCCGGTGTATGAGTATAATCCTGAGAAAGCACGGCAGCTGCTTGCGCAGGCCGGATATCCGAACGGAATCACCGTCAGCTCGCAGGTACGCCAGACCTCTGCAGCCGTTTATTCAGCGATCCAGGGCTACCTGCAGGAAGCGGGTATACATCTTGACCTGACCACTGTTGACAATGCCACATGGAACAGTAACCGCACGGCCGGCAAAATTCCTGCCACTGACATGATCTGGAACGCGCTGTATCCGGACGGTGATTTCCAGATGTACAACTATTTTTATTCAACTAATTCAAATGCCCGCGGCGTTTTCTATAAGAACGCAGAATTTGATTCTCTGTTGGATAAAGCGCGCGCAAGTACCGATGAAAAGCAGCGCGCGGAATTATACAAGCAGGCAGACAAGCTGCTCGCTCTTGAAGACTATGCCTGTATACCGCTGTACTACCCGCAGAGTCAGTTCATTGCAAAACCCTGGGTTAAAAACTATAAGGTCGGCAATCTTATCTATCACTTCTGGAATGTCGATATAGATACAACTAAAAAATAAGTATAAGCTGTATCAGTAGAACCGCACGGCAGATCCCGTGGTCTGCCGTGCGGTTCTTTGTTTTATCAGGAGTATTTTTTGATCCGGTACATATTCAAGCGGGTTGCATTGGCAACTGGTATATTATTCTTTATTTCTCTGATCACTTTTCTTATTCTTGCCGTTATTCCCGGTGATCCCGTAGGGGAAATGCTCGGTGAATTCGCTGATGCGGAAAAGATAGCTGAAGTAAAAAAACAAATGGGGCTGGATGCACCTGTCCCCGTACAGTATCTGAAGTGGCTCTCTGCTCTTCTAAGGGGCGACCTCGGCACAAGTTACTTTCAGAACAAGCCCGTGCTGCAGCTGATCGGACAAGCGTTTCATTACACATCCTATATTGCCTTATGGACATATCTCATTGCCTTGTCGCTTGGCATTACGTTGGGCATGACTGCGGCACTTACACGGGGAACAGCCATAGACCGGCTGCTTATGACTGTATCAGTATTCGGCATTTCTATGCCGTCATTCTGGGTTGCCATTCTGCTGCAGATTTACATCGGGCTTAAGTTCCATATTCTGCCGGTATCCGGTATTTCTTCACCGCTCGGCTATATTCTTCCCTGCGCTGCGCTTGGAACACGGTATGCCGCGTCAATTTCCAGAATCACCAGAACAAGCGTACTTGAAGTCATCGGCCAGGACTTTGTAAAGACGGCCATTGCAAAAGGCGTACGGAGTTTCCGTATTGTCATGGTTCATATATTCCGTAACGCTATGATCCCCATAATAACCATCAGCGGCACCGAAATAGGCAGCCTTCTCACCGGATCTATGATCACCGAAAATGTGTTCAATATTCCCGGAGTTGGCAAACTGCTTATCGATGCCATTCACCGCAGGGATATTCCCCTGGTACAAGGCAGCGTCATCTATGTTGCTGCAATCTGTGTCATTATCTATTTTGCCGTCGATATATTATATGCTGTCATCAATCCGAATGTACGGCTTACAAGCGAGGAACTATGAAGCGCGAAGGATACTATAAAGACGCAGTACGCCTGCTGCTAAAAAACATTCCGGCAGTCATTTCACTGTGCATTCTGATCATTTTTGCAGCCGCAGCGCTCTGTGCGCCGCTCATCAGCAGATTTGATCCCGACAAGCAGGTGCTTGCCCAGCGTCTGCTTACTCCGTCCGCCGTCCATTGGTTCGGAACTGATGAATACGGGCGTGATATTTTTACCAGATGTATCTACGGCTGCCGTATTTCTTTGAGCGTTGGTCTTGTTTCCCAGCTGATTTCCTGCACTATCGGCTGTACGCTCGGCATGTGCGCCGGTTTCTTTGGTAAAAAAACTGATGATATCATCTCTTTCTTTATACAGGCATTCTCAAGCTTCCCGTTTTTATTAATGGCCATGGCACTTATGTATGCGCTTGGATCCGGTATCGGGAACCTGTATCTTTCGCTGGGACTGCTGTCCTGGGCTAATACCGCACGGCTTATCCGCGGAACAGTTCTGCAGTTCAAAAAACAGGAATATATTCTTGCCTGTCGTGCAGACGGAGGGTCTTCACTGCGCATTATTATACGCCATCTGCTGCCAAACTGTATTCCCATGCTCATTGTTGCAGCAACACTCGGTATTCCCGAAGCTATTTTGTCAGAGGCAAGCCTGAGTTATCTGGGGCTTGGCGTGCAAAGTCCTACTGCAAGCTGGGGTTCCATGATTGCAGGCTCGCAGACATATATCAGAACGAATACCTATTACAGTTTGTTTCCCGGTCTGTGCATTATTATTACAGTCATAGCGTTCAATATGCTCGGAGACGGGCTCCGCGATGCGCTTGATCCCAAACTAAGATGACGGAGCATACCATGGAATCCGTACTTTCAGTAAAAAATCTCTGCGTTACGCTCTATACAGAACAGGGAGCGCTGCCGGTTATAGATAATGTTTCATTCAGCCTCAGCGAAGGAAAAACACTCGGAATCGTAGGAGAAAGCGGCTGCGGAAAAAGTATGCTTGCGTCTGCAATCATAGGACTCGTCAGCCGGCCCGGAAAAATAACCGGAGGATCCATTCTGTTCGACGGAGAAGATCTGACCCGTCTGACTCAAAAGCAGCTGCGTACCTACCGCGGCAGCCGTATTTCTATGATTTTTCAGGAACCTATGACAAGCCTGAATCCGCTTATGGCCTGCGGTACTCAGATTGCAGAATGTCTGCGCGCCCACAAAAAAATCACTAAAAAACAGGCGGAAGAAGCCGCTCTGAATATGATACAGTCCGTAGGAATCCATGATGCACAGACTGTATTCCGTCAGCTGCCGGTACAGCTTTCAGGCGGTATGCGCCAGCGCATCATGATTGCGATCGCATTAGTCTGTAAACCGAGGCTCCTGCTCTGTGATGAGCCGACCACTGCCCTGGACGTTACCGTTCAGGCTCAGATACTGAAGCTTATCAGAAAGCTGCAGAAAGAAACCGGAGCAGCCGTAGTATTCATCAGCCATGACATGGGTGTCATTTCTGAAATGTCAGATTCCGTGGCTGTCATGTATGCGGGTAAGCTCGTTGAATACGGCAGCGCGGAGGAAATTTTTACCAATCCCCTGCATCCATATACAAAAGCGCTGCAGCAGGCGATTCCACGGGCAGACAGCGATATTGCACAGCTTGAGACTATTCCCGGTACAGTTCCACTGCTGCACCAGATTCCATCAGGCTGCGTTTTTGCCCCACGATGCCGATTTGCAACTGAACGTTGCAAAGCAAACCGTCCTGATGAAATTGTATCAGGACGCCACACGGCAGCCTGCTTTTACCCACTTAATACACACGGAGCTCAATAATGTCAGACGTTATTTTACAAGTTGAGAACTTACAAAAGTATTATACCGTCAGGCACGGCATATTCGGAAAAAAAGAAACAACATATTCGGTGAACGGCATCAGTTTCTGTCTGCACAAGGGTGAAACGCTTGCCATTGTAGGGGAAAGCGGCTGTGGAAAATCAACGGCAATGCGTTCTCTGCTGCGTATCACAGAGCCAACAGGCGGAAAGATTTTGCTGCATGGACAGGACTTTCGCGCGTTACAGGGGGCCGCACTGCAAAAGGCCCGGCAAAATATTAAAATGATTTTTCAGGATCCGTACAGTGCACTGAACCCGCGAATGACGGTGAGCGATATCATAGCAGAGCCTTTGGATATAGCCGGCGCATACAGCAGCCTGCAGGAGCGAACGGAGCTGGTACTGCAGGCTATGGATACAGTGAGTCTGAACCGTTCTTTCGCAGACCGTTATCCACATGAGTTTTCAGGCGGCCAACGGCAGCGTATCGGCATAGCGAGGGCCATCATCATGCGCCCGGAGATTATCATCTGTGACGAACCTGTGTCTGCACTTGACGTTTCCGTACAAGCAAAAATCATTAATCTGCTGAAAGATCTGCGGCAGGAACGCAAAATATCGTATATTTTTATCTCGCATGATCTGGGAGTTGTCCGGCATATTGCAGACAGGATCGCCGTTATGTACAACGGTCGTTTTGTTGAGGAAGGAACGGTACAGGATATTTTCTTGCACCCGAAACATGAATATACAAAAATACTGCTGGACAGTATTCCGCATATAGGAAAAAAGAAGGAGGCATGAAAAAGTACATCCGTATACTTTTTATCATGCAAACTTACATTCTAAAGCCTGCAAGTACAGTCCGCGCCATCCTTGGCGCGGCTGCTACTGCAGCTTTAAAGGAGTAAAACCATGACTGTTGATAAAACACTACTAGCACAGGATTTTAAGTCACTCATTGCACCGCTCTGTGAAATACCAGGGCCGTCAGGTTTTGAGGATGAGGTCGCCGCTTATATTCTTACGCAGCTGAAAGGCTATAATGTAGAAATCCAGCAGGACACGCTGGGTAATGTTATCGTTCATAAACAGGGACAGAAAAAACAGAAAGTTCTGGTTTCTGCCCACATGGATGAAATCGGACTGATTATACGCCATATCGATAAAAACGGTTTTTTATGGGTGGAAACACTGGGCGGCATTGCACCGCAGCAGTTTTTCGGAAAACGCGTAATTGTAAAAACTGACACAGGTCACGTTGAAGGCATTGTACAATCACTGCATCCCGGCAGACCTGACCGCTGCACGGTAATGCCAGATTCCGTACATGACTTCTATATCGATGTAGGAGCTGATTCAAGCGCACAGGTACTTGATATGGGTATAGAACCAGGTAACGCCGTGTCACTCTGGTATCCCACTGTTTTTCTCGGACCAAACCGCGTAGCTGCAAAAGCTCTGGATGATCGTGCACTCGTTTTTGTCCTGCTGGAAACGCTCAAACTGCTTGAACAGACAGACGAAGACTTTCCCGACTTCTATGCGTTATTTTCCGTACAGGAAGAAATCGGCGCACGCGGAGCAATCGTAGCGGCAACAAACATAAAGCCGGACTATGCAATTGCGCTTGATATGAGCCTGTCAACTGATATTCCTAGCGTTCAGGAACGTAATTATATCAATACACTCGGCAAAGGTACATCTATAAAAGTAATGGATAAACTGAGCACCGGTGTTGCAGGCATTATTTCTGACCGAAACATGGTGGCGGAAATGAAACGTATCGCTCAACTGCATAATATTCCGTATCAAGTTGAAGCCTATGCAGCGGGGGCAACCGATGCAAGCTTTATGCAGACATTGAACGGTGGTATAAAAAGCGGCGGCATACAAATCCCCATGCGATATGTCCACTCCTATGAAGTCTGCGATATACGTGATACAACGGCTACCGTAGAGCTGTTGTATTACTACTTGTGTCGTGGGAATCTTCTGTAAGTAAAGGTACCCGGTACATGTTATCAAAGACCGAATATGAACTGCTGCAGAGCAATCTGCCGTTTTTCACAGAGCTAACGTCTGCACAGAAAGCAGCCCTTGCTGCCGGTACCAGCACCGTACACTATGCAGACGGAGCTCTGCTGAATCAGAACGACCGCAGCTGCATCGGACTGATACTGCTCATACAGGGTGAATTCAGGGTTTTCATGACCTCGCCCGCAGGCAAAGACATAACGCTTTTCAGGCTTTCAGAAGGCACTGTATGTGTACTGTCCGCAGCATGTGTTCTTGATGCAGTGACATTCCATATCAGCATACGATCAGAAGCTGACAGCAGGGCGCTCATTGTCGCTCCTGCCGTATTAAAAAAACTATGTACCGATAATATATATGCAAAAGCATTCTGCTATGAAAAAGCCACCGAGCGCTTTTCAGAGGTTATGTGGACCATGCAGCAGATTCTGTTCATGAAGGCAGACCAGCGGCTTGCATTATTTTTACAGGCAGAATCCATGCGCACCGGCTCTACAGTACTGACTCTTACCCATGAAAAAATAGCAGAAGAAATGAACAGCGCTCGTGAAGTGGTTACCCGCATGCTCCGTTACCTGACCAATGACGGTATTGTAAAGGTAAATCGCGGAACTATCACAATACAGAACCCTGAAGCGCTCAGACAACTTGCAGAACAACAGTAAGCTGAAAAGGAAGATTTTAGAAAAACACTATAAAAATTCAAACAGACAAAAAAAAACGCCCTTGGCACAACATGTACCGCAGGGCATCCGGACGCTATAGACATTCTTATTTTAACCATAAATAAAGAAATTGTCCAGCAATATAATATAAAAGATTGGAGAATGCCGGAGTCGAACCGGTGACCTACAGATTGCGAACCTGTCGCTCTACCAACTGAGCTAATTCCCCAGAATATGCCGTTCAACGGCATACGAGTATTCTACACCAAATCGCCTAATCGATGCAAGAGGTCCGGAAGATTATAAATCGAATCAAGATGATATGTTCTGCCTTTTACTACGCCCGTTGGTTTTGATGCATCAGGCAGTACTGCCGTCTGATATGCACCGCCGCCGGATCCGACCTGTACGGCAACACCGCCGACGTTCTCATACCCTGCAGTATACTTTTTCTGATCATCAATAAACAGACTGTCCTGCACCGTACCTCCGGCACGCTTTAGTGCCGTCTCGAACGCAACAGCATATGGTTTGCCCTTCAATCCGCAATCCCTGATATCAGTAATTGAATCAAACAAATCCCGAACTTCCAAAAACTTCAGCACGCGCTCGGCATGTTCCGACGGAGCATTAGTAAGTATTGTCATAGGAATATGCAAAGACTGTAGAAACGGACGAAGCCCCGGCGCCTTTACTAATCCATCGGTTTCGTTTTCAGGATGTACCGCCGCAAAATACGGCTCGGCATCTGTCAGGCCTTCGCTCATAAGCCATTCCAGCGTTGAACCGAAATGACAGAGTCTTTCAAGACGAATTTTTACAGCCTGTTCATACGGAACATGAAGGAACTCAGCTACAAAAGCAATCATATTATGCGCTATAGCCTTGTTCATCCCGGATGACGAAGGATACAGCGTATCATCAAGATCGAATATAAGATGCGCAACTTTCATAGCTCTACTGTACCAGAAAGCTCCGGCTATGAACAGGTTATAGCAGTTTTTTCCTAAACGCCAGTTAGAAATAGCGGCTTGCGTTACCGAACGCAATATCTTTCACAATCTGCTTGAGCAGATCCATATCCGCAGGGAACATACCTTTTTCAACCCAGTTGCCGAACAGGTTGCACACAATGCGGCGGAAATATTCATGACGCGGATAAGACAAGAAGCTGCGGCTGTCAGTAAGCATACCGATAAACGTCGGGATCATACCAAGATCACCGAGAACTTTGAGCTGCTGCTCCATGCCATCGATATGATCACAGAACCACCAGCCGCTGCCGAGCTGAATTTTACCGCGGATTCCATCGCCCTGGAAACATCCCATAAGCGTGGCTATAGGATAATAATCCTTCGGATTCAACGTATACAGAATTGTTTTAGGCAGCGCACCGTTTTCTTCAATACGACTCAGCAGGCCGGCAAGCTTTTCTGCCACCGGATTGTCATGAGATGCATCAAAACCAGTATCCGGGCCCAATTTTGCAAACATGGCCTTATTGTTGTCACGAATTGCGTTCATATGGAACTGCATGGCAATACCACGCTTTGCATATGCGTTGCCAAGCGCCGTCAGCAGCTTTGTCCGGTATGCTTCCGCCTGCTCAGGTGTCACCGGTTTGCCTGCCAGAGCAGCCTGCAGTGCGGCGTCAACTTCCTGATCAGATGCCGGACGGCATGGCGGGAATTCCAGCGCATGATCCGTAGCGCGGCAACCGTTTTCAATAAAGTAGTCAAGCCGCTTCACCAATGCGTCAATAACATCATCGGATGTTTTTATTGAAACGCCGCTCACTTGAGAAAGCTTGGCAATATAGTCGGCAAAACCGGGAAGATTAATGTTCAGGGCTTTATCAGGCCGATATGACGGTCTGACTTTCGTGGCAACCGTACCGATCGGAGCAGTTCCTGCCGCGATTGCTTTATGATATTCAAGGGAATCAATAGGATCATCTGTCGTTCCCACCGCATATACATTGAACTTTTTAAAAATACCTTTTACGCTCAACTCGTCAGACTTGAGCATTTCATTTGCCTTTTCCCAGATTGCCGGAGCAGATTTTACGGTAAGCGGCTCAGTGATACCGAAATACCGCTGCAGCTCAAGATGCGTCCAGTGATACAGAGGATTTCCGATCAGATGCTCCACAGTCTCCGCCCACTTCATAAACTTATCATAGGGCTGTGCATCTCCGGTAATGTATTTTTCCTCTACCCCGTAGGTACGCATCTGGCGCCATTTATAATGGTCACCATATCCGTGGCTTCCAAGCCAAGCTTCTGCCAGATCAGGCATCTTTTTGTTATCTGCAATATCCTTGGGAGGCAGATGACAGTGATAATCCCAAATCGGCTCGTCTTTACATGCAGCAAACAGTTCCTGCGCAGTCTTAGTCTCAAGCAGAAAATCTGCATCCATAAACTTTTTCATATCAAATCCCCCTATATAAACTACACACGTATTAGACCTGAGCGATAACGAAGTTATCGAACAGGCCCATTATACCGGATATCCGGAAACCAGCAGCGCACCAGATATCCGTATCAGATTACAACGTGACTCCGTCCTTAAAGATTGCTATCTCCCGGTAACCGTTCCGCTCATTTTTCGTTATGGCCCGACCGGAGACAACATCACAAATAAACTGCAAAAGCGAATCACGTACAGACTCTGCGCTCTGCTCCAACAGGTCGGCCGCATCAAAATCAATCCAGCCGGACTTATTTTTTGCCAGCGGATGATTTGTAGCTATCTTAACCGTAGGCACTGGAGCGCCGAGCGGCGTACCACGGCCGGTGGAAAATAATAATATCACCGCACCGGCGGCAGTCATATCCGTTGTGGATACAATATCGTTGCCCGGACCTTCCAGCAGCAGCAGTCCCGTCGATTCCTGCGGCATATGCTGTCCCTGTACAGAAGATGCTGCAGAACCGGACAGCCGCTCACCATAGGCAAGAACTCCTGTTACCGGAGCTTTTCCGCCTTTCTGTACACATCCAAGCGACTTATCTTCAAGCGTTGTAATGCCCCCGGCCTTATTTCCAGGAGAAGGATTCTCATAACACACCTGATTATGGCGGGCATAATAGTCCTTGAATCCGTTGATAAGCTTTACCGTTTTATTAAACACCTCACGGCTGCAGCAACGGTTCATAAGCATCTGCTCGGCGCCAAACATCTCCGGTACTTCGGTCAGCATCACTCTTCCGCCCATACCGGTCATGGCATCGCACACACGGCCTATCAGTGCGTTTGCCGTAATGCCTGACATACCGTCAGAACCTCCGCACTTCATACCGAGAACAATATCAGACAAGGGTACGCTCGTGCGGCGGAAACGGGAAGCATACGCACCGAGTTCCTCAAGCAGGCGGCGTCCTTCAGCAATCTCATCCTCATGCTGCTGAGTAACCATGAATTTTACGCGTTCAGCGTCATAGGTACCTAAGAATTGCTTAAAATAGTCGATATTATTCTCTTCACACCCCAGGCTTACTACAAGCACGCCCCCTGCATTAGGGTGGTGCACCAGATCAGCCAGTATACGGGCCGTAGTCTCCTTGTCTCCCCCCATCTGAGAGCAGCCGTATGGATGTGTCCAAGTGAACACACCCTCTACGCCGCCGTCCGTGCGCGGAGCAGGATTTCCGTTGCAGAACCGGGCATTTCCCCATGCGGCAAGGCTTTCGCAGATTTTATTCACGCACCCTACCAGCGGAATGATCCAGATTTCATTACGGCTGCCCGTACTGTGAAGGCCGCTTCCCGATGCAAACCAGCCGTCCGTACGGACATATGCCTGTACCTGCGGACAACGCTGCCGCAGACTTTCGGTCTCTTTGTACCACGCCTGATAAGCGGCGGCAGCCTTTGCTTCGTCATACGTATAGTCAAGCTCACCCGCAAGCAACGTACGGATATTGTGAGTATGTACATGCATGCCCGCCTGTACTGCCTCTGTCGCAGCTCCGATAGGATAGCCGTATTTTATCACCGGCTCCCCCTGAGCTATCGCTCTGACGGCAAACTTATGCCCGGCGGCAATATCCTCTTTCAGCTCAACTGTAACAGCGGGCACACCGTCAGATGCTTCAAGCGTCACACTTGTTCCCGCCGCAAGCGGTACAAGCGCAACCGCCACACTGTCAGCGGCATTGATTCTAACAGCAGTTTTACTCATAGGTCAGCTATGCCACCACATCGGCGAGCGCCGCCGGCATGCCTTTGCTCTGTATAGCCGCCAGATGACCGGCAACCGCAGCCTCAAGTCCAGCGTATGATGTAAGATCCTCTTTCCAGAACGAAACGTTTGAAAGCACCTTATGGGCAATTGCCGCAGGATCCTTTTCAGTACGGTTCAGCTCTGCAAAAAATTCCAATACCGGAAGAGAATCATTGTTCGGATAGGTATTGCCCGCACGCTTTGATTCAAGATACTTACCGCCTCTGTCATTCTCTTTGATTTCAGTACCATTATAAAAAGCAATCAGTGCAGCAAGTGAGAATGAAAGCAATTTCGGCACGCTGCCCTTCTTCTGAATATACTGCGTTACGGACGGCAGACAGCGGGTCCAGAATTTAGAGATTGAGTTAAGCGAAATATCCATAAGAGCATGAGGATTAAACGGATTCTGGAAACGCTCAATTACATCATTCGCGTAATTAATAAGCTGCTGCTGATCTCCATCGATCGAAGGAATAATCTCATTGAAAATAACGTCGTGCATAAACTTGTTAGCGGCGGCATTAGGCTTGCAGAAGCCGTTCTCTTCGGCACAGACAATATCCTGCACGTAGTTGCTGCCCGCAAGATATGCCGCAAGAACAGAAGAAGTATGCGCACCGTTCAGAATACGGACTTTGCGCGTATGATAAAAATCCATGTTCGGCGTCCAGATAACGTTCAGCCCGGCCTTTACCAGCGGCAGCTCGTCCTCATGGCTCTTTGCACTTTCAATACACCACAGGTGGAACAGCTCTGCACTGTCCAAAAGCTTATCCTCATACCCGAGTTTTTCACATAAGTTCTCGGCCTGCGTTTTGCCGTTCTCATCTTTATTCATGAGCGGACGGTAGCCCGGTACAATGCGGTCCACAAGACAGGAGCATACATCACAGTCATTGTTAAACCAGTTGATAAAGTCAGGGCCCAGATGCCAGTCACGTGCATGCTGAAGGATACAGATACGCAGGTTCAGACCGGCATCCTCGCTGAGCTCACAGGGAACCAGAATAAGACCTTTGTCATGGGCGCCCTTAAATGCCTGGAACCGGCGGTACAAAAATGCCGTAAGCTTGCCGGGATATGAAGCCTGAGGCTTATCTTCAAGCTTTACACTCTCGTCATAACGGATACCCGCTTCTGTGGTGTTCGACACAATAAAGCGCAGATCAGGATTCTCCGCACATGCAATATATTCATCATACTGAGTATACGGATTGAGCGACCGGCTCACCGAAGTAATAGCACGGGTCTCAACCGTAGGCTTGCCGTCCTTAAGACCGCGCAGCACCGTAGTATACAGATTATTCTGCTGATTCATCACGTCAACCATGCCCTGCGGCAGCGGCTGAACGATAACAATATTGCCGTTAAAACCCGCCTTTTCATTGGCAATATCGATCTGCCAGTCCACGAACGCGCGCAAAAAACCGCCCTCACCAAACTGCAGAACTTTCTCAGGCCGTTTTACGGTCTTTACCACCTCTTTAATGGACTTCATAAACCAAACCTCCGAATATATGGTTCAAGGCTGCCTGCAAAAGCCGAACATGCGTCCCTGCCGGCAGCCCCTTTACCGGCAGCTTTTCTACCGCTTTATCTCTGCACGCCCGCCGTTAGCAAGCGCCTCAATCTCTTTATCTGACACAAGGTTACAGTCACCTTCCACCGTGAATTTCAGGGCAGCGGCGGCAACAGCGTACTCCACCGCCTGATCACCGCTGTAACCTTTCAGCGTGGCGCCGATAAGTCCCGCGCTGAACGCATCACCGACACCCACACGGTCAACAGTCTGAATATTGTAGATACGGCTGTAATGGGCGCCGGTCTTGTCGTACAGCAGCGCACCCCAGATGTGGTTGCTTGAAGAAGGGGAATCCAGCAGCGTAATTGCAATCGTACTGAACGGGAACATCTTCATCAGCTGTTCGGACATATGCTCATAAATGGGCCGGTTGGCAGGATCCGTCGCACTGCCGCGCGTAGCGGACTGAATGCCGTACACATCCTGTATCTCTTCCTCATTGGCAAAGCAGATATCCACATACTTACTGATCTCGGTCATCACTTTTCGTGCCGCATCCTTTGACCACAACGAAGCACGGTAGTTCACATCAAATGAAACTATGACGCCCATTTCCTTGGCGATGCGGCAGGCTTCAATACAGATCTGCGCCATCTCACTGCTCAGAGCAGGCGTAATGCCGGTCAGATGAAACAGCTTGGCATCCTTAAAAATCGCTTTCCAGTCAAAGTCGGCCGCCTTTGCCAGTGCAAAAGAAGAGCCCGCGCGGTCATAGATAACCTTGGATCCGCGCTGCGATGCACCGCGGTCTATATAATACAGTCCGAGACGGGGGCCGCCCCGCACAATGCGGGAAGTATCCACGCCGAAGCTCCGTACAAAATTAATGGCGGTCTGGGCAACCTCATTCTCCGGCACTTTGGTTACATATGCGGTATTAAATCCGCTCACCGAAAGCGCAATAGCAACGTTTGCCTCAGCACCGCCATAAATGGCATCAAATTTGTCAGCTTGTAAAAAACGCTTGTGCTCTTCCGGCGACAACCGCAGCAGCAGCTCGCCGAACGTGACCACCGTATCCGACATTACATCTCCCCCTTTTTTCAGCATAGATAAAAATTACGGAAAAATGCACTGACATGTTAGTGCACACTTCCGTATTCTCATAATATACCTATCCATGTTAAATAGCAAAGTAAATAGACGGCTATTTTAGGTAAAAAACAGATATTTTAAAAAATTGCATCAGCAGTATAGATGATGGTGCGGCTGCAGTACCATGCAGTGTCCGTACAGCCGCACCACTAACCGCTTATACCTGATAACCGAGCATACGCGGCAGGAACAGTGACACTTCGGGTATGAACGTTACCAAAAGCAGCCCTATAACCATGACCAGATACATAGGCAGCATAGCTTTTACCGTCTCTTCCATAGATATCTTACCGATACCGCAGCCAACGAACAGAGCAGATCCAACAGGAGGCGTGCACAAACCCACCGCCAGGTTAAAAATCAGTACCACGCCGAACTGTACGGGACTCATTCCGAATGCCTTCACCACCGGCACCAGAATAGGCGTTACGATAAGAATGAGCGGTGCCATGTCCATGATACAGCCAAGCAGCAGAAGCATGATATTAATCAGGACAAAAATGACATATTTATTGGACGATATAGACAGCAGTCCCTGAGTAATGAGCGTCGGAATCCGGAGCATAGCCAGAAGATAACCGAATGCGCCTGCAGCGGCTATAAGCGAAAACACCATGGCAAGCGTCTTCACCGTATTCATAAGGATACGCGGCATCATGCTCAGCTTAAGCTCCTTATAAATAAACATAGACACAATAAACGCATAGATAGATGCGATGGCGGCTGACTCAGTGGCGGTAAAGAATCCGAGCGTTACACCAAACAGGATAATGACCGCAGTGAACAAAGCAAGCAGTGCATTCCACACAATCTTCACACCCTGTTTGAACGGTACCGCCTCGCCCTTAGGATAATGACGTACCACAGAAAGCACGGCGCACACCACCAGCAGCAGCAGGCCGAGCATAACGCCGGGCAGCAGACCGGCAATAAACAGCGCACCTACAGACACACCGCCGGCCGCCAGCGAATAGATGATCATATTATGGCTCGGCGGAATAAGCACGCCCTGGCATGCGGACGCTACGGTAACGGCCACTGAAAACGGCATATCATAACCGGCCTTAACCTGCATAGGAATCTCCACGGAGCCAAGGGAAGATACATCAGCCACCGCAGAACCGGACAGGTGTCCGAACAGCATGGAACCAAGCACGTTCACATAGGCCAGACCTCCCCGGAACCGGCCCACGAACACATTCGCGCAGTCAAGCAGCCGGTTAGAAATACCACCAGCCCCCATAATCTCACCGGCAAGAATAAAAAACGGTATTGCCATAAGCGAAAAACTATTGACAGACTTAGCCATCTGCTGAATGAACGCCATGAGCGGAATATGCATATACAGCAGCGTCACGCAGGAAGAAACTGCCAGCGCGAACACAACCGGCATCTTAAATACAATGAACAGCACAAAGCTGCCTAACAGAAGCCAGATCGCAATATTTGAATCAAACATCAGACCGCCCCCTCAACTTCCTTAAAATCATCACCCTCAATATCAGGATGGCGGTATTTTTCCAGATTAAACAGCGACAAGAACGAAAAATACATAATAAAAAAACCGCCCACCGGCATCATCAGATACTCAATGCCTGCGGGCCACTGCGTTGCGGGCAGCGTAGAGCTCATAGTCGATGAAACAAGGCGGCTTCCGTAGACCATAAGCACAATTCCGAACAAAAATGTAGCAGTATCATTGATTTTTTCAACCACAAGCCGGGCTTTTGCCGGAAGCCGGTTCGCAAACATTTCAATCGCAATATGCAGATGACGCTCTACGCCTACCGCCATAGAAATAAACGCCATCCAGATCATGAGCACCAGTGCCACTTCTTCCGACCAGCGGATACTGCTGCCAAAAAATTTACGGCTGAACACCTGTGCGCTCACGATCGCAACAATAACCAGAAGTACTATTTTTGAATACTCAAGTAGAATACGGTACACTACGTCAAAGAAAAACGTAACATAGCAGATTCCTTTTTCAAACGGTTTCATATCGTCTTTATAAATCCGATGTGACATATTCTCTCCCATCAAAAGACCAGAAAGCGCAGCTTCCGCAGACCGCAGAAGCTGCGCAGGATAAAAGAACAGTAAGGGCACGGTACGGGCAAAAATTCCCGCACCGAAATATCAGTTCCTAAAAGCGCGCGGCGGCTATTTCAGGAGGAGGTCGCCCGCCGCACGCGCTTTCAGCACGGCTTATTTTGTTGCCTGAATCTTTGAAATAATATCTTCGTATCCGGCGCCGTATTTTTTATACAGCGGAGCCATAGCATCCTGGAACTTCTGTTTTTCAGCAGGAGACAGCGTGGTTACAACAGAACCGCCTGACTTAACCTTGCTTTCGGAAGCTCTTTCACGCTCAGCCCACAGCTTACGCTCAAGCTGCGCAGAAGCAGCGGCAGCCTCACGGATAATTTTCTGATCGTCAGCAGACAGTTTATTCCATGTGGTCTTTGACACCATCTGTGTCTCAGGAACGCGGGTATGCTCGTCAAGCACAAAGTATTTTGCTACTTCATAATGTGAGGTGGACTCATATGACGGCCAGTTGTTCTCTGCGCCATCGATAACACCCGTCTGCAGCGCGGAGTATACTTCACCATATGCCATAGGCGTGGGGTTTGCACCGAGCGCCTGAACCATATCCATCATCTGCTGGGATTCCTGTACACGAATCTTCAGCCCCTTCAGATCTTCAAGTTTGTTGATAGCACGGGTGGATACATAGAAGTTACGGGCACCTGCATCGAACCATGACAGACCGATCAGACCGGCGCCGTCAAGAGAATCAAGGAAGTCCTTGCCGATCTTTCCGTCAAGTACTTTCCACATCTGGTCAGCATCGCGGTACAAGTACGGAAGCTGCAGTACATTCAGAGACTTGCTGAATTCCGCAAGCGGAGAAATAGATACACGGGTAAAGTCAATGGCGCCGAACTGCATCTGCTCAATGACAGACTTTTCATCGCCGAGCTGACCGCCGTAATACACTTCGATCTTAATGCGGCCGCCGGTCTTTTCTTCGACTATTTTGGCAAATTCATATGCAGCTTTTGTGGTCGGATAATCCTGCGGCTGATTCTCCGCATAGCGCAGCACCATAGACTTGGGGGCGGCTCCGGCAGAACCAGAATCTTTTGATCCTCCGGCAAACACAGCGCCTGCCGCCAGTGCGGCACAAACAACTGACACCAATTTTTTCATATAATCACTCCTTTTAAGACTTGAGGCACAGCGGCAGACCGCCGTACCATTCAATGATACTTTATTGTAGGAGCGGAATTTTATATTGCATAGCAGGATTTTTTTGCAAAATACAGTTATTTTTTTGTTTTTTTCCCAGATCCGGTCTTTTCGGCCTGATATTCGGCGGGGCTCATCCCATAATATTTATGAAACACTTTGGCAAAATATCCGGCATCGCTGAAACCGCATGAGGCAGCCACATCCTTAAGCAGCACGCCTTCGGCAGCCGCCTGTCCGGCGTACTCCATGCGCACTGCAGTCACATACTCCACGAATGTAGTGCCGCAGTAGCGCGGGAACAGGCGCGAAAAGTACACGCTCTGCATACCGAACCTGCCTGCCACCGATTCCACCGACAGCGGTGCGCCGAAATTGGCCCGTATATACTGTTCCGCCAGTATAAAGATGCGGCGGTATTTGTCCTGCCTGTCTGCCGACACCGCAGCGCAGGCTTCCTGCACGAATGCATGAAGCTCGGCTTCCAGCTCAGCCGCATTCCGCGTGGCAGGTTTCTGCCGGTCTAAAAAAGGCACCGCCTTGCAGATATCATAGATAAGTACCAGAAATGATTCGTAGAACGCCTGCCCTGCATGACCGGTGTATCCGTACCGGCGGTACACGCTTTCAACAAAGCGCTTTTCCTGCGCACGCGCGCCGTCCGCATCACCGTTCAGAACGGCAGCCTCAAGATCTGAAAGCAGCTGCAGAGTAGAACCGTCATCAAAGGAAACCTCCGGTTCCTGGGCCGCCATGGCACCGCCATATTCCAGACGGCTCATGCACTTGTCCACCAGCGTACGCAGCTTTTCACGGTCGGCGGGCTTCACCAGATAATCGAACGCCCCCACTCTGATAGCTTTCTGGGCAAAGTCGAACCTGCCCCACGCCGTCAGGAACACGATTATAGCCGATGGTGAGAACTCCCTGATTTTTTCAGCAGCCTCAAGACCGGTCATACCCGGCATCTGAATGTCCAGCAGGATAATCTGCGGCCGCAGCGCCTCGGCAAGCTCCACCGCCTGCCGGCCATTGCATGCCTTGTGGCACACAATGCCGCGGTCAAGCTCGCCGATCATAAATTCCAGAGCATCGCATTCAAGCTGCTCATCGTCAGCTATCAGCATGTGGATTGCATTGTCACTCATTGCACACCGCCCATAGACTTATTGTACACGGCACCGGAAGTTTTGCACAGCATTCTGCATTTTCACCGGCGTTCCGGCAGCCGCAGCGTAACCGTAGTGCCGCCAGTCTCGGTACGGCGGCGAATATCGAATCCGGCAAGCCTGCCGTAATACATCGTAAGACGCTTGATGACGTTCGTAATACCGATATGCTCGGACTGCTCCTGCTCCAGGAAAGACACGCTGAAATCCGCAGGAATACCATGACCGTCATCCTCCACCATAATCTCTATACAGCCGGAATCCGTACCGCCATGCTCATCCGCGGCAGGCAGCCGGCGGACCGCTACGGTCACCATACCGCCGGCCTCCATCGGCTCTATGCCGTGCTTCACTGCATTCTCCACGAACGGCTGTATTACAAACGGCGGCATCTCAAATCCTGCCAGCGCGGTGTTGTACCGCACATCATACAGAAGACGCTCTCCGAACCGCGCCTTCTGTATGGCCAGATACTGGCGCACGAACATAAGCTCGGCCTCCAGCGTAACCGTCTGTTTGAATTCCAGACGATACCGGAACACCGCCGCAAGGCTGTTTATCAGGCTCACCGTCTTTTCCGCACGCTCAAACAGCGCCGTATGCGAAATAATGTTCAGCGTATTAAACAGAAAGTGCGGATTTATCTGCGCCTGCAGCGACAGATAGCGCGCATGCTCCAGCTCCTTGGTGATCTTCTCATGCTCAAGCTCCTGATGATGCAGACGTGATTCCAACGCAATCCGATCGTTCAGGCTGCTTTTCATATGGTTAAGCTTGTCCTTCAGCAGCACGAATTCACGAGGACCGGTAAGCAGCAGGTCAGGCGTAGCAAGATTGCCGCGCGTAATGTCCACCGCAGTAGTGAGCATACGCCGCACATGCATTGAAAGCATACGCGTGATGATGACAGCCGCCGCGCTCCCCGCCCCGACCAGCACCAGCAGAATCACTACGGAAAGCGTTCTGAGCTGCCGGATCCGCTCCATGTTCTGCGTGAGCGCCTGCACGTCACTTGCCACCGCCGCGGACAGATAGCGGTAATTGGTATAGGTAAGCAGATAGTCAAACACCTTGAGCACCTGATAATACGTATTATAGGTGGCGGCAGTCAGCTCCACTACGGGCCGGTCAAGCGCATACACCGTATTCTCTATAAAAGAAAGGCCGTTCACAATGCCCCGGTTCAGAAAGTACATCTGCGGGCTTTCATCGTAATCCGCATTCAGCAGGCGTACCGTATACAACGCACGATAGCGGTAGTAGCCCACCTGCTGCACCGCAGTATCGGCGGCGGCAGTATCCCTGTTTTCAATGGCGGCGAACCAGTCAGCAAAAGCCCGCCTGCCCTCACGCAGTTCCTGCGACAGCCGCTCCATAAGAATATACTGCTCTATACGGTTCTCCATGTCGCCGACCACCGTATACACACGCGCGAACAGAACGGTACCCGCTACGAACACCACACCGAGCATGGACAGACACAAAGAAAGCACGATTGTACGGAATCCGGGAATATACCGCCCGTGTCCGACGCCATCTGTCGCAGGATGTTGAGATTCTGTCTGAATCGTGCTGAATATGTGCTTTATTTTCATTTCCAAGAGATTTAAAAAAGTGTATACTGCTATTAAACTTGTTCGGAAACTTCAGCTTCCGAACAGGTTACCTTAAAAGGCGAGTTCAAAATCGCGCTATTTCTGCGATTGCATTCGCGTAGCAAATTGCGAACTCGTCGACCTGATCTATTATAGAACTAACGGAGGTTTTTTCAATGGAGAATTTTGACATGAACAGCTTCAGCCTCAAAGGCAAGGTTGCCTGGGTGACCGGAGCTTCGTACGGTATCGGCTTTGCCATTGCCACCGCATATGCAGCCGCTGGTGCAAAAATCGTTTTCAATGATATTAATGAAGAAAAGCTTGCAAACGGTCTGGCAGCTTACAAAGAAGCGGGCATAGAAGCCCACGGCTATGTATGCAACGTCACCGATGAAGCAGCTGTGCAGGAAACCGTCAAAAAAATCGAAAAAGATGTCGGCGTCATCGACATTCTGGTAAATAATGCAGGCATCATCAAGCGTATTCCTATGACAGAGATGAGCGCCGCTGATTTCCGCGCCGTCATCGATGTGGATCTGAACGCTCCGTTCATCGTATCAAAAGCGGTGCTGCCCGGTATGATCAAAAAAGGCCACGGCAAAATCATCAACATCTGCTCCATGATGTCAGAGCTCGGCCGCGAGACCGTCTCAGCATATGCGGCGGCAAAGGGCGGACTTAAAATGCTCACCCGCAACATCTGTTCCGAATACGGTGCGCAGAACATCCAGTGCAACGGCATCGGCCCCGGCTATATCGCCACTCCCCAGACCGCACCCCTGCGCGAAAAGCAGCCCGACGGCTCACGTCATCCGTTTGACCAGTTCATCTGCGGCCGTACTCCGGCAGGCAGATGGCTGCTCCCCGAAGAGCTGCGCGGCCCGGCAGTGTTCCTGGCTTCAGACGCATCCAACGCGGTGAACGGTCATATTCTGTACGTTGACGGCGGTATCCTGGCCTACATCGGTAAACAGCCGTAAGTCGGTTTCCTCTGAAAAGGACAGCTTCGCTGTCTGAACTTTCAGAGGTTCCCATAAAAGATAGGTGCTTCCAGCTTCATGCCGGAAGCACTTATTGTTTCATTCCGTTCTTATTACAAAACTTCGAAAAAGCCACGAAAGTTTTTTCGAGGTGCCCATTACCTAAAGGAGACATACAACCGCTATGGTAGATATCCGCTATTCCACCGGCAAAGAGCCGTTCAAAACCATGACTACAGAGGAACTCCGCAAAGAATTCCTGATTTCTGATATATTCAAAGCTGACGATGTGACTGCCGTCTATTCTCATATCGACCGCATCGTTACGATGGGCGCGCTGCCCGTAACAAAAGCAGTTGATCTGCAGAAAAACATTGACCCCATGAAAGATTTCGGCGTGAGCTACTTCCTTGAGCGCCGCGAGCTCGGCATTATCAATATCGGCGAGACCGGTTTTGTAGAGGCCGACGGCACAAAATACGAGCTTAAGCACTACGATGCGCTGTACCTGCCCATGGGCACCAAAAAAGTACTGCTTTCCAGTGCGGATTCAAACAAGCCCGCACGGCTGTATATGAACAGCACGCCGGCGCACCGCCCGTTCCCCGCCAAGCTCATCACCTACAATGACGCGGTGCACAAGCACATGGGAAGCCTAGAAGAAAGCAACGAACGCACCATCAACCAGTACATCCACCCGGCAGTGCTTGAAACCTGCCAGCTGTCCATGGGACTCACGCATCTGGAACCGGGTTCCGTATGGAACACCATGCCCGCCCACACCCACGAGCGCCGCATGGAAGTATATTTCTACTTTGACATTCCGGAAAATCAGGCGGTATTCCACCTGTTCGGCGAACCGCAGGAAACCCGCCATATCGTCATGCACAACGAGCAGGCGGTCCTGAACCCGAGCTGGTCAATTCATTCCGGCTGCGGCACCAAGAACTACACGTTCATCTGGAGCATGGCCGGCGAAAACCGCACCTATGATGACCAGGATCAGCTGCGCACGCAGGATCTGCGCTAGGAGGTGGCAGGAGGCGGCAGCCTGTAATTATGCTGCGTCAGCCACCATTTTGTCCCGACCAAGGTCGGGTCTGAGTCCTGCGGGTTGGAGGCGG
>CACZQF010000111.1 GCA_902783245.1 uncultured Spirochaetaceae bacterium | reverse complement strand
CAGTTCGTGGCACCGCTTACATCCGCTGCCCAGTACTTTCACTTCAAATTTTGCCATTGTTTTCTCCTATACCAGCATGGTCTGCACCGCATTGAACACATAGCCCGTCACTATGATGCCCGCCACGCAGATGACGATAAAGACGGAAAGCAGCCGTGCCTTTACTACCTTATTCAACATGATGAGCGACGGCAGGCTCAGCGTCGTCACAGCCATCATAAAGCTCAGAACAACCCCTAAAAGGGCACCCTTAGCAAGCAGGCTTTCAGCAATCGGAATACAACCAAAAATATCCGCATACATCGGAGCTCCGAGCACGGTTGCAAGCACTACGCCGAGCGGATTTTTATCACCCAGCACACGCGTAATCCAAATTTCAGGAATCCAGTTATGAATAAGAGCCCCCGCAGCCACGCCTGCCAGAATATACGGAAACACCTTTTTAAGCGTAGATAAGACCGAGTCCAGAGCGGACTGCAGCCGCTCCCGCTGTGCCGGTACAGCGTCCTCATACTCCGGCTGTACTGCACGCGCGCTGCGGATAAAATCTGCCACCTGCGATTCCATGTGCAGATGCTCGATGATCGAACCGCCTGCAACGGCAATCACCAGACCGGTAACCACATATGCGGCGGCAATCTTCCAGCCGAAAATGCTCATCAAAAGCACAAGCGAACCTAAATCCACCATCGGAGAAGAGATAAGAAAACTGAACGTAACGCCGAGCGGAAGCCCCGCCTGCGTAAATCCCATAAAAATAGGAATTGAAGAGCATGAGCAGAAAGGGGTGACCGTACCAAGCAGGGCGGCAATACTTCGCGCCCACAAGCCCTGAAACCGCCCCATAATACGTCTGCTTTTTTCAGGAGGAAAATATGACTGAATATACGAAATAATAAAGATCAGCACAAACAGCAGCACGGTGATTTTTATCACATCATATACAAAAAACTGAATGCTTGCGCCGAGCCGTTCGGATATATCCAGACCAGCAGCTTGTACTCCCCGCCCTATAAACGTACTGAGCCAGCGCATTCCTAAAACCTGATTCTGAATAAAATCCCACATAACAGACTCTCCCTGTTCACAACTGTCATATTGACAATCGTCTATATGATACTAGCAAACAGATAGATACCTGTCAATATATCATGACTATTTATGCGGCTGCGTACCGCAGGAACAATCAGAATCAGTACAGGGAGAATCGGAACCGGCATGGCTGCATGCACAGCTGATATCACCGATAACGGTTTTAAATTCAGAAAATTTTACGCAGTTAATCGCATAGTACGCCCAGCGGCTTTCCTTACGCACGACTACCAGTCCGCAGTCAGCAAGGATTTTCATGTGGTGCGAAAGCGTCGGCTGAGTGATCGCAAGCGCATCAAGAATCTTACATGCGCACAGCTCTCCGTCCGTAAGCATTTTGATGATTCTTACACGGTTTTCATCCCCGAGCGCCTTACATACTTTTGCAATTTCTTGTTCTGTCATGCGATACTGCCATGCTGAGCATTCTCAGCTTTCATACGTTTTCAGAATATTCTGGGCGGTCACCACGCGGCTCTGTCGCAGATCCATGGACTGCTTTTCAATATAACGGTGGGCCTGCACCTCCGTCATATTCAGATACTGGATCAAAATACATTTTGCGCGGTCAACCAGCCTGATTTCAGATATTTTTTTCTGCAGCTGCAGGTTCTCAGACTCAAGCTTCATTACCCGGCGGCGGCTGGCAGTAAGCAGCTTAACTGCCTGATAGAAGAATTCCGGACTCACCGGTTTTGGCAGCACAAATACCCCCGCATCTTCTACAGAAGTATCAATATCCGCAAGTACTTCCTGTCTTACTATAAGAATAATGCCCGCTGCAGAAGTCTCCGCGGCATATAATGAAAGATCATCACCAAGCTCATCGGGCAGCGGAGTATCAATGATAATCAAATCAAATTCATCATCGATTAAATCCCTGCGCCCTTCAGCCCCGTTCTGCGCCGTTACAATACGCGAGAACATGCCGGAGCTCAGCATGCCGGATATAATTTCCATTGTAGTATGTGTGTTTGAAACAATAAGCACACTGTCCATGATCTGTCAGCCCCCGGGTTTCAGACTAACAATACGCACTCAGACTGAATAATTCGGAAAGATATACTTTCCGCAGAGCCTCGGGCAGTACAGACTGTACAAAACTGCTTTCTTTCGCAATGAAAACAGCATTACGCAGACTTGGCGGCAAAACCTCCAGTTTACTGGCAGCTTCTGTCTCTTTTGTTGGCCGAACTATCTGTGTTTTTGCTCTCTCTGCCTGCAGCAGCACCTCATAATCCGTCGGCTCCTGCAGCGGCAGCTTGTTTGCTATGCCGTCCAGACCGGCACGAATAATCAGCGAAAGCGCAAGATACTGGTTGCACATCGGATCAGGCGAGCGCAGCTCCAGCCGCTTAAGCTCGCCGTCTTCATTAGGAATCCGAACAAGCTGGCTGCGGTTCTCATGGCTCCATGTAATATATTTTGGAGCCCCGAAATTGCCCAATCGGGAATAAGATTTCACCATAGGATTCAGAAACACCGTTATCTCAGCTATATGGGCAAGGATTCCCGCAAGAAACTGCTTTGCCTCTTCACAATACGGCTCAGAAGCAAAAATATTCTGCTTGTCCTTATGCAGAGAAATATTGATATGCATTCCGCTACCGGGTAAACTTCCGTCAACACAGGGGCTGAAGTCCGCATACAGCCCGTGACGCGCAGCAATTGTCTTTACAATCGTCTTGAACGTGGCGACATTATCGCCTGCTTTCAGCAGCGTATCATAATTAAAATCAATCTCATGCTGGCCGGGACCGCTTTCATGGTGAGATTTTTCCGGGTGCAGTCCCATATCAATAAGCGTAAGGCAGATGTCACGACGCACGTTCTCTCCCTTGTCATCAGGCGCAAGATCACAGTACCCGGCACTGTCGTGCGGAATATTTGTTCTGTAGCCCTGCTCATTCAGCAGGAACAGGTAGAACTCACATTCTGTACCAATCTGTACTTCATAGCCGAGCTTACGCGCATAGTCTTCCGTCTGCTCCAACAGATAGCGGCAATCACCATCGAACGGCGTCCCGTCAGGCTTTCTGACATTACAGAAAAAACGTACTACGCGCCCATGCTGCGGACGCCATGGCAATACACATAAGGTGGAAGGATCCGGCACCAGAAACAGCTCGGTTCTGCCTTCCTTAAGGAATCCTTTTGTGCCGCTCGCATCAAAAGAAATACCATGAGAAAAAGCTTTCTCCAGCTCTGACGGCTGAATAGAAATGCTCTTTATGGTACCGAATATATCGGTAAAAAACAGCTTTATAAACTTTACGTCGTTCTCTGCAATATACTGCAGAACCTCACTTTCTGTATATGCCATGGTTTCTCCCTCCAGAACATGCACATGCCATACATGCGCACAGACACTACATCATCAGCTACATGATTTCTTCCAATGCCTCAACAACATCAGGATCAAAAATATGGGGCTGATCTTTCAGCGCGGCAATGGCAGTCTCTTTGTCCGTAATCGCACGGTAATTGCGGGTACTGGACATTGACACATACGTTTCTGCCACACGGATAAGCCGCGCCACATGGGGAATCGTCTCTCCTTCAAGCCCCTCAGGATAGCCGGAACCGTCCATATTCGCATGATGCTTACCGGCCGCATCCTTAAAGATCGTCCAATACCGCTTAGGCACAAACTGCAGGTAATCGTTGAAAAGCTCCACATGGCGGCGCAGCTCCTGCCGCTGTTCTTCAGTCAGCGTCTCAGCAGTCAGCACTTCGGGATCAAGCGCAAGGAAGCCTGCATCATACACCATAGCGGCACAGAAGTACACGGAAGCAGTCTGCTGCTGCTCTCCCATCTGCAGTGCCAGCTTATATACCAGCTCGCTTACATTCTTTGAATTGTTCTTGCGGCCGGTAGCCTGATCAATCTTGACGCCAAGCTCCTCGCACTTTATGGCAAGCTCCTGCAGCTCTTTCTGCTCTTCTTCCGTCATTTCCGGTTCGGGCAGCGCATCAGTGTTCCATTTAGTGCCGCTGACGCTTTTTATTACACTTGCACCATACAAGTTGGTCACACCGCCCAGACGCAGCATAGTGTTGGTAGTGGCGTTCTGCATAGCCGCCACCATTTTGAGCGTAGCTTCAAACTGCTCGTGCTGCCGCCGGCTGCTGCGCATAGCCATCTGAATGATGAACATGACAATAAGAAAAATAAGCAGGAGCACGCCGGCAATAACAAAGATTGCTGTGGTTATGACCCGGAAAGAAGAACGGTTCTGTTCCGCAGTCTTATTCAGCCCCTCGCCGATCGTATCAAAGCTTTTATTCAGTGAGCCGACACTGGTGCTCAGATTTTCCAGAAGCTTGCTCTGCTCACTCTGCGCCCGCTGCTGTGCATCAAGCGTCTTCTGGTTCATCTCCAGATTCTCCTGATGCATGCGCCGCGTTTCCTGCTGCTGTGCAGCTTCCTTACGCTCGGCGGCGGCAGCGTTCTGCTTTTCACGCTGGCTGTCTATCTGCCGTATAAGTGATGTAAGCTTAGCGTTATTTATACGGGGATACTGCTGCAGATTATCCTTTATTTCCTCCAGCAGATCATATTCATTTTCATCCCGGACAATCTCCAGACGGCTGGCATACACCGTCTGTGCCATAAGCACCAGAGAATCCGGCATTTCCGAATTCTTATTCAGCTTAAGCGCAGAATTAATATCGTTATATGCCGCATCATACCGTCCGGCACTATAATCATCGTTGGCCTTTGTAAGAAATCTTTCTGTCAGAGCGCTGGTATCAGCAAATACGCCAGCCAGAACAGTAAGCAGAACCGAAACAACCAGAACCCGTCTTTTACTTTGTAACATTTCCAACCCCAAAACCTACTATCATACGCAAGCGGTTCTCCATACCGCCGTCAAGCATATATAGTGTATCGCATAAACCTATATCCAAACCGATGCGCGCCTGATCCATATTGACCAGCGGCAGGGTAAGAAAAGCACCGCTTTCCATTGCAAATTTCATAGTACTTTCGGCAAAATGTGCCGGATAATAATCACCGAACAGCTTGAATTCCAGCGGACCGGCCTGTATATGCTCAAGCCCCACGCCCAATACCGGAGACATAAACGTTTTATGCACCTTACGCACCTTGTCGGCATCGCTGCCGTCACTGGTCAGCATGGCGGCAAATCCGGTACGGAAGAACAACCTGCGGCTGAGCCTGTTTACAGAAAGCTTGGGAATAACGCGCAGCGTAGAAAGCATGGTGCCGTCACTTTGAGAGATTGCAAGCGGCAGTACTTCCGCGCTCAAATCACAGCCGATACCGAGCGTCTCCGCCAGATAGACTGCCGAACCGTACACCGCAATACCATAGCGCAGGCTTGTATAGTTTTCCGAAGAAACCGTAACCGGACCAGTATCCGCCATACCAAATACGCCCCGCAGCGCCAGACGCGAATACTGTTCATCAGCTCCCTGCAGATATACAGATTCGCCGGAGGAAGTTTTTACCGTCCGATATTCATCGCCCACAGAGGCAAGCACCGTACGCCGCTCCTGCTCTGCAAGAGCTTTTTTTACCATTGCTTCCTCTTCCCGTCTGCGGGCCTCGGTTTCCTGCCGCGTAATACCGTCATCAATGACAGAATACAACTCAAGCGCAGCATCATTGTCCATATTATTGTCAATGACCACAAGACACGCATCACGCGCGAATAAAAAATCCTCTTTGATAACCATGAGACGGATTTTTTTCATAACATAGTTTTCGTACAGAGGATAGTTCGCAGCCTGCCTGTTATCTCCAAGCACAGCAATAAGCTGTTCGTCAGATTTTTTTGTAAATGCTTCGTCTATTGCCTCATAAACCTCCGCAAGGGAAACCGGCTCAGAAAAAACGGGAGCAGCCGGAACCGCAAACAGCAGGCCCAGAAAAACCGGACAAAGCGTTAGTTTTAAATACATAGAAAGCACAGTTTATATTACCACAAAATGGGGATGACAGTCTATTTTCCTACACAAAAATGCGAAAAGATACTGTCCAGAACATCATCAGGCGTCACTTCACCCGTCACTTCGCCCAGACTGTCAAGCGCATCCTCCAGATCCTGTACCACCGCATCCAGCGTATAGCCGCTGGTTTCAAGCGCATGGCGCACGCAGCCCAGCGCCTCTTTAACCGCGGCTTCCTGACGGGCGGATCCAAGGCCCGCCTGCTCGCGCTCAGCGCCGCCGCTGCCCGTAATCACGCCGCACACCGCTGCCGTGAGGCTGCCGATGCCGGAACCTTTTTTTGCACTTGTGTGCACCACCGCGCGCAGCATCGGAAAATCTTCCGCCGTAAGTTCAGGTACCAGCGGGGCAGTCGTACCCGAGGGCAGAGCCCCGGGCTCTGCCCCGGCAGATGATTCCAGCTTGTCGCATTTATTCCACACAAACACAACAGGGGCAGGACAATGTTTCAAAAACTGCCTGTCATCATCATCAATGCCGCTCACCGCATCCGCCAGATACAGCACTATGTCCGCATCCTTTGACAGATCCCTGGTACGTTCCACGCCGTTCTGTTCTATTATGTCGCCTGTTTCACGCAACCCCGCCGTATCAAACACACGTGCGGGAATACCGCCGAAACTCACCCAGCTTTCAATCCAGTCACGCGTAGTACCCGCAATATCCGACACAATAGCACGGTCTTCCTTCAGCAGTGCATTGAACAGGCTTGATTTACCTACATTCGTTTTACCGCACAGCACCACGCGTACGCCGTCCTGATAGACCTTTTCGCTTTTCCACGAATCTACAAGAGTCTGCAGCCGGTCAGCCGCCTGACGCAGCTGCGCGGAATCAAATGCATCGGCTATCGTCTCCTCGTCCTCGGGATACTCAATCTCCACTTCAATAGCGGCCAGCGTATCAACCACCAGCTTTTTAATGCCGTCAATCTCGCTGTACAGATCCCCGGCAAGCCGCCCTGCAGCGCGGCCGCGGCCTGCATCGGTACGGCTGTCTATAATTTCCCGTACCGCCTCGGCACGGGTAAGATCGGTTTTTCCGTTGATATATGCCCTGAACGTAAATTCTCCGCGCTGGGCACGGCGGAATCCTTTGGCAAGCAGCAGATTGAATACGGCGGTAACAACCGCAGGACCTCCATGGCAGCTTATCTCCACCATATCCTCGCCCGTAAAGCTTTTCGGCGCTCTAAAAACGCTTACAAGCACCTCATCAATACGATGTCCGCCGTCCTTAATCCATCCGTAAACAATCGTGTTTCCGGCGGCTGCACACAATGCCGCAGGCCGTGAAAACACATGAGAAACAAGCTCTATGCATCCTTTACCCGAGGCACGGACTATTCCCAGCGCGGACGGCACCAATGCCGTAGCCACTGCCGCTATAGGCTCCTCAGGCGTATAACCAGTCGTATCCATAATGTATCTAACTATCTAAACCTACCGGTCTGTCAGTACAGGGATTTCCTTTGATGATGCCGGTACCAGCGGCACAGCAGAAGACACAGCTGCCGCTGCGGCCGGCGTCCAGGCACTGCCGCCGCTGAAAGCCGGCTTTCTGAACCTCAGATCGGCTTCCATAGCCTTGCCGGTGTACGGCAACGTCCCCACATCAGGCTGCAGTGTATCATAATTGCCCGTATTGTTCCAATACATATAGCCGCGGTCCACACTGTCACGCACGCCGAAGATTTCTTTCTGCACATAATCAGGGCCGTAATACTGCTTGTCATACCGCACGCTCAGATAAAACGCCTGTACCCACGGACGTACCACAATACGGTTCCGTCCGATCACCGTATTGCGGTATGTACCGTAAAAATAGATACGGTACGGCCGGTCAGGGTACGGATTATAGTTCATAAACGACTGCTCAAAATGGCTCGGATAGAACATGGGACCTATAACATCCACATAGCGGCTCAGCATCTCCACGTCCTGACCGGTTCTGGTACCGCTGCGGTACCAGCCGTTTGCGCCGTAGATATCGATACCGAGCGGCGCATCAATATTCTTCCGGGCATACGCCAGGAATGACATCAGCGCGCTTTCTTTGTCCATACCGCTCTGCTTCCACCGGTACGAAGCGTTCCCTAAATTCACGCCGTCCGTAGGAAACCTGATATAGTCAAACTGTATTTCATCAAAGCCGCGGGCAACCAGTTCTTTTGCAACCGCCACATCGTATTCCCATACTTCGGGACAGTAGGGATCCACCCAGTTCTCGTCATAATACGAAGCCTTCTTTTTACCCGTAGGCTTGCCGTCCGCATCAAGAATATCCTCATACCCTTTGATACCAATCCACGGAGCATTGGTCCGGCTGTCCCAGATGGCATACTTACCGCCGCCGTAGCGCGCAAGGTTGCGGTCCTTGAACACAACAATACGAGCTATAAGATACACACCGTCTTTCTTAAACTCAGAAATAAACTGATCAAGATTCGTCGCATACTGGCTGACGCTTCCCTTCTCCATCACCAGCGGATCGCGCGTATCATAGCGGAGCAGGCCGTAGTCATCCTTCATATCGATCACCAGACTGTTCAGCTTGTTATCCTGTATGATCTTGCGGAATTTATTGATACCGTCCAGACCGGCCTGCGCGCGCACCTGATAGGGAGGCACATAAATACTCTTCTGCCCGACAATCTTGCTGCTGTATTTTGACACCACGCGCGACGGATGAAGCAGCCACAGTTCATTGAGCGCAAATCCAGTACCAAAGCCGCTTACCGACTGCGGAATCCATGCACAGTTAACGGAACTGCCCGCCATATCAAAGAATGTATTCCACTCAGGCAGCTTTACGGGCGTACCGCGCTCCACATTATGCTTAAAATCAAATGAGCCGATGGATCCGGGCCGAGCGAACAACAGCGTATCCTCCACATGGGTGAGCGCATCAATCGTATCCAGCGGCTCTTTTCCCGTATAAAGACATTCTGCACGCTTACTCTGCCAATTCAGGCGGTACAGGTTCGGCAGGAACGTCTGTGCAATATAAATTTCCATATACGGAATACCGTCTGCAGACGTACGCCGCACCGGCAGAATATCAGATATCTCATCCGGCGAGGTCATGGACTCAAGGATTTTAAATCCTGCGGACATGTCCTTCCACTCTGGTTTGTTATCATGGGGATAGAGATATGAAAAACCAAAGATAGCATGCGACATGAACACCACCAGCTCTGAAGTATCGCTGAGCGAACCGTCGGCGCGGTACCCGGGCATGTTGGCAATCGCCACCGCCTTAATACCGGAAGTATTCGGCGCGGTCGAGCCGAGCGATTTCCATGACTGCCCGCCGTCATAAGAAATATACACATAATCTTTGGTTGCCGTGACCAGCTCCATCTGATTTGCCGGATTCACGCACAGATCTTTCAGATCTGCAATCTGTTTGCTTATAGAAATCTGGCTGTTTTCAAAATGTTCCATGGTCAGAAACGGCAGTCCCTGATTTCTGAGCTCAAAATCCCGCAGATTGCGGCTCATGACGATTCCTTCAGAAGTCAGCAGATACCACAGGGACGGCGTACGCACCACCTGCTTAACTTTGCCGCCGGTCCACAGCGGCTCCATGGCACCGCTTTTCATACGGAACAAACCGTTGTCGTTGCCTATGATCAGCATATCCTTGGGATCTTCGGCTTCCTCAAGCTTTTCAGTTCCGCCCTCTGATGTGAGCGGATACAGCGGTTTACGTACATACGCATCAGATTCTTTTTGAATATATATAGTGTCCGCCGCAGCAGGGCTTCCCGACAGCGCGACAAAAAAAGCGAGCATAAAAAAAACTATTGTACTCATACATCAAGTATCGGCAGTTCTATATACAGATTTTAGAAACAAATAGCGGCCATACGGCAAATACTCCCTTGTTTCCTAGTAAAAACCATGCTATTTTAAGTCAGAAACAAAGCTATCATACAGAGGGAACAGGTATGGAAACGGTTACATTAGGTTCTACAGGCATCATCACCATAAAAAACGCGATGGGATGTCTTCCGATCCAACGGGATACCACCGACGTGGCGGCGCATATCGTTCGGAAAGCATACGAATCAGGATTTACTTTTTTTGATACCGCGCGCGCCTATACGGACAGTGAAACAAAAGTCGGCATCGCGCTGCATGACGTACGCGACAAAGTGTTCATAGCGACTAAAACCGCCGCCAAAACGGCAGACCAGCTGCGCGCAGACCTTGAGACGAGCCTGAAAAATCTGCAGACGGACTATATCGACATCTATCAGTTTCATAATCCTGCATTCTGCCCAAAACCCGGCGCTCCTGACGGTCTGTATGATGCCGCGCTTGAAGCCAAGCGGCAGGGAAAAATCCGCCACATCGGCATCACGAACCACCGCCTGAACATTGCCAAAGAAGCTATAGAAAGCGGACTTTACGAAACGCTGCAGTTTCCGTTCAACTACCTGTGTACGGAAAAAGATCTGGAACTCATAACACTCTGCAAGCAGCGCAATATAGGATTCATCGCCATGAAATCACTTTCCGGCGGCCTTATAAACAACGCAGCGGCAGCCTACGCTTTTGCCGCTCAGTACGACAACGTGCTGCCCATCTGGGGCATACAGCATGAAAAAGAGCTGGACGAATTCATCGCCTTCAACTCTAATCCTCCGGCCATGACCGACAGCATCCGCGAACTTATCAAAAAAGACCGCGAGCAGCTCAGCGGCAGCTTCTGCCGCGGCTGCGGCTACTGCATGCCATGTCCGCAAGGCATTGAAATCAACAACTGCGCCCGTATGTCGCTTATGATACGCCGCGCGCCGAGCGCCGCATGGCTCGGCCCTGACTGGCAGAAAAAAATGGAGCGCATCACCAGCTGTGTCCACTGCCACAAATGCTCATCGCACTGTCCGTACGGTCTGGACACCCCCGCGCTGCTTCTGGAAAACTATAAAGACTATCAGGAAGTGCTGGCAGGACGGCGCACGGTATAGCCTGCAGCCTGCAGACTATACCCTGACGGGCACAGGGAATCTCCGTGCCCGTCAGGAAGCCATGAAAGCGGTTTTTTCGAGGTGCCCTATAATATGATTATCTCATTCTTGGCTACATGCTCCGCATAGCGCGTTGTTCCCGTCTTCGCCACAACCTTGACCTTATATATTCCTGAAACAATTTCTGCAGGAATCACTGCATCAATGATATTGGTTCCGATCCGTGCATACTTAGTACAGCGCACAGAAACGCCGTCATTAATCAGGAACACGCCCTGCGCCACATCATCGGCCGCAAACTTAAGATTGCGGCCTTTCAGACGCAGCGTCATGCCTTCGTCAAACTCCAGCACTTTGGTTTCCTGAGCATCATTACCGACACAGGCCAGATCAAGTATCTTCGGATCACTCCAATAGTCACTTGCTACCTGTACATGCTCAATGTCAGGCCCGATTTCAGTAAGCGCATCCTGCTTCATCTCCATGATAATCTTAAACCGATGATTACCGGTTCCCACAGAAAACAGTCCCTGCGGGCTGTCCGTAGTACCGTTTGCCCGCGCATATATCCGGCACCACGGCAGATCGATGGTGTACCCCAGACGCAGATACCGGCACACAAGCGTACGCTCAATACTCAGCATGCTGAGCGCATCCGGTTCCGTAATCGATGCGTTGAAGTTGCTGAACTCCTTGGCAAGCTGCGTTGTGGAGAGCACCTGATTCGTGCTGCTTTTAAAGCAGTACCCGGCCTTTTCCTCATCACGAACAAGGAAATTCTTACACGTTTTGATTTCAACCATACATTCCCTCCTGTATCGGTTTAATCTGTTGTGAGCGCGCCGTACAGCTCCGCTCTTTACACAGATATAATACGCGCATTCAGGAAGGAAAATTTGTTTAATAAATTCGGTGTTTTTACTGAATTTATTAAACAAATGCAGTTTT
>CACZQF010000110.1 GCA_902783245.1 uncultured Spirochaetaceae bacterium | reverse complement strand
ACTACAGTCCATTTTAGTCGCAAGTAGACTCCACTTTAGACAAAAATACAGTCTATTTGCAACGCAAGTACAGTCTACTTTTGACGCAAATAGAGTCTATTTTAGTCTCAAACAGACTGTACTTCAGGCTCAAATATACGCTGCATGTGGTAGAACCAGCTTCTGTATTTTGTACAGATAACTGCCGGCGGCGTCAGAGCAGCAATTATCTTAATGAAGTTTTATTCTGAACACCTTTGAGTTCCGGACGGGTGTCCACAGCTCACGCCGCTTTTCAGGCAATGAAGAGATATCATCATGCACAAAGCCGAGCTTTTCAAACCAGTCGGAAGTCTGCGTAGTCAGCACAAAAACCGAAGCTATCTTTCTACTATTTGCCCTATCGATAAGATAGGAAATAATCTTTGGCCCGATTCCGATATGAGCGCATGTTTCGTCCACGGCAACCCCGGCGATCTCCGCCTGATTACCGCTGTATGTGTGCAATGCGGCACACGCACGGATACCACCGTCAAGCTCATATACGATATAGTCATCCAGCTGCTGCATAAGCTGGCGGCTTGTGCGCTGCAGCAGAATTCCCTTTTTTACAAACGGATTCATCACACGCAGTACGCCGGGAATATCCTCCTGCTTCATCGGCCGGATACCGCCATAATTGTTTGTGTAGATCATCGTGCCCGATCCGAGGTCAGAAAAGATTTCGCACGGCAATGACCCGTCCAGCGTGCCGTTTATAATATGAGCACGGTTCACACCGTTACGGCATGCCTGCTCTGACAGCTGCAGCAGAGAAAGAATCCTGCCCTTTATATCATCATCGCCTGCCGCTGCAGACGGCACAGGCATATTTGTGCCTGCGTCCGTTCCGCTGCCGTCGTTTGCGGAAATAAATTCCTCAAGCTCCTCCAGATTCATGGACGGTACGCAGCCGTCCGCAGAAAGTCCGATGGTTTCAGGAATAACAAACAGTTCCTTTGTTATCTCCGCGTGCGGCAGAATATAGAAAAGTTTGTCCGCTTTCAGATGCACTGCAATCTGCTGCGCAAGCTGCAACGACGAAATATTATACGGTCTGCCGGTGATGCTCCAGCCGATACACGGGAAAATGGGGATAAAGCCGTTCTCTAGTACAGTCCGTATGGATTCAAGCTCAAGCTTGTCGATTTCACCAGCCGTGCCGTAATCCACGCCGTCAAGCACACCCTTTGCCCGCGCGCGTACCCAGTTTCCGATAACTGCAGTTATGTGCTCGCCGGCCAGCGCCGTCATAACCGTGTTCGACACATCGAACGCCGCATTCTTTATAATCGGCATGGCCTGCTCATCTGTAAGACGGCTGCCGTCCTTTATCTTCCAGGAAATGCCTGCGTCGGAAAGCATGCTGTCTATGTGGTGCCGCGAACCGGGTACTAGCAGGACTTTAAGCCCCGTGGCATGGATAAGGCAGATATCACGGATATGTCCGGGGAACAGCGGAGAGTCTATAAGCTCATCGTCCAGATAAATAACTACAACTGCATTTTTGAATTTACGCATATAGCGGATTACGCTGCGTATCTGTTCCGCTTTTACATGCCTGACAATATCATCTTGCATTATCAAATTCCTCCCTGGACCGCTTGGAATACAGACAGCCGCAGTACGTCTGGCGGTACAGGCCATACTCCGCACTTAGTTCCAAGCTTCGTTTAAAGCCGCCTCGCTTCTTAAAATCACTGGTCAGAAAACGGGGACCTCTTTTTTCCGCTGCGACAGTTTCCTGAAAACTTGCCTCAAGCTCCATTCCGATTGTATGTATTTTTTCTGCATCCTTAAAGGGGCTTATAGAAAGTGTAGTGGTAAACCAGTCATACGCATGGACTGCAGCATATTCATAAGCCTTTTTCATTCTGAGCAGGTAGCAGCGGCGGCAGCGCTCGCCTTTTTCAGGCTCAGTCTGTAACGATGTATCCTGCAGCACACCCGTACCGGTAAAAAATTCTTCAGGATTATATTCCGCCGTAACAAGCTGAATGCCATATGTTTTGGCAGGACCAAAGCGTGGAAGAAAGTTTACAAGTTCTTCCAGCCGACGTTCATACTCAGCTTTCGGATAAATATTAGGATTATAATAATAGATCGTAATGTCAAAATACTCGGACAAATACTCAAGGACATAAGAAGAGCATGGCGCGCAGCATGCATGAAGAAGCAGCGTCGGCTTGCGTCCGCCTGTCTGCTGTATATCAGCAAGGATTTTGTCCAGTTCTTTTTGATAGTTCATGATCAGAAGAATTCCCCTGCTCCCGCCGCCATACATTCATGGGTTAAACCGGGAGTCTATGAGACTGTACCACGGAACGCCGGACAGGTGCAAGATTCAGTCTTTCATGAAAAACAGACACTGCCGCCAACGCATAATTCAGCTAGATTTTCTCTGCGCAGCATCTTCTAAATTAACAAACAGTCGGTATTCTCAGGTGCCATCTACTTTATCCAAAAGATATACGCAGAATGATATACATGATTCTTCTATACTTACGTTCATTCATTTGCAGCATGATATTTTCTGCCGGCAGTTTTATATGTCGACTGTCACAATCACCGTCCCTCACCTGCCTGCGGCGCGGTTCATTACCTGCATTTCATT
>CACZQF010000109.1 GCA_902783245.1 uncultured Spirochaetaceae bacterium | reverse complement strand
CGGCGTACTGCGGGGCAAGGCCGTGGAGCACAACGCGTATGTGCCCGGAAACGTGTACATTATTGTGGATACTTCCAGTTCGGTGCCGGTCAGCCAGCTTTCGCGGCTGCTTGACCTGTTCATCGGGCTCAGGGGTATGGCGGGGTCCGACAGCAAGGTGATTTTCTGGAACACGCAGCTGCAGAAGGTGTGCCGCCTGCGCCATAGGATTGACGAAATCCCGTACGGCGGCGGCACCGACATTGCCGCCGCCATTGCGTATGCGGGCAGCCGGTATATGAAAAAAGGTGACAAGCTTTTTATTATTTCTGATTACTGTGACCGGCTGCCCCGTTGGCTGACGGAAATCAAAAAGCTGCGCGGCGGAACCGGCTGCTGCTACGGCATCAGGTGGGGGCATGCGGGGTCGGCGGGACCGTCCGACGCAGAACCAGGACTCGTACAGTTCTGCCGTGAGGTGGAGACGTTGTTCGTGGCACTGTAGTATGCCTGAGTCCTGAGGTTTTTTATCGATTTTTTTTAACGCTGTGTCCTGATCGTACTATAGTAGACTGGTGCGCGGGCACCTTGCAGACCTGTCCGTGCGTCAGGAGCAGTAGATGGGTACAACTAATAATTCCAGAAATGCAGATTTATCTTTCGCAGCACATACCGGCAGCCGCGTAGTTTCGCATGCCGGCGGGCGGATCAGAGGACGGCACGGAGGCTCTGCCCGTACTTCTGTGGAGCAGAACATTGTGGATGCGGTTGAAATCTCCCGGCTTTCCCATATACCTGTGCTCTTTATGTCGAATCCCGGACTCGGCAAAACAACTATCCTGACCCGCTATGCCGCCCATAACGACATGCATCTTGAGACTCTGATCGGCTCCCGCTTTACTCCCGAAGAAATATCCGGCTATCAGGTGAACAACGGCGGCGATCATCTGACCCATATGAGTCCGGAATGGTTCAGCCGCATACAGCAGAAAGCTGCGCAGGGAATCACTACGCTGCTGTTCATAGACGAGCTTTCCACATGTTCCGAATTCGTACAGGGCTCGCTGCTGAGCCTGATATTTGACCGTACGATCGGCAGCGGTAAATTCCTGCCCGAGGACTGCCTGATTGTGGCCGCCGCGAACTATGCGGGCAATCTGCCGGGCACCATGAACATTATGGCGCCTACGCTCAACAGGTTTATTGTCGTGAACCTGAACCACAACTATACCGCGCTTGATATGATGCAGGAGTTCTTGAATCCGCCCGAGCAGCCGGTATACCCCAAGCTCACCAGTCCGTTTACGGAGGAAGGCCGTACGTTATTTATGGAAAAATACCAGAACATCTGGCGCGAGATCTTTCTCAAATATTCTGACCCGGAGTCAGCGCTGGGCGTCATTGATATCAGTAACCAGCAGCTTGACGGGCTGTACTCGGAATCAAAAGGTTGTATCTATAATTTTATTTCCGGCCGCAGTCTGAGCTATCTGGCCCGCGGCCTGATAGCGTATATTTCTCTGAATATACATAACCGCGACATCCTTGAAAAAATGGCCGACGGCCTGGTAGGCGCGGGCAGCTGCCAGTTTTCCGATGAGCAGGCGGTCCGTTACCGCAAGATGCTGTACTGTCATCTGGAGCGCCTGGTCGGCGTGCAGGGGTTCAGCTCCGGTGCGTTCCAGCCGCTCGTGAACGACATAGCCAAGGACGTGAGCAGCTATCTGATGAATCAGCAGAACAGTGCGTTCACGCACGGGGATTCGCTCAGACAGCTTATGGAGCTGTGCAACGAAATTCAGGAATCGTTCGTTCTTGATACGGTGACTGCGCAGTGCAGCTCACTGAACGGCAAGGCCAAATTCATGGCGGAGATGGAGGCGATTTTTGAGCTGCAGGCCTATATAGCGCAGAGCGCGGTATCCCGCAATCTGTTTACGCTCGTCACGCGTTACTGTATGGATTATTACGGACTGTACTGCCAGATGGCGGGCGTCCGTCCTGACTATCGCAAATTCGGTATGGCGGATTCCAAATTCGAGCGCATGTGCTTTCTGCGCATCTGTAAGAACGGTAAGGCCAGCTATGCCAAGGCAGCCCTGCTTAAAACATACTTCGGAAGTACGCAGGTTATGCTGTATCTGGTACCCGATTCTGAAATCTACCGCGGCGTAACGGTTGAAAAATACGTGAATAATGAGCGTATAGAAGTGCTTGACTATGACGGCGGGTTTAAATGGCTGCAGCTTAAGGACTTCCTGACGCTTGAGAAAAAATCAGTCCGCAATCTGCGGATAACTGCGTAGGAGCGATCATGAAACCGCATCTGTATGACGACGTACAGGAGCAGATGGACAGCATGCTGTATACGGTGAACTATGATCCCGATCTGGTGGATCCCTCCATCGCTTTTACCACCTGCCAGTCAAAGAGTCTGGTGGGCGGGCAGGTCTGCCATCTGTACATCAACTCCACGGATCCCGAGCTGGCAGAGTATCTGTTCATGCATGAGTGCGGACATATTCTGTACGGCCATACCCGCAGTATGGACATCCGGCTGGACAAATACCTGCTGCTTAAAATCAAGGCATCGTTTGAGCGCGTAAAGCAGTACTTCAACAATGATTTTGAGCGCTACTTTGCCTGCTTTACTAATTTTCTGTTCAACATAGTCATGGACTTTGAGGTGAACTCGCGCCTGTTCAGTACGGAAGAATGGAATTTCATGCAGGAACGTACGCAGCGGCTGCTCAAAGATCCCGATACGCGCGGTCAGTGGCCTGAAGACTACGGCTTTCCGGCCGGCAGAACGTGGAATGAATATCTGAACATGATTCTGCTGGACATTGAAAAATTCATCGTACGTTTCAGAGTACTGGAGCTGCTCAATTCGATGCGGATGTACAGACCGGGTAACGGTGACGGCACGGACGGCTTTAACGGCAGGCTCAGCGAGTATGAATATGAGCGGATCAAGAAGCAGTGCAGGTCGTGCAGAATGCTGGGTAAAGAGCTCAAAAGCATCCGGCAGATCGCAGATGAGCATGGCAAGGGGCGGTTCGCTATGCCTACGGGCAGTATGGACGGCTTCAGCAGAGAAGGCGGATTCTTGCAGACAAAGATCGTGTATACATCCTATCACGGCATGCCGGATCTGCTTGAAAAGGTAAAGAAACTGCTGCGTGTAAAAAAGCCGGATCCTTGTCTGCGCAATCAGCTGTACAATATAAACAGGCGTAAGTACAGCACTTCGGTTATTATTCCCAAGAACGTCAAGTATCATGCGGACGGTAAGCCTGACCTGTACCTGCTGTTCGATGTGTCCGGATCCGTTGATTCCACCATGGTGCATGATTTTATCTCCACATTCCAGACGGTACGACAGCAGTTCAAGCATACGCAGATCGTATTCTGGTCCACAAAATATGAAGGTGAGTGTACGCTGGATGACAAGATTCCCGATCTGTACGGCGGCGGCACGGATATCGCCGAAGGCATTACCTATATGGCAGAGCATTATAAACTGCGTGCGCGGGACGTGCTTTTTGTAATAAGTGACTTTTGTGATAGTATGGCTGACTGGCAGAAAGCGCTGAAGAATGTGGAATGTAAGCGGTATGCCATAGACTGGTCTCCGGAGGAATACCGCAGTACAAATCCCGGATTTGAAAAAATCCTTAAGAATGGCGAAAAATCGTAGCGCACGAGCTTGCTGGTATAAAAAAAAACGCATGCAGAGACATGCGTTTTTGAAAGAGCGGCTGAGGGGAGTCGAACCCCCGTCTCCAGCTTGGGAAGCTGGGGTAATAGCCGTTATATGACAGCCGCAAAGTGTAGACAGTATACTGTTTTTTTATTTTCGGCGCAATATATGCATGCTGCATGGTATTGAAGAAGTACCCGTAACTATTTTCTTTCTTTTTTGAGTCCGTTATGGTATACTTTTACAATGAGATTTTCATCCCTGCGTTTTAGATTTACACTCTTTTCTATTGTTTTTCT
>CACZQF010000108.1 GCA_902783245.1 uncultured Spirochaetaceae bacterium | reverse complement strand
TACAGTATTCGTGTCATCTTTGTAAGCTGCCATTTTGTCCCGACCAAGGTCGGGTCGGCGATCTTATGCGGGGCTGCCCCCGGCAGAAACAGCTGCCGGACACAAAAACTGATTTCCATGGGGTGGCGGCCGAATGTTCTTCCGTAAATTCGCATGTACCGGTATACTGTACGCATGAGGATCGGCATACTCCCGTCATCACCGCTGTTCTGCGGTATGACACAGGCAGAAACGGAAGACCTGCTTGGAACACTTGCAAGTTCCACAAAAGTTTATAAAAACGGAGAGTCCGTTTTCCACATCGGCGAGCATATCACCACAGCCGGGCTTGTGCTGCTGGGCGGCATCAATATTGTGAAAAACGATGTATGGGGAAACCGTAAAATAATTGAGCACATCGGCACCGGGCAGCTTTTCGGCGAAACCTATGCCTGCATTCCCACCGAGCCGCTTATGGTGAACGCCGAAGCATCCGGCGACACAAAAATCCTTTTCCTTACAATAAACAGGGTGTTCTCACAAGAAATAACGCATCACGCATTCGCAACCAAACTTATCCAGAATCTGGTGTTCGTACTTGCGCGACGCAACCTTACGCTCACGCGGAAAATGGACTATATTACGCCAAGGACTATACGGGAGCGCCTGCTCACCTATTTTTCCTACCAGTACCACAAGCAGGGGTCACGAACTTTCAAAATAGCGTTCAACCGCCAGCAGCTGGCAGACTACCTGTCGGTAGACCGCAGTGCGCTTTCAAACGAACTGTCAAAGATGCAGCGAGACGGGCTCATCAGCATAGACAAGCATACGTTCCGACTGCTCACGCTGCCCGCAGACATATAAAAACAGCGGCCCTCCCGCAGCAGCTATACCGCAGGAGGGCCGCACAGAACCGTGTATTTTTTGACCTACAGGTTCACCTTGAGTTTTTTAACATGCCAGATATCGCGCACATATTCTTCAATCGTACGGTCTGACGAGAACTTGCCGCTGTTTGCAATGTTCATCAGTGACATTTTTGCCCAAAGATCGCTGTCCTTATATGCCGCCTCAATCTTATCCTGAATCGCACAGTAGGACTCAAAATCAGCAAGAATATAGTAGATATCAGGATGCTGGCCTTCTACACCGTACACCAGAGAATCATGGATTTCTTTGAATATCTGGTGCGTCTGGTCATAGGTACCATCCACAAGCTGCTCAATAACCTTTGCAAGGGCAGGATTTCTGTCCAGATACTCCTGCGGATTGTAGCTGTGGCTGCGCTCCATCTTTTCAATCTGATCGGCGGAAAGACCGAATACAAATTCATTTTCCTTTCCTGCCTCTTTGACAATCTCAATGTTCGCGCCGTCCATAGTTCCCAGCGTAATGGCACCGTTCACCATGAACTTCATATTGCTGGTACCGGACGCTTCTTTACCGGCAGTACTGATCTGCTCGCTCACGTCAGCAGCAGGGAAAATCTTCTCAGCCACACTTACACGGTAGTTCTCAATGAATACCACACGGATTTTACCGCGCACACGCCGGTCATTGTTCACACGGTCAGCCACCGTATTAATCAGCTTGATGATCGTCTTAGCCCTGCGGTAGCCGCTCGCAGCCTTGGCACCGAATATAAAGGTACGAGGCAGCGGATTGTATGACGGATCAGTTATAAGCCGGTTGTACATGTACATAATGTGGAGCACATTCAGCAGCTGACGCTTGTATTCATGCAGACGTTTTACCTGCACGTCATAGATACTTTCAGGATCAAGGAATTCGTTCTGCGTTATCTTCAGGAATTCCGCAAGGGCACGCTTATTGGACTTCTTTATTTCCATAAGCTCCTTCAGGGAATTCTTGTCGTCAGCAAATTTCTCCAGCTCCTTAAGCTTTGTCAGGTCTTTTTCCCAGCCGTGTCCGATACGCTTGGTGATGAACTCAGACAGCGCAGGATTGGCGCACAGCAGCCAGCGGCGCTGGGTTATGCCGTTCGTCTTATTATTGAACTTCTTAGGATACAGCGCAGCCCATTCCTTCAGCTCGCTCTTTTTAAGCAGCTCCGTATGCAGCTCCGCCACACCGTTCACGCTGAAACACGAATGGATTGCCAGCCGGGCCATATGAACCTTGCCGTCCTCGATGATAGAATAACGGCGCTGCAGCTCATAATCATTGGGGAACTTAGCTCTGATTTCGCCCATAAACCGCCGGTTGATTTCCTCAACGATCTGATAAATACGCGGAAGCAGTCCCTGGAAGATATCAATCGGCCATTTTTCCAATGCCTCTGCAAGAATCGTATGATTGGTGTATGCAAACACCTTGGTTACTACGCTCCATGCCATATCCCAGCCGGTACCATACTCATCAATAAGAATACGCATAAGCTCAGGAATCGCTACAACCGGATGAGTGTCATTAAGCTGAATGACATGCAGCTCCGCGAACTTGGTAAAATCATTGCCGTAGCTCGCTACAAATTTTCGCACCAGATCCTGCAGGCTGGCAGACGAGAAGAAATACTGCTGCTTCAGACGCAGGGCTTTTCCGCTCGGACCATTATCATTCGGATACAATACACGGCTGATGTTTTCGGCATCGATCTGACGTTCCACCGCGCGGTGATACTGCATGTCGTTGAACAGCTGCAGGTCAAAGCCGTTGGGGGATTTGGCTTCCCACAGGCGCAGCGTATTCACCGTATCGGTGTCATAGCCTACGATAGGCATATCATAGGGAATAGCCGTCACTTCTTCGGCGTTCTCCAGATAAAAGCGGTCATGTCCGTCAGGTGTCTTTCCGTACATGATGTTACCGCCGAAACGTACGGTCACCGCCTGATCGCTGCGCTTAATTTCCCACGGGTCACGGTGACGCAGCCAGCAGTCAGGATACTCCACCTGATAACCGTTGATAATGCGCTGCTCGAACATACCGTATTCATACCGGATGCCGTAGCCGTGTCCCGGATAGTCAAGCGTGGCAAGACTGTCAAGGAAACAGGCAGCAAGACGGCCGAGGCCGCCGTTGCCAAGACCGGCATCAGGCTCCTCGTCCTCCAGCAGGTTATAGTTCAGGTTCATGTCGCTCAGAACTTTCTTCACTTCTTCCTTTATGCCCGCATTGATCATATTGTTGCTCAGCGCACGTCCCATAAGAAATTCTGCGGAAAAATAGTATACCTGACGCACCGGACATTTTTCATACTCATGCCGGGTAGCCATCCATTTTTTCATGATGATGGCCATAATAGACGCGGACACCGCATCATACAAATCGTGCTGGCTTGCATGCACGATATCTTTACCGTACTGCTGGCTCAGACGCCGGGTTAAATCATTTCTGAATTGCTCCGCATCAAACTGCATATATGCCCCCTTGAATACGCTTTTGCTACTCAAATGTTTTACTCATCAATACAACCACGGAACCGGAAAGCAGCACGTACCGGCTCTGGGATGCCAATATCTCCTCATCATCAGGACCGCGGAAGTCATCCGGACTGTCCACCGATGTGTCCACGACACGTACCCACCGCTTACTCTCCCGAACAGGAGGAAGTACAAGGGTTATGTCATGCATATCCATATTTACCGCGCAGTAAAAGTCATTGTCAAGCGGACAATCACCGCGCCCGGTAAGTCTGCCGCTGAGACGGAAGGAAATGAACCTGCCTAAATGTTCCCAGTCCGGAATCTTGCCGTTAGAGTCATACCACATTATATCGGGCATGGAATCATTTCTGGTTCCGCCGGTAAAGAACTGCATCCGTCGAAATACCGGATGATCCTTACGCAGCCGGATCATCATCTTGGTAAACCGGAACAGCTCGCCGTTTTCTTTGAGCAGTTTCCAGTCTATCCATGACATATCAGAATCCTGGCAGTATGCATTATTATTACCGCGCTGTGTCCGCCTGAATTCATCGCCGGCAAGCAGCATCGGTACGCCCTGACTGAGCATCATACAGCTGATAAAGTTTTTTATCTGCCGCAGGCGCGTACGTTCCACCAGCGGATTGGTGGTAGGTCCTTCAAATCCGTTGTTATAGCTGTAGTTCTGATCCGAGCCGTCACGGTTACCTTCACCGTTTTCCTCATTGTGCTTGTAGCTGTAGCTTACCAGATCGTTAAGGGTAAATCCGTCATGCGCAGTAATATAATTGACGGATGCCGAGGGACCGCGCCGCCGGAACATGTCGGAACTGCCTGCATATCTGGTGGCGGCGGCGGTAGTCATATGCTCATCGCCCCGGAAAAATTTACGCATGTCATCCCTGAAACGGTCGTTCCATTCGCTCCAGCGCCCGCCCGGATAGCAGCCCGCCTGATACACGCCCGCGGCGTCCCACGGTTCGGCTATGATCTTCGTGTCGTGCAGGCAGGGATCCTCTGAGATGAGCGCCGGAAGCGGCGGATTCTGCAGCACTTCGCCCTGCTCGCCCCGGCTGAACTCAGAGGCAAGGTCAAAGCGGAAGCCGTCCACATGCATCTGCAGCACCCAGTAGCGCAGGCTCTCTACAATGAACTGCCGGGCCACCGGATGGTTCGCATTGAACGAATTGCCGCAGCCGGAAAAATTGCAATAATACTCTTTATGGGCTTTGTCAAGGATATAGTATACGCTGTTCTCAAGGCCGCGGAACTCAAAGGTATAGCCGTGCTCGTTGCCCTCCGCCGTATGGTTGTACACCACGTCAAGGATCACTTCTATGCCTGCTTTATGCAGCTCGCGCACCATGCGCCGGAATTCATTCACACAGCCGCCCGGCGTCCTGTCAGCAGCATACGACTGCTTGGGCGCAAAAAAACCGATGGTGCTGTAGCCCCAGTAATTGCTCAGTTTTTTGCCCGTGCGCGGGTTTATATTGCCGTTCTCATTCTCATCGAATTCCTGCACCGGCATGAATTCTACCGCGGTGATGCCGAGTTTCTTCAGATACGGAATCTTCTCTATAAAGCCCGCATAGGTGCCGGGAGCGTCCACACCGGACGTAGGCGACATAGTGAACCCTTTCAGATGGGTTTCGTATATGATGGTATCGCACAGCTTGCGCTTGAGCGGATGGTCGCCCTGCCAGTCAAAGCTGTAGTCATCGATGACAACGCATTTAGGGAACAAGCTCATATCGGGCTTGTCGCGCTTACCTGCGGCAAACGCCTTGAACACAGAGCCTTCTGAGAACGCTTTGGCATACGGGTCGAACACGCGCAGGCTGCCATTGAAACGCATACCTTCGGTGGGCGCGAACGGCCCGACAACACGGTACAGGTACAGGCACTCAGGTTTCAGGCCGTGCACCTGCACATGCCAGATATCGCCAGTCTTATTCAGTTCCGGATCAAGTGCTACGGTTGCATAGGGCTGCGCATCACCGGCATTCTGGTAGAATTCCAGCGTTACCGATTTGGCATGGCGGCTGAACACCGCAAAGTTCACACCCTGCGAATTTACAGAAGCCCCCATAGGATATGGAACACCAGTATCAGTTTTCAGCGTAGGCATATATGATAATTTTAACATAAAATTAATGTACCCGCAACAAAAAAACCGGTAACTTCCGAACAGAGACAAATACGTATAGGGAAAAGATCTCGGGATTCAATGCGTCAGTTTGACAAATACCATGGGGGGGGTATAATACCTCGAAGCATATCGGTTTCGCCTGCCCGGGAGAAGCTCCACCGGCGGGGCGCAACTCGTACTTTCAGCCGAGTGCGGAAAGAGCTTCTGTCCGGGCTTGGTTTGCAGGAGGTATTATATGACACGGTATCTGGCTATGCCGCTTGCGGCTTTTCTATTTTCTTCCATAACATTGATTTCATGTGCGAATCTTGGATCTTCCAGCTCAAGCAGCTCCGGCAGCACCGATGTTTTCGCCTCACCCAAAGCAGTGCTGGAAAATCTTGAAACAGAGTTTTCCGTATCATCCGGCACACGCAATGCCCGCAGTGCAGGCGCCGTAGATCCCGGCAGCACACTGGCCGTAAATTCCTCAAACATTGTCGGCACTATAGAAAGCTCAACCGAAACAAGGCGGCTCACCGGTCAAGTAAGCCTGACCACCGGCATTCTGAATCTTATGAAAAACAATGCAAGCAAAACGGACGGAATTGCATTCGGAGCCACCACAAGCTTCAGCGGCAGGGAGTTTTTTGAAAAAGCATGGATGACGGTCATAGTTTCCTCACTGCGGGTTGACTACAGCAGCAGCGAAAACGCGGCCTATGTCTATTCAAAAGGAACTGCCGGGAAATGGTCATACCGCTTTGTGCTCAAATGCACGAAGAACGCTATAAACACGCTGGACACCGAGCTGTATATGGAAATGGCGGGCAATCAGACCTACTACTCAAAGTTCACAAGCACCAGCTCCCAAAAGGTCAAATTTGACTATAACCTGCAGATGAGCGATGCGGGAAAGCTTGAAGACTATTGGGCTGAAGTGATCATAACTGCAAGCGGACTCAGCGGCTACCGCTATGCAAATCCGCATGACAACATAGAAGTCGATAATTGCAAGCTGAGCAAAATGGCGTTTGTCGTAGACACAACAACGGGCGGATACTGCGGCGTAAAGTTCCTGTGGGGCGAGGATGCATCCTGTGATATCAATGACACCAACGGATACCATTTGGCACATTTGGCATCGGACGGAGGAAGCAGTTCATGGGCATACAGCCTGCACTGTCTGAACATACCGGACAGCTACGTTATAGCCAGAAGCAGCGAAGGAGCCTACACACTCAAAGCGTCAGCAAGCGCAGAATCCGGCATATCATTGACACCCCATCAGGGCGTTACCACGCGGACAAGCGATGGCAGCATCACAAAGGACAGCAATGCATTCTGGTATGAGATAGCGGCAACTGATGCGGGACAATTCTCATTCAAAGACAACGCGTTTTCAGCTGAGCTCAGAGACAAGCTGGCTTCCCGAGCAGATACGCTGTACAGCAGCTTCCCCTCCTCCAAGAGCGAGCCCACGACCATCAGCACGCTAAAGGCAATGCTG
>CACZQF010000107.1 GCA_902783245.1 uncultured Spirochaetaceae bacterium | reverse complement strand
GTTCCCCGGAATATGCGTTCCCCGGACCTTGTGGTCCTTTTCGTTTTGCTTAAAACGTTATTTTACGAATGCCGCGGCGCTGTCTCCTGCGATCCTTCCTGAACCGTAGGCATAGCCGAGCGTGCCGCCTTCAAAGAAGATGTAGCTGTTGCCGTAGACGCCGCTTGTTTCGGCGCCTGCCGCGTACAGGCCGGCAACGGCCTTGCCGTTTTTATCAAGCACTTCGCATTTGTCGTTGATCCGGATGCCGCCGAGCGTGCCGAGGAACGGTGAGGGCGTGAGCTTTGCCGCATAGACGGTACCCTCAAGCTTGTCGAGGTACTTTGCGCTCTTGAACAGGTCGGTGTCCTTGCCGTTTTCGCAGAGCTGGTTGTAGCGCTCTACGGTTGCCTGCAGGTTTGTCATGCCGAGTTTCTGTGCCAGCTCCGCTACGCTTGCGGCCTTGATGAGCTTGCCTTCGCTTACCAGCTTTTCAATGTCGGCGGTTACGTCGGCAGGCGTACGGGTCTTTTCGGCGCTCTTTGAGCTGTCTACCGGATGACCGACTTCAATATATTTGGTGGGGTCACTGGTAAGCACGCCGGGGTACAGGTCGGTGATGCCGGCCGCTCCCTTCTGCTTTACAATGTCGATGAGCGTCTGGTCGAACAGCTCGTATGCCGTATGCAGGGGCTGCGCGCGCACTGCGTCTGCCGTCTTTATGGGCTCGAATACTACGGACTCTTCGTTTACAAAGCGGTTGCCGTCCACGTCAACCATGAGCCACGGATTCATGAGCGCGTAGTTGAGGATTGAGCCCCAGCCTGCGCCGCGTCCGACGCCGTAGTGCATGAGGATAGCGTTGTGGAAGTCGGCGTCTGCGTTTACGCTCTGTGCCATTTCAATACCGGTGCCGATGTTCGTTCCGACGCGGCTGGTGCCGAATCCTTCGCCGAATACTTCCGCTACTTTGTCCTTGTTGCCGCCGAAGCCGCCGGTGGCGAGCACCACGGCTTTTGCATTGATGGACAGCGTGCCGCCGTCTTCTTTTGTTGCGGTGATGCCGCAGATTTTGTTGTCCTTTATGATAAGGCTTTCTGCCTTGGTGGAATACAGGACTTTGCCGCCGTTTTTGGTTATGGTTTCGTGCAGAGCGGCAATGCCTTTTGCGCCGCCGTCAATATAGCCGTGCAGCGTATCGGCAGGCTGGCTGTAGTGGTGCTCCACGTAGCCGCCCGTACCGGCGTGTACCAGAATGAGGCGGCAGCCGTTTTCGATGAGCCAGTCCACGGTGCTGCCTGACTGCCGGATGATTTTTGACAGCAGGGAGCCGTTCGTAGTGTAGTTTGCGGTTTCGGCGAACTGGTTGTACAGCCATTCATCGCTCACTACCTGCTTTTTCTGTTTCTGCTGCGTAGAATTGTTGGCGAACAGGCCGCCTGCCATCGTTGCCTGGCCTGCGGGCGCGGGCGTCATTTCTACCAGTACTACCTTTGCGCCGTTCTGCACTGCCTGCAGCGCGGCCGCCGTACCAGCGGCTCCGCCGCCCACGACAACGACCTGCGTGTCAATCGTTTCATCGGTGCCGGTCTTTGCCGCCGCTGTTCTGAATGCGTCAGGATTGCCGCCGGCTTTCTTTATGTCCGCTTCGAGCGCCTTGAGGAAGGCGTTTGAGCTGATTGTGGCGCCCGCCACCGCATCTACGGCAATGCTCTGCCGGTCTATGATCTGCTTGGTAAGCTTGTCCATGGCGACCTTGCCGATAGAATCGGTTTCTTTGGACTCCACGGTGATCTTTTCAATACGATCCTGTGAGAATGTGGCGGTAACCGTCACATCGCCGTTCATGCCTTTTTCAGCGGCGGTGTAATCGCCGGGCTTGAACGTACCTTTTTTTGCGCCGCATGATGCCAGTACGGCAAGCATGGCCGCAGCTGCCGCAGCATGCAGGACTGCTCCTGTTGTCTTTTTCATTGTGATTCTCCATTATGCGGGAAAGCGATGCAGGGGGTTATAGTGAATATAATGGCTGCTTTCCCTCAGTTTGCTGATTTTATTACAGTATATATTCAGAATTAAAGTCTTGTACAATGATTATTTATTAGAGTATTATAACTAAAAGTTATACAGGACGGATTATGTTTGAATTGACCTGGATACGGCAGTTTTTGACGATCGCGGAGTGCGGAACGCTCCTGAAGGCCGCTGAGCGCCTGCATATGACTCAGCCCGGTCTGAGTAAGTCCATGCGCAATCTTGAGCGGGAGCTTGGGGTGCCGCTTTTTGACCGCCGGAAAAACCGCGTGGAGCTTAATGAAACCGGACGGCGCGCCGTGGAGCTGTTGTCCGGATGGTATGCGCAGGCTGATCAGCTGCAGTCGGAGCTGCGGGAATTTGACCGCAGGCACCGGCATATTACGGCGGGGGCATGCGGGCCGCTGCCTATGAGCCGCAGCATCCGCAGCCTGCTTGCCATGAAGTATCCGGGAATTCCCTGCACGGATGAAATACAGCCGCCCGAAGTGCTGGAGCGCGGACTGCGTGACGGCACCTATCAGTTCGTGGTGCTGCCGTATGCCCCTGAGGGAAACGACACGGCCTGTGCGTTCTACGGTGAGGAGCAGCTGTACGTGACGCTGCCTGAAAATCACCCGCTTGCCGCGCGCCGGAACGGCATACGGTTCAGCGATCTGGACGGCCAGACGGTGCTTTCGCTGCCCCAGACGGGATACTGGTTTGATCTGCCCAAACGGATGCTGCCGCATTCGCATATCATTGACCACAGCGAGCTGTATGATTTTGAAGAGGTGATGGAAGGCTCCTCGTTTCCTACGTTCATTACCACCTATCTTATGGAGGTGTTCACCTATCCGGCTTCGCGGGTGGCGGTGCCGCTGCTGGATCCTGAGGCGCGGGTCAGCTACTGGTGCGTGTGCCTGAAGGAAAACAGCGGCTTTCTGAGCCCGCTGTTCAACAGCTTTCCGTCAGGAAGACTGTAGCAGCGCGGCGAACGCCGCCAGATAGTCAAAGCCCTGCGGCACCGGCTTCTGCGGCGGCAGCGCGGGCGCCGGTATTCCCATGCGGCGGTACAGCTCATGCAGCGGCATGCACTGCTGCTGCTTTTTTGCCGTTTGATCGGGCGCGGAACCTTTGCCCGGCTTGACGATTACGGCATTCGGCCTGTTCTTTTTGGCGATCCGTCCGCCGTGTTCCGTTATGTCTTTGCAGATGGTATATACCGCATCTATATCCGCCTTGCGCGGCAGCAGCAGGAAAAATTCCATGCCTTTGAGCGCCTGATTTTTGCCGCTCTGCGGGCGTGCGGGGCGTTTTATAAGAGCGTCTATTTTCTGCTGTACGGTTGCGATGTAGTACTTACGGATGCGGTCAGTGAAAATGTGTTCGCTCGTGATGGGCGTAAAGCCCTTGAACACCTGGCTGATGCTTTTTCCGGTGTCCTTGCACAGCTTTTCGGTGACTTTCATGGTCAGGTACGCGTCGGCGCGGCTGTCGTGAAAGTGCAGGTCTTCCGTGTCTATCTGCAGCAGCTCCGTGAATTTCTGCAGGCCGCCCTGCGATTCGTACTGCTTTTCAAGTACGGGATGAATGTCGTAGCAGGAAAAGCGGAGCTGCTCCAGTCTGTAGCGCGTACATTCCGACACCACAAAATTGGCGTCTCCGGCGGTGCCGAATCCTATGATGGTACAGTTTTCCCGCTCCATCAGTGCTTTGATGCGGCCGTAGAATTCGGGAAACTTGGGGTGCCGCGCGTATTCTTCTTTGGGGTAGGACAGGTGACATTTTGATCCCGGCGCGAACAGATACCAGTCGAACGGAGCGTCCGGGTTCATGAGTATATCGTCTGATTCAATTACCGTAAAATCCTGCGTGCACAGCACGTAGCCGAAAGAACAGATTTTACCGATGTTTTTGAAGCTGTTGGCACATTCAATATCAAAAAATAAACAGGTTGGCTCCATGGCAGTCTTTTTTCCTTACGGTTGCACGGTGAACAGATTGTCGATCTTTGCAGATACGTCATACGGTGAGGAAAGATTCCCTATAGTAACAAGAAACTGAACGGTATCCTGCAGAGATGCTATGTCGTTTTTTGAGACGGTTACTGGAAAATCATATTTCTGAGCGATCTTCTGTACCTGCACCCGCGATATTTTGAGTGCGCCGGAGAGTTTTGCAAGCGTACCGGAATCAAGCGTCGGAATCATCTGAACTGCCTGATAGTATTGCTCAAGAATCACTTTGATGACGTCCGGATGTGCTGCCATATATTCCGTTCGGACAACAAAGGCGTTGGTGCCGCGAAGGTCGGTTTCGCTGCCCTTTGCCACCAGTTTTGCCAGGCCGCTGTCAATAAGTCTGGTGACAGTCGGTTCCCAGATAACAACGGCATCACAGATTTTTGAAGTAAGCGCATCTTCTGCATCTCCGGCTGCAATGCTTATAAATTCAATGTCATCAAATGTAAGACCGTTTGCCGCAAGCAGCTTCTTGGTAAAATTGTGTCCGGTGGAGCCGAATACGGTGGCTATTTTCTTTCCGCGGATATCTGCCGCTGAATTGAACGAAGTATCTTCAGCACGCGCCAGCATGGCGTATGCATCGGGACCGCTGGCAGGAATGCCTGTTATCTTCATAGTGTTTCCGTTAGAAAGCGCCGTTACAGTAGGTACATCACCTATGACACCTATGTCGCTCAGATCTGCCGCAAGCGACTGGGTCATCGGCGGACCTGATTCAAAATCCTGCCATACAACGGATGTGTTGAGCGGTTTTAAGCTTTCTTCTATAGTTCCCTTGATTCTGGCTATATATAATGGAATAAAAGCGGCCGAGGGCTGTATTGCAATGTGCACGACGGAACCGGGGGATGAGCGTTTTGTTTTGCTGCAGCCGCAGAAACAAAGTGAGGTGAACAATACCGTCACCATGCAGGCTGAAGACATCAAGAAACTGGTAGAACGGAATAGCTTTTTCATACTTAGATTATATACCCGTTACATGTTTTGTGGTATCAATTATTTATTTTTTTTGGTTACCTTATCCGCAGCATTACGGGCTTTACAGGTGAGCAAACTGGATTTACTATAAAAGTATGCGGGATAAAGCACTGAAGAAAAGTATTCTTGCGGTTGTTGCAACGGTCGTGCTCCTGGCTCTGGTCGGCGGGCTCCTTATTGTTTTTCAGCTCAGAATGGGCCGGCTGCTAACCGACATGACAATACAGAATATTGCCGAAACACAGGAACTGTATGCTGAGTCACTGCATACCGCACTGCATAATCAAGTACAGATGCTTCAGGCTCAGACTGCGTATTTCTATGATGCTGACCTTTCGAATATTGATGAAATAAAGGACAAGGCCATGTCCGGCATAGAACTCGGCGATTTTAAGAAGATTGCCGTTGTAAATCTGGACGGGGTTGCTGTTGATCTGAAAGGAAAGACTCTTCCGAATATGAAGAATAAATCGTATTTTATTAATGCCCTTTTGGAGAATAAAGTACAGTATTCAGATCAGATAGAACTGGACAGCAACCTTGAGCCCTGTCTGGTGATTACCTATCCTTTTTCAACATTCCGTGGTGAAAAAGGTGTAATAGCCGGGTTCTTTTCCTATGAGGCATTGAAGCAGATCTTTTCTATACCGATTTTCTCCGGGCTGAGCTATTTTTATCTTGTGAGCAGCAGGGGAAATATACTGCTGTTCAATAAGGATAAGTCCAAAAACATCTATAATATTGACGTCTTTGAGTATATCAACAATGTGTCAGAGACTGAAAATCCTGAGCTTGCAAAGATGAAGATGGACATGATAAAGAATCGTCCGGGAAATATAACGCTGGACGGTGTCGAAGGTAAAAAGCTCTTTTTATATGCGCCGCTTAAAATAAACGGATGGTATATTATCTCGGCGCTTCCGTTTTCCTATATCCATGGCCAGCAGACGCGGATAGATATGCTTGTATATATGCTGCTTGCCGCGGTCACGATTGCTCTTGTTGTTTTTATCCTGATTATTACTGTAATAACTAAGCAGGTTCAGGCAATTAAAAAGGACAATAAGCGGCTTATTATTGCGACTAATCAGGCTCAGACACTTATTTTTGAATATGATGTGCAGAACCAGAAAGTTGATTTTTCCGGAGATACGCACTTTATACTGGGAACGGATAAAAATTCCTTTGATATCAGTTTTATACGCGGTGAGTATGGTTCAAGGGTGCATCCTGATGACAGACAGGTTTTTGCTCATCTGACGCAAGCGCTGAAGAACAAGGATACTTCTTTTTCTGCTGAATTTCGTTTTAAGAGTTTTTCAGACGAGTATTTTTGGGTAAAGATGACAGGATCCTGTATTCTGGATGCTGATGGAAATACAAAGCAGTTTATCGGAAGCATTACTAATGTAAACAGTCAGGTTCTGCATGAGCAGGAGCTGCGCAACATTGCGGATCATGACCGGCTTTCAAACCTGCTGAACAAGGCCGCTTTTGAGCGCAATGCGCGCAGTTACCTGCAGAAAGAAGGTGCCTGTCTGAATGCTGCCCTTGTCATGATAGATCTGGATAATTTTAAGGACGTTAATGACAGGCTGGGGCATATGACGGGCGATCTTGCCATCAAAGATGCTGCGAAAAAGATTTCGCTGGTTTTTTCGTCCAGAGATTATTTGGGCAGGTTCGGCGGTGATGAATTCTGCGTGCTGATGCGGTTCGCCGAAACGGTGGACAAGGAAAGTGTACAGAAAATAGTCACTAAGAAAGCTGCGGAGCTGACGGCATCTCTGAGGGAAGAATATAGAAAGGGAGAGCTGTCAGTCTGTGTAAGCGCAAGTATCGGTATTGCGCTGTATCCCGATAACGGAAATTCCTACGATCAGCTGTTTAGAAATGCTGATGAGGCGCTGTATTATACTAAGCAGCATGGTAAGAATGACTTTAAGATCTGCTGACGTTTGTGCCGCCGCCGCTCAAGGGCACCTTGCAGATGCCGGACATTGAAGCTGCCTGAGTTTTTGAGGTTCCCTCAATTCATACGGACTGCTTTCATGGCCTTTTTGTTCTGGTACATTTTCTGGTCCGCGCGACGGAATACGTTGTCCACGCTTGCATCGATGTTTTTATCGTAAAAAGCCGCGCCGATCGCCGCTGAAACTTTTTCCCACGGCTCAAGCCGGGCGTCGGCCGCAAATTTTTCAAGCGCTTTGGTGAACGCTTCGTACAGATTGTCGTAGTTCGTATAATCGGTTCCCTTAAGGATGATAACGAATTCATCGCCGCCAATCCTGAATACCGGCGAATGGTCAAATATAGTACAGACTAGCGTACAGAGTTTTTTTATGGCAATATTGCCTTTTTCGTGTCCGTAGGTGTCATTTATGCGCTTAAGAAAATTCAGGTCAACCATGCCGATGCCGAAATCGTATTCCTTGCCGGTGTTCAGATCATATTCAATCTTTTTTATCTCCCGGTCATAGGCGGTCTTGTTTCGTATGCCGGTAAGCGTGTCCTTGTTGGCAAGCTCCGACATCTGCTTTACTTCCTGCTGCATCTGCACAGTCTTACGCTCTGCGTCTATAAGGCCGGTCACGTAGATCCGCATGTCCTCTGTCATAAGTGTGACTGCGTCGGTAAGACATTCCACTTCATTCTGCGTGTGTATATCCGGTCGTAAGAATTCAAGCCCGTCCGTACTCCGTTTGCCGTGGCTGTTGGCGGCAAAGTCGGCAACGCTTTTTTCCAGCAGCCGGATAGGGGTTGTAATGTTCTTTTTTGCCCAGAAAAGAAAGAGCGAGGTGAACAGAATGCCGGACAGACAGATGATCGCGGCGAACATGATGGTCCGGCCCCAGATCTGTTTATTCAGATCGGTGATTTCAACGTCTACGGCAAGCACTGCGTACGGTGATTTATTCGAATCCAGCAGCGCAAGCGCTCCGGTATAGTCTGTACTCCAGCCGGTTTTCTCCTCAAAAAATTGTATGTTCCGCTGCTCCATTACACTGAAGAACTTTTTTACGGTTTTGATGTCGAATTCGTCGTCGGAAATCCAGCCCAGAAAGAGGTTTTCAGAAGTGTCTACATAGCGGTTATAATAGTTTTCAGCTGACATGACGCTCATGACATTTTTTGTTTCGCGGATGGCAAGCGGTTTGATGATATACAGATAGTGTATATCAAAATCTTCTATAATACCGTCCATAAAAAGCTCAAGCCTGTCGAATTGGCTGCTTCTTGTCCGGGTCATGACACAATTCCGCAGATCATCATGGTCGATATGCCGCTCAACATACTTCAGAATGTCGGTGATGTATGACTGATACCGAAGGTACAGTGATTTTTTGTATGAGATGTGCATCGAGACTCCCAGAAAAAGGCTGAGAAGCGCAATGAAAAGAACGCAGCCGATGGTAATGCTTTTGCCGAGCGGTTTTTTGATCGGGGATATTGGAGTTGATTCCTGTGCCATAGATGTATATTTTATCATAGGATATATGAAAAATCCATGAAAAATCTGAGTGCTGTCTGAGTGCGGCATGAGTGTCAGCAGGAGCAGTTGTTTTCATTGATAAAACTCTGGATACCCGATATACTACAGCTGTAAAACTACTGTCCGGCGGTTGTGCCGGATATCTTTGCGTTATACGGGAATTAAGGAGATTGATGATGGCAGATACAATGCATCCTTTGAAGAAGAATCCTAACTGGAAAGGCCGCCGCGGACCGGTCGTGCTTGTTATTATGGACGGCGTGGGATACGGTAAATATGAGGACGGAGATGCGGTAAAGGCAAGCAGAATGAAGTGGCTTGATCTCCTGACCGAAAAAAGCGCGCATACAAAGCTTAAGGCTCACGGAACGGCGGTTGGACTTCCGAGCGATGCCGATATGGGCAACAGCGAGGTCGGCCACAATGCCATGGGCTGCGGCCGTGTGTTTGCTCAGGGCGCCAAGCTTGTTTCTGATTCAATTCAGTCCGGTAAGATGTTTGCCGGCGATACATGGAAAAAACTGATAAAGAACGTGTCCGACGGCGCAGGCAAAGGTGCCGCGCTGCATTTTATCGGCCTGCTTTCTGACGGTAACGTTCATTCACATATTGATCATCTTAAGGCCATGGTTGCTCAGGCCAATAAAGAGGGTATCAAAAAGATCCGTGTTCATGCGCTGCTTGACGGCCGCGATGTAGAACCTACGAGCGCGCTTGATTTCTTTGTTCCCTTTGCGGAATTCCTTGCAGGCTTTGCCGGCTGCGACTACAGAATTGCCTCCGGCGGCGGCCGTATGTACATGACCATGGACCGCTACAATGCCGACTGGAGCATGGTGCAGCGCGGCTGGTACGCTCATGTGCTTGGTGAAGGACGGCAGTTTGCGTCAGCGGAGGAAGCGATCAACACCTACCGTAAGGAAACCCCCGGCCTGCTTGACCAGGATATGCATGAGTTTGTTATTGCCGAGAACGGCGCGCCGATCGGCGCGGTCAATGACGGCGACAGTGTTATCTTCTATAATTTCCGCGGCGACCGCGCGCTGGAAATCACCAATGCATTTGAAAGCCCTGAGGGCAGCTTTGATCATTTTGACCGCAAGCGCCTGCCTAAAGTTGAGTATGCGGGCATGATGGAATATGACGGCGACCTGCATATTCCGCGCCAGTATCTGGTTACGCCTCCGGCCATTGACCGTGTTATGGGCGAGTATCTGGTAAAGAGCGGCGTGCATCTGCTTGCAATCTCTGAGACGCAGAAATACGGCCATGTGACCTACTTCTTTAACGGCAACAAGCTGGGCAAATTCGATGAGCAGCTTGAGGACTACGTTGAGGTAAAATCTGATGTGGTTCCCTTTGAGCAGCGGCCGTGGATGAAGTGTGCGGAGATCACCGACAAGGTTATTGAGGCCATTAAGAGCGGTAAATACCAGCACATCAGGCTTAACTATCCTAACGGTGATATGGTCGGACATACAGGCGTGTTCAACGCCGTAGTCTGCTCCATGGAAGCCATGGACCTGCAGCTGGGCCGCCTTAAGAAAGCGATCGACGAGGCCGGCGGCATTCTGTGCATTACGGCTGACCATGGTAACAGCGATGATATGTACGAGCATGATAAAAAGACCGGCGGCGTAAAGATGGACAAGAGCGGCGAGCCTATGGCAAAGACAAGCCACAGCCTGAACCCGGTGCCCGCTATCATCTACGATCCCGAGTACAAAGGCGAGTATGATACCGCTAAGCTCAACGAAGGGCTTGGAATCAGCTCATGGCCGAGCACCATCATGCAGCTGATGGGCTATGAGCCCCCGGCTGACTACGACAAGAGTATCATCAACCTGAAATAAGTTGTTTTGCAAGGTACCCCGGAAACCTGTACGGTTGCTCCGGGGTGTTTTTGTGTATAGGGGGACTGTTTTATGCCAAAAAAAGTTTTGATCATTATTTCAATCTGCCTTGCGATTATGGGGGCCGGCTGTATCATTGCAGGGCTTATGCTGTAGCCGGCATGCACCGCAGTAATAAAAAGCAGGTACGGAATTATTTTTCCTCTATAATACATTTGTTCTGCCGCATTGACCGCACCTGTAGAAAATGGTAATATTGTTGCACAGCTAATTCTGAGAAGGGGTCTGGATAATGCCGTATTCTGAGCCGACAAATCTGGCTATAATTGCCTGTCCTGGTGGCGAATCGTTTGCCGATGCTGTTATTACACATCTTCGTAACATGTATAAGCATCGTTTTACCTTAAAGAACGATGTCATTTCTAAACGCTATGAGCTTGATAAAACAGAGCTGATTAAAAAAATCAATTTTTATAATGATGTAGAAACATCAGAGATCTGTATGCGCGGTTCCATAGACAGCTACCGCCCGCCGGTCTTTAAAGTGAACGCACGGTTCACGTACTTTATGAACGGTGAGTTCAAGACGGAGCTTATAGACTGCGTTCGCGGAAAAGATGTATACATTTTTCAGGACGTTGAGAACCATGAGCCGATCGCATTGAACGACAGTAAGAATGTGCAGCGCCTTTCTGTTAACGATCATGTAATGTCCATGCTCGTGACCATTGATGCGGCGCAGCAGGCGGGTGCTGAGCGTATTACGCTCGTTGTTCCGGCCTATCCGTACAGCCGCCAGCATAAGAAAAAGGGACGTGAGGGACTTACGGCCCGTATGCTCGGCCATATTTATGAGAATCTGGGCGTGGCGCGCATTATTACGCTTGATATTCATTCCCGCGAGATTGAGAATGCGTTCGGCCTGACCCATCTTGAGAACCTGCACGGCAGCTATCAGATTATCCGGGAGCTGGAGAAAATCGTTGATCTGAAGAACAAGACTGAGGATCTGGTGGTTGTCTCTCCCGATACGGGCGCCATAGACCGCAACAAGTTTTATGCGGCGGGACTGAAGCTTCCGCTTGCCATGATTTATAAGGAGCGGGATTATTCTATCGTAACGCAGGATGCCCACAGTACTAACATTAAATCTATAAAGCTGCTCGGTGATGTGCATGGTAAAGTTGCATTCCTTGCGGACGATATGCTCGGCACCGGCGGTACGCTGCTTAAGGCTATGGGCTATCTTAAGGAGCAGGGCGCTACCAAGGTTATCGCCGCCATCAGCCTGCCGTTCTTTACCGGCAATGCCGTTGAGCAGTTTGACGAAGCCTATAAACAGGGATTGTTCTACCGCGTGATCGGTACCAACGCCGTTTATCATAAGGAGCTGCTTGACCGCGAATGGTATATCAGCACCGATGTGAGCGGCCTGTTCGCAAATGTTATTATGCGCATACATCACTATCAGTCCGTGGGCGGCCTGCTTGAAAACCGTGATTTGATCGAAAAACTGATCAAATAGGTTCAGAGTGGCTCATGTGAATCTTTCTGCCGGGGCGGCGGTTTCTGCCGCAGCTGCAGTTCTGTGCGCCGATATCGGAACATCTTCACTGAAAGCGGCGCTGGTTACTGCGGACGGCAGGATTCTTTCTTTTTCACAGCAGTATTTTTCATCGCAGGACAGTGCGCCGAACAGCGCACATAGTGCCGCCTGCGGCATAGCACGAGAGTGGCTTCCTGCGCTCTGCAGGGCCGCTGCGGAATGTCTGTCCGGCCTGCATGAGCAGCCCGGCAGCGGTTCCTTAGGGAAGCTGCTTGCCGGTATTTGTATTTCCGGCAACGGGCCTACAATAGTGGGCGGCGATGGTACCACGTTTTTGTGGAACGAGCCGCTTCCGCCTGATGCGGCTTCCTGTTCTGCCACCTCTTTGTTTCTTCCCCGTATATGTGCATTCCGTAAATTGTTCCCCGACGTGTGGACTCGCTGCGGCCGTATTTTTTCCGGACCGGAGTATCTGATCCGCTGTCTGAGCGGCGCCGAAGTGACGATCCTGCCGGATGAACGGTATATTCCGGCATATTGGAATGCTGATGCGCTGGCCGCTGACCTTATTCCTGATGATAAGCTTCCTGCTTTTGTTGCGCCCGGTACGCCCGCAGGTGTTACGACGCCGCAGGTTACCCAGATGCTCGGTTTGGAAGAGCCTGTGCCGGTGTTCTGCGGGGCGCCCGACTTTATTGTGGCGCTGACAGGTACCGGAACCCTGCGGCCCGGCGCTGTTTGTGACTGCGCGGGTTCCAGCGAAGGCTTGAACCTGTGCACTGACCGTCCGCTTACCGGGCCGCGTATCCGTACGCTGCCCTCCGTGGTGCCGGGCCTGTGGAACGCAGGAGTTCTGTTTACTTCCAGCGGACGGCTTTTTTCTGCATATAAAGAGCGGCTGCAGCAGCAGACCGGAACGGCGCTTTCTTTCAGGCAGCTTGCGGTCCGCTGTATCCGTGAGCCTGAGTCTGAGGGCGGCAGAATATTGCGGAAGCTTGCGGAGGAAATAAAGGAAGCCTTTGCAGTGCTGCAGGAGGCCGCTGAAAAGGCCGGAATCACCGTGGAGCCGTACATCGCCATAACGGGCGGGCAGGCAAAAACCGATGAGTGGATGCAGTTCAAGGCGGATACGGTGGGATATCCTTTTGCCGTTATGAACTGTGCGGACGCCGAACTGACGGGAAACGCGGTCTTTGTATGGCAGAAACTGGGAGTTTACGGTTCCGTGGCGGATGCCGCGGCGGGAATCGTAAAGAAATCTAAAATTTTTTATCCGAATTGTGACAGTCTATCGAATTCCTGAAAATTTAAAAGCCATTATCTTTGATATCGACTCTACGCTATATACGCATGATGAATACGCCTTTGAGCAGGTGGATGTGCAGATACGCCGGTACGCGGAGCTGCGCGGCATGACGGCCGATCAGGCGCGCCGCCTGTTTTCCGAATTCCGCAGCGGCTGGAGCCGTGAGCACGGCGGTAAAAAAATCAGCATCGGCAACACGCTGCTGCATTTCGGTATTCCTATGGATGAGATTATCCGCTGGCGGGAAACCTTGGTGGATCCCGCTGACTATCTGTGCCGTGACGGGCGGCTGTACGATGCGCTTTCTGTGCTGCATGAACGGTACAGCATGCTGTGCCTGACGAACAATCCGGTCAAAATCGGTATGAAAACCCTTGAGGCGCTCGGAGTTGACGGCCTGATGCTGGGGGTGGTGGGCCTTGATACCTGCGGCGTGTCCAAGCCTGACATGCGTTCGCTTGAGGCGGCCATGAGCATGGCAGGAGTTTCCGCCGGGCAATGCCTGAGCGTAGGCGACCGGTATGACATTGACCTTGCGCTGCCGCTTGAGACGGGCATGGGCGCGGTACTTGTGGACGGCGTTGCTGACGTGTATGAGCTGCCGCAGGTTTTGTGCCGCTGAGACGCGGTTTGTGACATAATCCTCGTATAATTGTGACAAAAAGTATCCAATTTTGACATTTCACAAATGTATCTTTAAAGTTTGCTTTTTTGCAAAAGCCGTGGTGTAATGAGTACCGTAAGCGCTGCACGGCAGGTGCCGGCCCTGCTGCTGGCGGCGGAAAATACGGAGGAAATAACATGAAAGAGACTAATTCTGGACGGGTAAAAGTCCAGCAGTTCGGCAGGTTTATGAGCGGAATGGTCATGCCGAACTTAGGTGCGTTTATCGCATGGGGACTCATAACTGCTCTGTTCATAGCGACCGGCTGGGTTCCTAATGAAAAGTTTTCGCAGCTTGTAGGTCCGATGCTGACCTATCTGCTGCCGCTGCTTATTGCCTATACAGGCGGAAAAATGGTTCATAACGTGCGCGGCGGTGTTGTCGGTACGATTGCTACTATGGGTGTTATCGTCGGTTCCGACGCTACTATGCTTATGGGTGCCATGATCATGGGACCGCTCGGCGGCCTGGTGATTAAGAAAGTTGATGAAGTGCTGGAAGGTAAAGTTCCCGGCGGTTTTGAGATGCTGGTTGAAAACTTTTCTGCCGGTATTATCGGCCTGCTGCTCTGCCTGCTGTCGAATGCGGCTATTCAGCCCGTTATGTCTGCCATTCTGAGCGTTCTTACCAACGGTGTGAACTGGATTGTCAGCCATAAGCTGCTGCCGTTCTCTGCTGTCTTTATTGAGCCCGCAAAGGTTCTGTTCCTGAACAATGCGGTGAACCACGGTGTGCTTGCGCCGATTGCCGTAGAGCAGGTGAAAGAAGTAGGTAAGTCCGTGCTGTTCCTGCTTGAAACGAATCCGGGCCCTGGCCTCGGTATTCTTGTGGCGTACTGGCTGTTTTCTAAAGGCTCTGCCAAAGCTTCCGCTCCCGGTGCAATTGTGGTGCACTTTCTGGGCGGTATTCATGAAATCTATTTTCCGTTTATCCTTATGCAGCCCGTCCTTATTCTGGCGGCGATTGCAGGCGGTTTTACCGGTCAGCTGATGTTCATACTGACCGGAGCAGGTGAGGTAGCCGCTCCTTCTCCCGGAAGCATCTTTGCGCTTATTGCGGTTGCGCCGAAAGGCGGCCTGATTCCTGTGCTGCTCGGTGTCTGTGTATCCGCCGTTGTGAGCTTCCTTGTGGCAGTTCCGTTCGTTAAACGTAATGCCGCCAAGATGTCTGATGATGATACTGCGCTGGATTCTGCAAAAGCTGTGGTTGCAGACATTAAGAACATCGGCAGCACGACCCGCATTCTGTTTGCCTGCGATGCCGGTATGGGTACGAGCGCTATGGGTGCAAGCCGCCTGAAGAAGCTGCTGGCGGAACGCGGCGTGGTGAATGTACGCGTGGATCATGTAGCCATAGACTCTATACCCGGCGATGCACAGCTGGTGGTATGCCAGAAGTCTCTGGCGGATCGTGCCAGAACGGTCTGTCCGTCTGCACAGATTTATCCGATCGGCAATCTGGTGAACGCCTCCGAGTATGCCCAGATCGTGGATCAGATTGCAGCGGCGAAAAAAGCCTGAAACGCTGCGTGGTCTCAGAGTCCGGTACTGTGCCGTGGTTCTGAGACCGGCCGCGGATTTGTATAGTTTGTGCGGAATCCGGAAAAACCGATCCGCCTTTGCATGGAGTATTGTATATGAATCTTTTTGATTTTCTTATTACGCATCAGAATATTGCGGCCAAGGCCTCTGTCAAAAACTGGGAAGAAGCTGTCAGAAAGGGCGGTGAGCTGCTGATCAATTCATTTGCCTGCACGCCCGCCTATGTTGAGGGTATTATTGAAACCTGCAGGGCGAATAATGCGGCCTTTGTGATTGCTCCCGGTATTGCCATGCCCCATACCCGTCCTGAAAAAGGGGCAAAGGCGACCGGATTTGCGCTGGTTACACTGGAAACTCCGGTAAACTTCGGGGATCCTGAAAATGATCCTGTCGATCTACTCTTCTTTATGGTGGGCAAAGACGAGAACGCCCATGTAGGAGACGCCATGGTACAGATCGGAGACCTGTGTGACAATGCGGAGGATCTTAAGAGGCTCCGCGCCTGCAGAACCGTGCAGGAAATTATTTCATTCCTGCGGGCGGTAAAAAATAAGTATTAAGGACACTCATATGAAAGTCAGTGCGGCCCGTCTCTACGGGAAAAATGACGTACGGCTGGAAACATTTGATTTTCCGGCTATAAAAGATAATGAAATACTGCTTGAAGTACAGGCTGACAGCCTGTGCATGAGCACTTGGAAAGCGATTCAGGCCGGAGCTGACCATAAGCGCGTGCCTGATGATGTGGATACGAATCCGATTATTATCGGCCATGAATTCTCCGGTGTTATCCGTCAGGTGGGCCGGGAATGGCAAAATGACTATACCGAGGGGCAGATGGTAACCATACAGCCTGCGCTTAACTACAAAGGTTCTATGGATTCTCCCGGGTATTCATACAAATACTGCGGCGGCGATGCCACCTATGTGATTCTGCCGCCGGAGGTAATGATACTCGGCGCGCTGCTGCCGGTGAAGACGGACGCATTCTTTAAGTCCGCGCTTTCAGAGCCGTACTCGTGCGTTATCGGAGCGGTTCATTCGTTGTTCAGAACCAGCAGGCAGGAGCATGTGCATGCGCTGGGGCCGCTTGCAGACGGCAATATGGCGATCTTGGGCGGCTGCGGTCCTATGGGACTTGCAGCGCTCGACTATGCGCTTGCCATGGACAATCACCCCGGATATATCGTGGTCACTGATCAGGATGAGGCCAGAATCGAGCGCGCGAAAAAGATATTTGAACCGGTGGCAGCGGAGCGCGGTATCCGCCTTTCTATTGTAAACACCGCAGGCAAAGACGATTATCAGCTGCTGTATGATCTGACTGAAGGCAAAAAGTTCGATGATATTATGGTCATGGTCCCGGTTCCTGCGGTAATAGAGCTTGCGGACCGGCTGCTTGCCTTTAACGGCTGTATGAACTTTTTTGCAGGTCCCATCAATACGGATCTGACCGCCCGGGTGAACTTTTATGATGTGCATTATTTTGAAAAGCATATTGTGGGTACTACCGGCGGAAATAACGATGACCAGAAAGAAGCGCTGCTTTTGATGGAGCAGCAGCTCATTCACCCTGAGTCTTTGATAACGCATGTCGGAGGTCTGGATGCAGCAGGTCCTGCCAGCTGTAATCTTCCGGGGATAGGCGGAGGCAAAAAACTTATTTATACTCATAAGAGATTTCCACTGGTTCCGCTGGACGAGCTGAGTGCCCGTGCTGCCGAGCCGTCTGAATATGCAGGACTGTACGCAGGACTTGCGGACATAGTGTCCCGGCATAACGGGCTGTGGAATGTAGAAGCGGAACGATATGTTCTCAAGCACGCCCCGGAGGTATGATAGTATGGCTAAGATTTCAGCAGTTTGTTTAAGCTCAACGCTTCAGCGGACCATTTCATTCAAAACTTTTGTTCCTGAGCACGTGAACCGCTCGGAATACTACCGTATGGATGCTTCCGGCAAGGCCGTGAATTCCGTGCGTGTACTGAATCAGCTGGAAGCAGGCTGTGCCGATGTGATCTGTCCGTTGGGCAGTGACAATGCTGACCGCTTTCTGGCACTGGCCGCGAAGGACGGGCTTACAGTGCATGACGTCCGTATACCGGGTGCGACCAGGGAATGCTGGACGCTGCTTGACCGCACCGCTTGTACCACCACCGAGCTTGTGGTGGGCGAGCCTGTGGTGAGCGCCGATGTATCGGCACAGGCTGCTGAAATACTTGCGCTGACCGACCGCTGTATGGAAACATCCGATGCGCTGCTGCTGGCCGGCAGCCGTCCTGCCGTGTGGCCGGAGGATTTTTCTGCCCGCATCTGTAAGACCGGTGCAGACCATGGCAAGCTGGTTATGGCTGATTTCTGGGGACAGGATCTGCTGCGTACGCTGAAAGTTTGTACTCCTGGCATTATTAAAATCAACGAAGAAGAATTCTGCGGAACCTTCGGATACCGTTTTCCTTTAACTGAGCAGCAGCTGCAGGAAGCAGTCTGCGAGCAGAGTTCAAAGCTTGCTACGATTATCGTGGTTACCCGCGGCGTAAAGTCAACCTTTGCTGCAGACAGAGGAACGTTTTACAGCGCTCCGGTTGAGCGGATTGCGCATGTGGTGAACACTACGGCCTGCGGCGACTCTTTTTCTGCCGGATTTTTATATGAATATCTGGCAGGCGGTACTATTGAAAAAGCATTGCAGAAAGGCACCTGGTGTGCTGCCCGTAATGCGGAACTGGAATGCCCCGGCGCAGTCAGGGCATGACGATCAGGAGCCTTTATTATGGTAGAAAAGAAAGTAAAGATACATGACCCTAACGGGCTGCATGCCCGCCCTGCCAAGCGTCTTGTGGAGCTGGCAAAGGGATTTGCCTGCGACACCGTACTGGTGAACGGTGCTAAAGAGGGGATGGCAAAGAATTTGATAAAGCTTATGAAGCTTGGTATTACGTGCGGTACGGAGGTGACCGTACGGTGTACCGGTTCTGATGAAGGTGCGGCCTGTACCGCAATCACAAAGATGCTGGCGGAGATGACCGACTAAATCAGGGCCATAGTATGGATATGTTTACGATAAAGGCACAGACGATATCCGGGGGCATTGCTCTGGGAAAAGTCCTGAACTTTGTTCCTGTGCGTCAGGTGGAGCAGAAGAAAGCCCTTCCGCCCGAGGCACGGGCGGCGGAAGCCGCGTCTTTGCGTTCTGCCGTGCAGGCTGCCTGTGCCGAGCTTAATGTGGCAGTGGAGGAAATTAAGCGGACGCTCGGAGAGGATAAGGCTGCGATTTTTGCCTGTCACCTTGATATTCTGATGGATGATGAATTCCAGAAGGATATGTTTGACCTTATAGCGCAGGAAGGCTATGCCGCTCCGTATGCCGCCAAGGTGGTGTCGGAAAAAAATGCGCTGGAAATGGAAGAGCTTGAGGATCCGCTTTTTGCAGCCCGTGCGGCTGATTTTCGTGACATCGGACAGCGGCTGATTTCCTGCCTGTCGGATGCCGGCGGCGCTGATACTCCGTTTCCGCCGAAACCTGCGGTAGTGGTTGCTCCGTTTTTGACGCCGGGGCAGACTATCCGGTTTAATAAGGACTATCTGCGCGGCATTGTCATCAGTAAAGGCGGCAAGAATTCACATGCGGCCATTCTGGCACGTTCCATCGGTATTCCTGCTGTAGTGGTGCCTGAGGACATGCTTTCTTTGCTGAAAGACGGCATGGATGTGGTGCTGAATCTGCGTGACGATGTGCTGATTGTAAATCCGGACTGCCGTACTGCTGATGAAGTGCACGCTATACTGGACAGACAGCAGGTTCGCAAAGAAAAGCTGCTTGCATTGCGCGATGCTGAGCCGGTGACGCTGGACGGACACCGTGTGCAGCTGTTTGCGAACGGCGGCAGTATGCATGACCTGCAGGATATTGCGGCTTCAGGAGCGGGCGGCATCGGCCTGTTTCGTACGGAGTTCCTGTTCATGGAGCAGAACAGTCTGCCGGATCAGGATATTCAGGCAGCCTGCTACCATCAGGTGCTGCGGAGCGTGCCGGGTAAAACGGTAATATTCAGGCTGCTTGATGTAGGCGGTGATAAGCCGTTGCCCTATATGCCGATGGAAGCTGAAAAGAATCCGTTTCTGGGTATTAGGGGCATCAGGTTTTTGCTCGCGAATCCGGAGATTCTGCGTACTCAGATACGGAGTATGCTCATGGCGTCTGTGTCCGCAGAGATGACCGTACGGATTATGGTGCCTATGGTTGTGTCTGTGGATGAGATGGAACAGGCTGCGGAAGTACTGGCACAGGAACAGGCCGCTGTAGGCGGAGATGCTGTGCTCGGCATGATGGTGGAAACTCCTGCCGCCGCGCTGTCAGTCAGTGCGTATAAAGGGCTTGCAGGTTTTATCAGTATCGGCAGTAATGATCTTACGCAGTATACGCTTGCGGTTGATCGTGAGAGCGAACGGCTTTCCAGTTTATATACGGAATTTCATCCGGCAGTGCTGTCGCTTATGCGGAAGGCGGTGCAGGATGCCCATGCGTGCGGTATGGAGGCAGGTGTCTGCGGAGAATTTGCATCCAAGCCGGAGGGGGCTGCGCTGCTGGCAGGCTTTGGATTTGATGAACTGAGCATGTCGCCTGGTATGCTGCCGGCTGTAAAGGAGCTGATACTCGGCAGCGCTGTACTGGAGTTGCGGCAGCTGGCGGCGCAGGTAGAAAATAAAAGAACGCCGCGTGCAGTATTTGAGGTCGTTTCGGCATATTTGGATTCAAAAGGACTGCGATGAAAGTTGATAAAGAACGCCTGCTTGAGCGGCTTTTAGCGGCAGATGACTATATTCCCTTTGAAGAATTTACTGAAGTGTTTGACTGCAGCAGACGTACGTTGTATCGGTATATTAATGAGATAAATGAACAGTATAAGTCACGCCACATGTATGTGGAGACAAAATACGGTAAAGGAATCAAGCTGGCGGGCAGTACCGATGCGGTGCCGTTCGACACGGTTTATTCTGCCAAAGTACGGTTCATTGACTTTACGCCGGAACGGCGTCAGCTTGCGGAGCTTCTGTATTACAGCGTACGGATGGAGGAGGTAAAGACTTCTGCGCTGGCAGGACTGCTCAATGTAAGCCATTCTACCGTGGACGGTGATGTGGCCGTTGTGGAGCAGACGGTGCTGCGGATGCCGGAGTTTAAGGGTATACGACTGTTTACCACCCATTATGGGCGGGGAATGTCCGCGCCGCTGTGGAGCCGCCGTATGCTGGCGCTGTATGTTGCGGCGCAGCTGTTCCCGGTACCGAAAAGCGGCAGGATTTTTTTAGGCAGGCGCGAAAGCGCTGAGTATAAGCAGTTCAAGGCGCTGCTGTCACTGCCTGCTTCGCATGCAGATATTCTGGAATGCCTGCGTACAGCGGAGCGCTCCATGCAGTGCAGCTTTTCGCTCTATGACGCTGTTCTGCTGTATTTTTATCTTGCGCTTGCAGCCGCCGCCCCCTGTACGGAGCGGTACAGGGAATCTGATATTCCTGAGTCACTGAAAAAGCTTACCGGATTTGATCCGCGGCTTGAGCCCTCTGTTCCCGACCGCACCGCCGCCCGTATTCTGCGGCTGCTGCAGGTTGACAGTCCTGTAGAGCGGTATCTGCTGCGTGCGGTGCTGTCTGCGCTTGCGCCCGTCAGATTCAGTGAGACGGCCTGTGTGGACCAGCATGTTCAGAACTGTATCCGGGAGGCAGAAATACAGCTGTTCCAGCAGTACCTGCTGTCATCGCCATTGCAGAAAGATCTAAAGGTGTATCTGGGGGTGGAGCTGAGTGCAGTGCTGTATAAAAAGGTGTACGGAATACCTAAGGACACTTCTGACTATGTGCCCGTCGCATCCGGCATGGTGGCAGGCGGTGCGCAGCATATTGAGAGCATCAGCCAGAATATGCTTGAGGCTATGAATCCGCTGCTGAAGGCTTACTGCGGATGCACGCTTACCGGCCGCGACATAGCACCGCTGTGCATTGCGGTCAGTACCGAGCATTCTCACCGGCAGACGGTGACCGCGGGGCTCCGTGTGCTTGTAATTTGTTTTGAAGGTATCTGCTTGTCGCGTATGATTGCGTCGCAGCTTAGAATGTATTTTCCTGAGCTTGAGATTGTAAACATGACGGGCATTGAGGCGCTGACGGAAACATATCTGGAAGAAAACGGCATTGACGTGCTGGTGACTTCCGCGCTGCCTGAACGGCCTGCATCGGTTCCAGTGCCCTGCTATGAAATTCCGGAATCCGGTGACCGTCTGGAGCTTTTGGACGGGTTCAGACAGTTTCTGGAGGATAATGCCGCACGGCTGGGACGAGGCTGCATGGATAATTCGCAGGCCGGCGCATGTGCCGCGCTTTCAGAACCGGCGGTTCCTGCTGTTCCGGCGGCCGACCCCGTACCGGAACAGCATTCTGCCGGCGGGCAGAATGAAGCGCTGCATGCCGTGTTCTCGCATTTTACGATACTGGAACTGGACAAACCGCTGCGCCGTGGGAAGATAACGGCTAAGCTTGCCTCCGTGGTACTTGAGGATGCAGAAAGTCGTAAAAAGCTTCAGAAAGCATTTGATGTGCGTGAGCGTAAAGGTCATGTCTATTTGCGGGTGGAAAATATTCAGCTGTTCCACTGCCGTTGTGAATGTGTCAGCGCCGCGCAGGCCGGATTACTCAGGTGCGCAAAGGACGGTTCTGTAATCCTGTATCTGATCGCTCCGGCGCAGGCTTCTAAAGATGAGCTTTTTGCGCTGTCGCTTATTTCAAGCGCGCTTATAGAGGCCGATGAATTTGCCCAGGCACTGCACACCAAATCAGCTCCGGAGCTGGAATCTATTCTGCAGAAACTTATCGGGTAACATATGATGCATGCAGTCTGATTTGTATGTTCATTTCTGCTGGGAACTTGTGCTTTTCTGCGCAGCTATTGTATAATGCATGCATAATAGGTTTATGAAGATTACAGAAAGAAAGGATTATAAATGAAACAGCATATTATCCCTGCTGTTTTTGTTATTTTGGCAGCGGTTCTGGCATCGGTGGTGATTATGTCCAGAAATACGGCATCGCCAGACAGAAAAGCAGCCAACCAGCCTCAGCTTACTACTCCCGTTCCGGACGGGCAGGTTTCTATGCAGACCGACGGCAGGTCCATGCTTACCGATGAAACCGGAATGACTTCGTTTATTCCGCTTAAATCAGGAGAAACGCTGCTGAATATCCTGACGATTGATTTTGACGGCGACAATCAGGACGACCAGATCAATCTGGTACGTAACATGACCAGTCCCTATATCTATCTTTTGATCGGTCTGTATAATTCAAAGACTGGTACATATGACCGTACCGCTGAAATAACCACGCGGATTACCCAGACCTCTACGTTTTCATACAACGGTATGGATATTATCGGTGATCACCGGCTGTGCCTTGTATATCAGGGCATCACTGATTCCGGAGAAAGTACGCTGCAGATATTCCGCGGCAGCAGTTCCGGCGGCCGGTTCCGCCTGGTGAATGTAGGTGATTTCAAGTCAAACGGTACGATATTCGTACAGCAGCTGGCCCGGAAGGAATCCTATGAGCTGTCGCAGTCAAACGGCGAAAGTTTCCCGGTGTGGGTGTACAGCACTCCGGTGGACGATCAGGGTAAGGCGCTTGGTGACCAGCTGCAGATTAAGTATGAATGGAACCACAGAAGCAGTAAATATGAAGAGACGAACCGCCTGCGTATAAAGGGGCGGCAGGGTGTGACTAAGGAAATAGCCCGTATTGGCGGCAGCTCAAAGCAGTTCGGCGAATTCCTTTCAGGCCTGTGGTACCGTTCCACCAATGAAGGGAACGGCGTGCGCTATATCTGCTTTGATTATGCTAACTCAGAGATTATCCTTCTGTATACCGGTACGGAGGAAGTGTACAAGTGGGGAAACAGCTATGTCAGCGGCAATACGCTGTACGTGACAAGCGAAAACGATGCCATAACGAATTATCAGCGCCGGTATAATATTACGCTCGTTGATTCTGATGAAATCGCCATCAGCATGCAGGATGATCTGCGCATTATGATCGTGGAGTCCAGCAGCCTGTGGAACGGTAACTATAAGCGTATGAGCATCGGCAGCCCGTTTACAACAGGTGCTCTGGGGCCCACCGTACAGACATATATCGATATGCTCAAACGCGGCGGTATGTGGGTTACATCGGACGGTACGTCGGTTGCGTTCAAGGATTCTGAATATACGGTGGCAGGAGAAGATACTACTGACAATGGTAAATATGTCGGCATAGATGTTGGCTCCGAAGCTGTGCTGTCGTTCCGCTCATCAACGCTGTATCCATACTTTGCGTCTGATTATCTGGTGACTTTTGCAGAAACAGAAACCGAAAAGGAAAAAACTAAAGACCAAGATAAGAACAAAGATAAAGAAAAAGCACTGCCCAAGATTATTCTGCAGCCGGTGGTGATTACGCCGCGGCGGTGCATTCCGTCCGATGCAGCGGCCATCACGTTGAGCGTAAAGTCGTCTGCTTCAGCCGGCCAGTAATCCTGTATGCAGGAATTTATTGTACGATGATCCTCAGGTTCAGTCCTGCCATTATACCGTCCAGACCACGCCCGTTTATAAGCGAGCCTAGCGGTACGTAGATACGCTGCTCAGCGCCTGCTTTAAGCCGCCGGTTCAGAGTGAACATCCATGACCCCAGCAGCTCGGGATACAGAAAGCGGCAGCCTGACCAGAACCATGCATTGATTTTGTCTACATCGCCTCCGGCGGAGCCGCTTGCGCCTGAATCCGAGGAAGAAACGCCGCCGGCAAGTATGCCGTATCTGGCAAGGAGCGCAAGCCCGCCGCCGGCCTGAAACATACTGTTTTCCCGGTAGAACGTATATACTGCAGGCAGGTCGATGAGCATTGAAAGCGCGAGAGCCGTTCTATTCTCCACTTCCGCGGGAAGTGCATTGCTCCCATCCCAGAGATAATAATTAGAAAAGAAAGCAAGCCGCGGCTCGAATGTAGTACGTGCGCCTAATGGTACGGAAATCCCTGCGCCGACCGTAAAAACAATGGGTGACGGTGCGCTTTTAGTAGTACTTTCTGTATTCAGGATTCCGAGCGGCCCCATGGTAAACAGAAGCGATATTTTTTTATGGGAACCGTCGGCGGTTGTACCCGGCAAAACAGATGCTTCTTCGGCAGTCTGCCCGGTGGTCTGTGGCTTCGCGGCTGCCTGCTCCTGAATTGGAGATTCTGCTGCATACGCTGTTGTCTGCGCATGCAGCATGCGTGCAGGAACGGCCAGAGCGAGAATCAGCAGATAAACATGGTATGTCTGCTTTTTACTCGGCATGAAGTGTTACTCCGCAACGGGGCGGTAGAGCAGTTTGTCCAGATCCACCTGAATAAATCCGCTTCTGCCGGTTTTATAGAAATCGCTTTCTTCCCATGCAGTATACAGCGTGGATTCTGACAGGACAAAGTCTCCATATACAAAACCTGCCGGCAGCTTGGGCAGTCTGAACGATACCGCCTTGCCGTTTGCCAGCGCAGGGCGGTTATGCAGCGCGCCCGACAGATACACGGTACCGTCATTAAAGACAATGGCTGTCCATGTACCTGCTATATAGGCACTTGCGCTCAAGTCCGTGGGAATACTGCTGTCCGTACCGTGAAGTATATGGACGGGCGTAGTGCCGTCGAATGTGGCATAGTCAAGGGTAAAGTACAGGTCAGGATCCAGATGCTCCAGCAGTTCTCTGATCTGTGCGGGTGCTTTGTTGAAGGGCAGCGGTTCCTGTATTTTACGGAAGTCGTCCGTGGATATAGTCTTCAGCTCCAGCGCAGTTTTGCTGGTATGCGGCGTAAGCGTGAGCAGCGGTTGCGTGGCTGAGATTTTTAAGTATGAAAACAGAACGCGCTCCGGTTTGTTCTGCTTGACGGAGCAGTAGAATGCCAGACCGTCCCAGACGTATCCAGTGATTTCTGAGTTTTCGGGCAGCGAAAGATTTTCGTAGCTGATAAGAGGATAGAACGTGGATGAGTCCGCGCGGTACTGCACCAGAAACGGACGCATTGATTTGGGCTGCGCGGCCTGCGGCTGAGCGGTATTGAAAAAGGTACTTTTGTACAGCGTGAACAGGGGAATATCGTCCTTGAGCATGAGCTGACCCGCCGTATTGCCGGCCAACAGTGTTTTTTCTGCGTGGAAGTCAGGGGTGTCCGCGCTGAATACGATGATGCCCGCGCGGTTGACCAGACCGTAGCCTGTGTTCACTCCGTCCGCGCCTGATGTACTTCGTGCGGATGATATGCGGATACTTTCCGTCCATGGCGTCATTATAGTGTCGGGAGCGTTCTGCGGCAGGTCTACAGGCTCTATACTATCGGCGGTAAGATAGTACCATTTATGTTTAAGCTCAAATGCGGGCGTGAACAATTTTGCCGGATTTGCCTCAGGGTTCACCTGTCTTTTTTTGCAGGATACCGTCAGACACAGCGTAAGTCCCAGCCATGCAGCTGACAGCAACAATAAAAAGTACCGTTTCATCATTGTAGTTTATAACGTCAGGAATTTTATGGCAAGAGTGCATACAGACCAGGGCAAACGCATTATAGTTGTTGGAGAGCATAAAGCAGGCATTTTTCGTTTTGTGAGCAAAGTGTCTGCTTGTTGCCGATTGT
>CACZQF010000106.1 GCA_902783245.1 uncultured Spirochaetaceae bacterium | reverse complement strand
CAGGTAGATCTTCCCGTCGTGGGTGAAGCCGTAGACAGTATCCATCCCCTTGTTCCTTCCGTCACGGGAAACCATTTTCTGAATCTTCGGATTCTGCGAAGAACAACCTTTCGCTTTCGGAAACTTCGGCGCTTCCTTCTTCTGCTTTTTCGCCAACAGCTGCCGCGTACCTATTTTTATACAATTCGCATAGTTTTCAATAAGTAAATAACGCAGGGCCAAGATTCATAATCAGCACATAACACAAAGTTCCGCAGAGGATGCTCAGCATTGTATTTTTCTTCCGGAGGTGAATCAATACGATGACGAGGATGGAGATGAATTCGGGAAGACCGTACGTGCCTGTTTTGAAATCGACATTTTTCAGGCAGAAGACTACGAGCATTCCTATGATGGCGAACGGAAGAACCTGACCGAGATATGAAATGAAGTCCGGAGTTTTTTTGTTGCCACGAAAAAGCAGGAACGGCAGGAAACGCAGGAGCATTGTGACAAGTGCCATTATGGCGATTTTTATTATCTGATTAGTCATGCTCATGCTTTTTTCCCTCAAGAAGTTTTTTGACAGAAAGGACAGTCAGAATCAGGAGCATCGACGGAATCAAAAAACGGTCGGCGCCAAAAATCAAAAGGCAAAGAACGGAACTGAACACGCCTGTAACTGCTGAAAAATGTGAAATGGAATTAATCCACTGGTCGCAGAATACTGTTACGAACAGTGCGGTAAGTGCAAAATCAATTCCGACGATTTTAAAAGGAAGAAGCTCGCCAATCAGACAGCCGAGGACGCTTCCGATTACCCAATAGCACTGATTAAACAGCGAAATGAAAAAATAATAACTGTGTTCTTGCTTCGCATCTCCCCGGTAGCCATTGCAGACCAGAGAATAGGTTTCATCAGTGAGTGCAAAAATCATGTAGAGCTTTTTCTTTCCGGCATTTTTGTATCGATCCAGCATTGAGATACCATAAAACACATGACGGGCATTTACCATAAAGGATGTAAGGGCAACGGCCACAAAAGACACCGCACCGCCAACCAGCAAATCTACACCAACAAATTGAAGGGAGCCCGCATAGACAAAAATACTCATCGCGAGCACAAAAAGCAGATTGAAGTCATGAGCATTCATCACAAGGCCGAAGGCTGTTCCCAGAAACAGGTACCCGGCCATTACCGGAATTGAGGAGATAAAAGCGTTTTTAAATGGCGTTTCGATTGTCTGCATAACAATTAGACAGGCTAATAAAAAACGCCTTTGAAGTCAATTATGAATGTTGTCTGCGCAATTACGGTCATAGAATATGTTGCAAGGCTTATCTTTATTAAAGAAATAAAATCAATTTGCGCGGCGGCAGCAAGCGGCAGCCTCGCACTGGTGAAGCTTTGCAATACCGTATATACTGACAGCATCATGAAATCAGTTCAAAAACTACGCCGCGCACCGTGCTTTTGTGCACTTCAGGCCGTCAGGACGGCAATACCGCAGACGCTGGCCGCAGTCCTCATTTTGTTTTGTACCCATACCGCCGCAGCGGCCACACCAGGCGACGCTCCCGCTACTCCCGCCGGTCCCGCGGGCTCTCTGCACGAATACACGTTGGAAAACGGACTTCAGATATATGTACTGGAAGACATGACGAGCGTACCAGTACGCATAGAATACACCGCGCGGGCCGGATACAGTGCCCAGACACCCAAAACAACCGGCTTCTTTCCATTATATTCACGTATATTCGCCGATGCAGGGCGCGCCTCCTATCTGGCGCAGAATCCGCAGCACGGTGCCCTGCAGTGGCTTCCGCGGGACATGCACGCAGAATGTACCGCGGACTCAGCCCGGTACGTCATCACCGTGGCGCCCGGTACGGTACCCCTTGCACTTGAGCAGCTTTCCTACTGCGCATTTTCGCCCGTTTTCAAAGACGCCGACCTGCGTCTGCATTTTACCGGGCTTAAAGAATCCGTGCTGCAGACCGCCACCAGCACGGCAGGCTTTATCAACAGCAGCATAGACTCACGCATATTCGCCGACTCACCATGGAAGCAGGAATCAGGCATCTACCCGGCATTGTTCGCAAAAACCCCGCTGGAGCAGACACGTGCAGTACTTGTCAGTATTTCCCGCACATGGTACACGCCGCATAACAGCGCGCTGTTTATCAGCGGCGGCATCAGGGCAGAGCAGGCACTGGAGCTGGTGCGGACATTCTTTTCACGTCCCGTATTTCCTGCCACCGGCGCGCCCGCCGATGACATGCAGACCAAAATAACGCCGTCGGCACAGCGCAGGTTCGTCCTGCATTCAGCCCAGCTTTCGCCGGAAATAACACAGGTTGTGGTACAGTACACGTCGCTGTCAATGATGCAGGCAAATCTGGCGGCGGCAGCATTCAACGGCTGGAATTCCGCCTTTAAAGCTGCGGTTCTGGGCAGCAGTGCGGTAACCATACAAGGAGAGGACTACATCAACGTTGCCGCCGCCCACAAAAACGGCAGCTCAAGGCTCATCTTCCAGACACTTATGGAAAAGAACAAGGCAAAGCTTACCGATCAGATACAGACATTCGTTTCCTGCGCGGAGCAGGCCGCAGCCGTCAGTACGGAGCAGGAATACAGCCATGCAAAAAGCTATCTGATAAACCAGTATCGAACCAGATTCAAAAGCTCCTCAGACTTTATGGACATGATGAGCCGGTTCTGGGCCGCAGGCGTACACACGGAGCAGGCGGGGCTCACCCTGAGCCAGGCCGTGCTTTCGGAGCCGGATCAGGTGCAGCAGGAAAACCCTCAGGCGGCGGCCGCGGCCATGGCCGCGGAGCATCCCTTTGTATTCGTACTGCTGAACACCGACGTCTACAACAAAAATGCCGCGGCGCTGAAAAAAGCCGGCTATGAGGTTATCACCGTAAAAAACAGCTCATGGTACACCATGCAGCTGTACAGCACCATCAGGAACCGCGTTGCCGAAGAAACGGCGGAGCAGGCGCCCGATGCCTCGGTAAGTACATTCGCCGCCGCTGATGCGGTTGCCTACGCAAAGGAAAACCAGGCGCAGATCTCCGCATATACACTCAGCAACGGTATTCCCGTCATTCTTAAGCGGCATCCCGTGTCCGCCACCGTTGTCATTTCGCTCGGGATTTCAGGCGGCAGGCTGCGTACCAGCAGCACCGACCCGGGGCTTGAGGAAGTGCTTATCAACGCGCTTGCAGACAACATTCAGGATGCCGTTCATCAGGCGGAACAACACGGAACGATCTGCGGCAGTCCGGAAGTGAACGCCAGAACCGGTATAGCCGATGCCGCCGTCACCGTAGAATGCCTGCCCGAAGACTTTGTTTCCTGCATTACCTGCATATCGCGCGCGCTCATCTACGGTTCCATTACACCTGCGCAGGCCGACGGGCTTATCTACAACCGCCGGTCGCTGCACCGCATAGACGCAGGCAATCCGGTGTATCAGCTCTACGGCCATGCAGCGGCGCTGCTGTTTCCGACGGCAGGAAAGACCGCAAGCTACCCGGCGCTGTTCACCGCCAAAGCGGATATACTGGAAAAAACGGAGTACACCGATATTCTTGCCGCATACCCCGGCCTGCTTGACGCCGGGCGGCATACCATCATTATGACGGGAAATATTCCTGAACAGGGGCTGATTCCGCTGCTGGAATCAAACTTCGGAATACTGCAGAAGCAGCAGGACATGCACATATTTCAGCAGCAGGAAAGACGCACCGATACAGGCACAACGGCAAGCACCGCGGGTGCCGCAAGAACCGCAGCACCGGACTTCTCCGCGATACAGGCAGGCACGCCTAAAAAGGTACAGCTTGAGCACCGCTTCTATACGGACGTGAGCGCCGACAAGGCAGGACCACGGCCGGAAGTGCTCGTACCGACCACAGAATTTCTGGATCCGGTGCAGTACTGGCTTCCTGCCCCAGAGCCGCTCACGCCTGATTTTGAGCGGTTCAACGCGCTCTTGTACGAGCTGAAGACCAGGCTTCAGAACGCGCTTGACGCATCCGATACAGGAACCGCACAGCGCAGCACCGTACGCATAGATCCTGCAGAAAGCGACCTTCAGGCGGCGGTCATCACCTTTACGTCAGTGGCGCATACAGACAGCGTGGACACGCTGTATAAAAAAACGGTGGACTCTCTCGTAACCGAGCTTGCAGACCCGCAGGCACAGGATGCCGCATGCAGCTCCATACGGGACCATTGGAGCATACAGTACCTGACCGGCACCCAGACGAACAGCGGTACCGCCCAGCTCATGCACCGGAGCCTGCGCGCCGCAGGCAGTGCGGACGCATATCTGAACGACTACACCATGATCGCCGGCAGCACAGCCCAGGAATTTCTTCAGACGGCATGGAACTGGCTGCCCGACGTTGCACCGCTCAGGCTCTATTCCGCAGACTCACGGCGCTGACCTGATCCGGCACAGTCCATGCAGCTGCTGCCGCACAGCACATACTGTGCGCGCACATCATGCGCGGCGCAGGGAATGTGCGGTACAAGCTGACATGGAAAGCATAGTCCCATAAGCTTAAGCATGCCGCCCGCGGCAGCCGTGCGAGAGAGCCACCGGTCGTAGTATCCCCTGCCCTTTCCAAGCCGCCGCCCGTCCGCCGTAAAGGCAAGTCCCGGCATAATCATAAGCGCAGGCTCAGAAACCGTCATGCCGACGGCAGGCAGCTGCGGCAGGGGCTCCCGTATACCGAACGCACCGTGCGCCAGCTGAGCGGTCACCGGCCGGGTACCGTCCAGATAATAAAATTCCATTTCATCAGTATCAGGAATGATCCTGGGCACGGCAAGCAGCTTTCCGTCAGCCCGTACCCGCTCAAGAACCGGCATCGTATCGATTTCCTGCGGCAGCGACACAAACGCAAGCACGAGCCCCGCGCTCCGGTACACCGGAATATCCGTCAGACAGTCCGCAGACAGCTCCGCCAGATGCCGCGCATGCTCCGGCTCCCGTGCCATAAAATCCTTTACCGTCGAGCGCATGGCGGTACGCAGCGTACGCTTTTGTTCCTGTATCTCTGAAAATTCCATATACGGCATATAGTACCATGCTTACGCCGGCGCAGACAACGCCCGGCAGTGCGGAACGTAAATCAGTTTCTGCGACCGGAAGCCGTTTCGCTTGTGCAGATGTTTTGCATTGCAGGACTCCGGCTACGCGGCTGTCGGTCGCAAATGTACTTTCCGATTTCCATGCTGAAGGTGCTGCCTGCACCAGTGTCCGATATTTTTTTATAAAAACAGGATTTTTCTATTGACATAACTGAATTGATTTTGTATTATATTTTCACGTTCTGCAAATGAACAGATGCTTCCTTAGCTCAGCTGGTAGAGCAATGGACTGTTAATCCATGTGTCGCAGGTTCAAAACCTGCAGGAGGCGCCTAAGCCGTCTGGTTACAGACGGCTTTTTTATTTACACCTGCTGAATACCGTACAAATCCGCATACCTGCACTCACTGCACTCACTGCAAAAACAAAGTTTTACCCATAAAACGTAGAATATGATGATAATCCCAAGAAACAGGAGGATATTGCTCAGGGCCATGAACCAGCCGGTTTCAGAGCAGGCCACCT
>CACZQF010000105.1 GCA_902783245.1 uncultured Spirochaetaceae bacterium | reverse complement strand
TTTCTTTTTACCGTAACTTCAGCATAGTCGATAAGCAGCCCTTTGTTTTCAGGACTTTTGTCGTCAAGACAATCTATGCCGCCAGGGACATCCTGCGGGTCGTGAAACTTGTAGTAACAAGTTATTACACCTTCGTTGATGCTCACACAACCACGGCAACCTAAACTAGGGTAAGGTGTTCTGTTTACTTTCCACAGTCCGTATTTTTTTAAGTTGTCTGCTATTTCCTTGCCGGAATTTTGAATGTTCTACATACTCCGGAAAGTTTCTGGTATTAAATGACAAATCCGGTTTCAGTTCATTATCGGTTGTCATAAATTTGTTTTTTTCTGTTAAGTCGAAATGTTCTTTAAAGAAGATTGCATTGTTGTAAGTCAACAAATCATTTACGGCACACGCATACGCAAACATAAAATACAAATCGTAGCCGTCTTTTATGTAATACATAAGCGGCGTATCGTCTTCACAGCTTTTCCTCGATACATACTATTATACCCTTATCATTTTTTTACCCTGCAAGTTTTTTTCGAGGTACACTTTATTAAAAAAAGCTGGCCGCCCGCTACGTACGCAGCAGACGGTCAGCAAAAAGGAGGAGGTACTAACAGTGGAGGTGTGCGTCAGCCACTGTCAGTCTATTTCATAACGGCCGCAGGTTACAGCCTAAAGAAATAGCTTGTTAAGGGCACAGGCTCCTGAGCAAACCGGTACCGGCAAAATCGCCGGCCTTATCAAATAATATACATTGATCCGTGGGGAACTCGATATGAAGCGGAGCTCCGACCGGATAATCCTTCAGCCCGAACAATACCGAAGTAAATTCAAGGCCGCTGTCTGTACGTACCTTCATCACCGTTTCCATGCCGCCCGGCAGGGATGACTGTACCGTTACCGGCAGACCGTTTTCCTTAACAGAAATATATTCCGGGCGGATACCCACAGTAACAGAATCACCCTGCTGCACCCGCAGCGACGCGGAACCGGCATCAAACGTAAAGTCAATGTTCTTTGCCCGCAGCGACAGCACATTTCCCTGCACTGCCGTCACCACCGCGGCCATCATATTGATCGTAGGATTACCCACAAAGTCCGCGGCAAACGTGTTCGACGGACGTGCATATACTTCAAGCGGCGGCGCATACTGCTGCAGCACGCCTTTGTTCAGAAGGCAGATCTTAGTGGCCAGCGTCATGGCCTCAAGCTGGTCATGGGTCACATACACGAACGTAGCGCCCGTCTCATGATGCAGCCGCTTGAGCTCCGCCCGCATTTCCATGCGCAGCTTTGCGTCAAGATTGGACAACGGCTCATCCATAAGCAGAATGCGCGGATTCGTGGCAAGCGTACGCGCAATGGCCACACGCTGCTGCTGGCCGCCGGAAAGCTCCGCCGGATACCGGTCCGGAAATTCTTCGATGCGCAGCAGCTTCAGCAGTTCCTTTACGCGCTTGTCGATATCCGTACGGTTCCACTTAAGGTTTTCCAGTCCGAACGCAATATTCTGATACACCGTCATATGCGGCCACAGCGCATAGTTCTGGAACAGGAATCCCATCTGGCGCTCCGCCGGTGAAATATCTATGAACTTGTCGGAAGAAAACACCGTCTTTCCGTCTATGACAATCTCTCCGGTTGTCGGAGTTTCCAGCCCCGCAATCTGCCGCAGCGTAGTAGTCTTGCCGCAGCCGGAAGGCCCGAGCAATGTAATAAAATCGCCGTCCTCTATCGTAATAGACAAGTTATCGACGGCGGTGAACGTCGAATCAAATTTTTTGGTAAGGTTCCGTAACTCAATTTTTGGCATATCAACCTCCGATTCCTTTGTCGATAGACGCACCGGTTCCTTTGTTTACGCCCCAGTTTATAAGCAGAACGATAATTACAATCAGCAGATTGATACCGTTGGAATACTGATTCCAGCCTTTTTCATTATAGTAGAACAGCAGCGTGGTAAGCACGCGGTTCGCCGGAGTCACCAGCAGCACGAACAAAGAAAGCTCACGCATACAGCTGATGAACGGCAGCAGGTAGCCGGAGATAAAACTGCTCTTCTGAATAGGGATCACCAGCCGGAACAGGCGCTTAAACCACCGGATGCCGATCATCTCTCCCGCTTCCTCTATCTGGTTGGAAAGCTGCATCATGGCATTGATACCGCTGCGGCTTGCAAACGGCAGATACTTTACCGTGCCGATAAGCACCAGCAGTGCAAACGATCCGTACAGCGACGGCATGATGCCGTGCCTGACGCTGAACATGGACAGGTAGATGGCGCTGAACGCCATGGACGGCATAAGGTACGGAAAGAACGTCAGATTATCCACAATCGTGGCAAGCTTGGTACCCCTGCCGCGCACGATCGCATAGCCCGCCAAAAAGCCGATTGAACCGGCGGTACATGCGCAGATGACCGACAGCTTGATGCTGTTCCACAGCGCTATCCACAGCGCGGGATTACGCAGCAGGCCGGGCTCGCTGTTGGCAATGCTGTTCTGCTCCGCAGTACCGATCCAGAACTGCAGCGTAAAATTCTTGATGGAATAATCGCCGGGCAGCAGGATAATGGACTCAAGCGCAAAGCTGATAAGCGGCAGCACAGACATGCAGACCACCACCACAAGCGTGATGACCGACACCGGCATACGGATTTTCTTCAGATTCACGAGCGCAATGTTGCTGCTCTTGCCGGTAACCGTCGTATAGTTCTTACGTACACCGGTCAGCCGCTGGTTAAACGCCAGTATCGACACGCCCAGAAAAATCATGATGAACGCAATGGCATAGCCCTGTCCCGGGTTAAGGCCGTTCAGCGTACGGAACAGCTGCGTGGTGAGCACCTGATACCGCACCGGCAGACCTAAGAACGTAGGCACCGCAAAGGAGCTCATGGCGGACGAAAACACGAGCAGGAACGTAGACAGGATGGCAGGAAGAACCATCGGTATGGTTATCTTAAACAGAATGCGGCGGCGTGTGCTTGCAAGCATCAGCGCGGCCTCCTCAAGATTTGCATCCATATTGCGCAGGATGCCGCCTATCATAATATAGGCGAACGGCGAATAGTGCAGGCCCGTCACGAGCGCGATCGGGAATGCGCCGTAGGCGAACCAGCTCGGCGGCTCCAGATGTGTTATGGCCATAAACATGCCGGGAATACCGCCGACCACCGTGTTCTTAAAAATATTGTACCATGCAAGCGCGAGCGTCCATGACGGCATGATATACGGGAATATAAACAGCGCGGAAAGCGTTTTCTTCCAGCGCATGTTTGATCTGGTTACAAGCCATGCAAACGTACCGCCGAAAAGCAGCGCAACCGCGCAGGCGCCCAGGCTTGTAACGAGAGAATTGATGAACGGCTTATAAAAAATCGAAAGGCTGCCTTTGTCGCACAGAATCTTCTGCCAGTGGGCCAGCGTAAACGTGCCCGGAGACTGTTTTAGCCGCATCGATTCCGCTACGTGCACCGTGAACGTATCCTTGATCATCGAAAGCAGCGGCAGCAACGTAAGATATGCTAGAAAAACGCACAGCAGCACCAGAATGATATTGTGCGGTTTTCTAATAAATCTCTTTATCTTATATACACCTGCATTCATGGCATCGCCCTTTTGTCGAACCGGAAACAACAGGCATGCGGGAACCGGACTGCAAATGCAGTCCGGTTCCCGCATGCAGAAGCTTACATAAGGGAGCTCATAAACTCTTCAACGTCAGACCGTGCCTCGGAGCACCAGACAGGATCTTCGAATACGACGATCTTTGCCCAGTCCTCAAGCGTGTACTTATCCTCTTTATTGTTCTTAATGGTGTCAACGGCAGAATAATCACCCATGGTGTTGAACGGCTCCCAGCCTTCAGCGGTCATGGAGAATTCCATGTACAGCTTGGCGGCGTTGGGGCTCTTTGCATTCTTGGTGATGAACGTATATGCCGGATACATAAAGCCTGCGAACGGCTTCATTTCATAGGCGATCTGAAGCGCCAGGTTCTTTGCCTTGGCGGTGCGCATTTTGTTCGAGGTGATCAGCGCGTACAGCTGCTTTGCCTGGCCTTTTGCGCCTACGTTCTCGGCAACGGTCGTGTCGCTCTTGCCCAGCACTACGCCGTTCTTAAACAGCGCCTTAATCCATTCGTAGCCCGCGTTCTTGGTAGTAAGGGTAAGCTCCTTACCATACAGTTCCTTGTAGGCTGCGGCAATCTTTTTTGCCCAGTCGTCGCGCGTAATCATGGTGAAGAAGTTCATGTTCACGCCTTCGGAGAACGCATCCTTGAACTGCAGGCGGCCCTTGAACTCAGGCTCAGTGAACTGCCAGATATTGGTCACCTGAAGCGGCTCTTTTTCATTGTTGTACAGGAACAGCTTGGGCATAATTTCCCACACCAGCGGATCCTCATACATTGAGTCGATTATATGGCCCTTGGCGGACGCAGGGATATACTTCTGCACATATCCGGTCAGGATCAGCTCGGGATATACACGGCTTCCGTCCTGACAGAAAATAATATCAGCGGCATCAAGATCGGCGGCGGCTTCCTTCGACACCTTCTCTATCATCTCGCTGTCCTTCAGCTGGGTAACGTCAACCTTAATGCCGTACTTTTCCTGGAAAATGGCGGCTGCCTTTGCCGTGCGGCTTGAATGAGTATAAATCGTCAGCGAACCTTCTTTCTGAGCAGCAGCAACCAGCTCTTCATGCGAAGGTTCTTTTTCAGGCGCGGCGGCAGCCTTGCCCTTATCCTTCGATCCGCCCGCAAAAGCAAGTGCGGCACCCATCAACAGACCTGCTGCAACAGTTACATAGCGTTTCATTCTCTTTTCCTCCATAATCAAATCGAAACCTGTGTATATAGGGAACCTCGGAAGGCCTTATGCTTTCCGGGGAAGCCATGTACGTATTCTTCAAGACGCCCGTATGAAAAAGCCGGCAGACAGGGGATTGCCGGAACTTCTTCCTGATCGGGCTTCTCAAAACCGCCTGTACCGGCAGTTTACGGCAGCCTGCTTATGAACCTCGAACGTTCATATTTAAGCTTATATATATAATCACCTCAAATACGTAAGTTGTCAACAAAAGAATGAAAATATTTTCAAAAATTCTTGCATTATACCCCATGTCAAGCTATAATTTGTCTATAAATGTGAAACTTTTTTCACAGAGAACCTCAAAAAGATTCAGTTTTTAATGAGGTAACCGCATTATCATGACGGAATAGGATGAGCCTATGGACAATAATCTGCGTTTGACCCGGTTTCAGATGCACATAGAGCAGTACTACGATTCTCTGGCACAGCAGGAAAAGAAAGTGGCTGACTATCTGATGTCCAACGAAGAGGATATTCTGGACACCACGATCGCCAGTATCTCCGAAGGCAGCGGCGTAAGCAAGGCCTGCGTCGTACGGTTCTGCAAGGACATCGGATTCAGCGGACTCAAGGAATTCAAGATGGCCCTGGTCAGCGGAACCCTCAACATGAAGGACTCTTTTTCGCCCGCTCACTGGGATGATCCTCCGGAAAGCATATTCCGTAAATTCTTTACACAGGCCATCAAAGTTATGGAAATCTCCCATTCGCAGACCGATCCCGCCGCAATTTCGCTGAGCGCCAAGCGGCTTGCCAACGGAAACACCATCGATATCATCGGTGTAGGCGGCAGCGCGATCATAGCAAAATACTGCGCGCAGGAATTCCAGCGGCTCGGCAAGCGGAGCACCTCTTATACCGATCCCTATTCCATCAATGCGCTTTCGCACACGCTGTCAGGCTGCGACATACTCATCGCAATCTCCTGCTCGGGCGAAACAAAGGAGATTCTGGAGACCGCCCGCATCCTGAAGGAAAAAGGATCCTTTATCATCGCCATATCCAGCTACAGTGACTCGCCGCTGGCGGAGCTTGCGGACGCGGTGATCGTCACTCCGGCCCGCCACGTGTTCTATAACGATGACCATTCGTTCTCACGGCTTGCGCAGATGGGCATGATCACCACGCTCTATATTACCACGGCCACGGAAATGGCAAAGAAGGACGTGCTGTTCCGCCTGCGCTATATAGAGCAGACGCGCTACAAGCCGGGAGCGGAGCCCCGCTGACCGGTACCGGACGGAGCGTTTCTGCCTCCGCGGTGCTGCGTACCAGCATCCGCCGGAGGCCGTTATCTGACAATAATTCATTTATTTGTATAAATCGTGCAAAAACGGAGGCACCAATATGTACAGCAGCTTAAAAACGATTCTTACTGACGCCGCAAGGCATCACTATGCCGTAGTGGCCACCAGCGCCATCAATATGGAAACGGCCCGGGGCATTGTATCGGCAGCCACGGAGAAAAAAGCGCCGGTTATTTTCCTGCTCGGCCAGAACATGATGCGCCGCCATGCAAAGGCGGAGCTGCTGATTCCCATGATAAAAACGCTCGCGGAATACAGCCCGGTGCCCATAGCCACCTGTCTTGACCACGGCAATCAGGAGGAGCGCATTATGTACGCGTTCCGCAACGGCTTCAACTCCCTGATGTTCGACGGCTCGCTGCTTTCGTTCGAGGAAAATATCGCCCGGACCAGACACCTTGCAGAACTGTGCCATCAGTTCGACATGGGCATTGAAGGAGAGCTCGGCCATGTGGGCATGGCCGCGAACGGAGACGAAAAAGACGAGTCCCTGTACACCAAACCCGAGGACGCCGCGCGGTTCGTCAAAGAAACCGGCGTAGACTGCCTTGCCGTGGCCGTAGGCACCGCACACGGAGAATATCCCAAAGGATTCATACCGCACATCAACTTTGAGCGCATAAAAGAAATTAAAGCAGCCGTCGGCGGCATGCCGATCGCACTGCACGGCGGCAGCGGAAGCGGCGATGAAAACATTCTGAAGGCCGTTGAGGCGGGCATCAACAAAGTGAACGTAGTCACCGACGTATTTCTGGCCTGCCGCAACAAGATCAACGAGCTGCTGCAGGCAAATCCCAAGACGGAATATATGGATCTGATGATCGGCGCGGAGCATGCCGCAAAAGAACTTGTCAGCCACTGGATCGACCTTTCCGGCAGCGCAGGCAAAGCCGAGCATTTTAAGCCCATAGACAAGACGGGGCTGCTTTCAGAAAAATGCGCCATCGGCACGACGGAGTAGCGCCGCATGAGCAGTAAAAAGCGTCGGAACAATCCGTCCGCATCCCCGCGGACAGCGCACAATGCAGCGCGGCACAGCGCGGCACGGCGTACGGCTTTCTGCCTGCAGCTGCCGGCAGAAAAGCTGCGCGCAGCCATTACCCGCGTGCGCAGCCTGCTTTCAGTACGACGCAACCGCATAATTGCCGCTGCGGCAGGCTCTGCCGTTGTATTTGCCGCAGCAGCCGGCATAGCGGCGGCAGTCTGGCGCGCTTCGGTGCTTTCCGTAGCCTTTTATCAGGTACCCGAGGCCGTAATCTCCGAGGTGACCGTACTGCTGCAAAAAACAATTCCTAAAAAGATCAAAGCGGACATATTGAACCCCGAAAAAGAGCTGACCCGCAGGACGGCCGCATCTCATGACCTGCTTATCACGTGGCAGGGCGCGCCGCTCGCGACTACCGCCGCAGCAGCCGTAATCCCTGAGGACAGAATCTACAGCCTGCTTCCCACACCGCTGCGCGCTGCAGGTGCCGCAGTCAGACAGGACGGAGCACGGTACACCGTACCTCTGCTTTTAGATCATTTTGAGCTTGCCTACTACCGCACGCTGCGCAAAGAGGTTAATGCAGAAATTCCCGCGACGCTGCAGGAGCTGGAATCCTACCTGCAGTCCATACAGCCGTCCATCGACACGCCGCTGTTCTGCGCAGGCGCTGACGACAGAACGCTGCTCGGCCTTGTAAGCGTACTCTACGAATCCATGTACGGTTCTGCAAAATATCGTAATCTTATTGCCCGTCTTTCCGACGGCGCGGCCGGCGGCACAGGCACCGCCGATGCGCGTATCACCGCGCTTGCGCCCGTTATCCAGAAACTCAGGCAGTGGCAGCAGGACAGACTCATCCATCCTAAATGGTATAAGGCCACTGAGCGCGACGTAAACACCTTTATTAAAGACCGGCGCCCCGGCGTACTGTTCATGACGCTTTCAGAGCACCGCACCAAAAGCCTGCTGCACATTAAGTATTTTGACGCGTCACGCTTTCCTGCACAGGAAGGCTCACCGGCGGAGCATGCGCTCATCGCGCCCGCCGTCACCGCCACTGCATACAACGCAAAAAAAGATACGCTGGCTGCGCTTGAGCAGCTTCTGCTTTCTGACGCCCAGTCATCGCTTTCTACGCAGTCCCGGCTTGCGCCCGCTTCGTCCCGTGCCCAGAGCCACGACCTGCAGGCGGACGACGTACGCTACTGGGCCGCTTCATGCGCGGGCGGCGCAGTCCCCGACCTGGGACTGGCAGCCTGCACCACGGCCGCCGCGCTTCACGAACTTGCAGAACGCATCCGTATTGAGCTGGAGCAGGAACAGAGCCAATAGAATCTGAATTGTCTGCTCTAAAGATACTCTATTAAGGACATCTCAAAAAACTTTACACACCGGAAGATGACAATATCGAAGATGCCGTTTTCGAGGAAGCCCTTAATACAACCGTTTATTCTTGCAGTCTAGGTTGTAGTACCGAACGGAAATCCC
>CACZQF010000104.1 GCA_902783245.1 uncultured Spirochaetaceae bacterium | reverse complement strand
CATTAAAATGCAATAAAAACGCGCTCCGGCCGCAAAAAAAAAGCTCCGGCGGATATCCGCCGGAGCCGGTACACGTTTACATACGTGCACTATGCCTTCAATACTTTCAGCACTTTTTCGTTGAAGAATTCAGCAAAGCCTTTTTCAGTTACGCCGGTAACCGGCGTACCGTCAATCTCAAGGTTCACGCCGTCAGATTTACACTGTCCGATACAGACGGTGCCTGACAGCTGAACTTTGTCCTCCAGACCGTGCTCCTTTATAGCTGCCTTCAGCAGATCAAGTATGATGCTGCTGCCTTTTACGTGGCAGGAACTGCCGGTACAGATTTTTATTTCCATAAACTGTAAACTCCCCTTCAGAGTGTCTCTGAAAGCCGAAGCTTTCAGAGACAGCTTTGAAAATCCGTTAGAAGATAATAATCAGCAGCTGCGAAACTATTACAACCGCGATAAGCGCTACCGGATAGGTCGCGGCATAGGCGGCCGCGGCGTCTTCCGTACCCGCTACATGGATGAGCGTTCCGAGCGCCGGCGTTGATGTCATGCCGCCGGTGATGGAGCCCAGGTTGTTGAGCAGGCACAGCTTGAGTACGTAGCGTGCGAACAGGTACCCTGCGATGAGCGGCACCGTCGTTATGAGGATGCCGTACACAAAGTACATGGCCTTAAAGTACTTGACGAAATTCGCTCCGCCGGAAATACCGGCTCCGAGCAGGAACAGTGCCAGACCAAGCTCACGGCAGATTTTGAGCGTTTCCGTCTTGGGAATGCTGCTGATCGCGCCGATGTGGCGGAAATGACCGAACAGCAGGCTCATGATAAGACAGCCGCCCGTCATGGTGAGCGAGAAGTTATGGTACTTGAAGCAGCCTACGAAGATGCCGAGCGCTACCGCCAGCGCGAAGATAAAGAAGCCGAACGGATCGATGTCGATCGTTGCTCCTGTTGTCCTGCGCTCTTCTCCGGTTTCCGCGGTGATGATCTTCTGCCGCTCCACCTCCATGTCAGCATTGAGCAGCTTGGGTACGATCTGCACGAAGAGTACGACGCCGATAACGCCGTACAGGTATGCAATGCCGTAGCCCACGGAAACGATTGACTCCAGCTGTGCTGAGCCCACGGCCTCTTTTGAGGCGCTGAACGCGGGGGTTGAGGTAAGCGATCCTGAGAAAATACCCACGAGCATGGCCGTTATTTCATCGGGTGACAGCCCCGGATCGATGACGCGCTCTATAAGGATACATGCCGCGCAGATCAGGCCTCCCGACAGGATTATGACCAGACCGAGCAGTACGTAGCTTTTGAAGTTTTTCTTCAGGTTGCCCAGAAATTTGGGACCGGCGATAAAGCCGACCGCTGATACGAACAGCACGAGCCCCAGATTCTCCACTACTTTGAGCGCATTCACGGTGAATGACACGCTCTTTACAGTAAGCTGCTTATCCAGCGTTTTGTAGAAAAAGCAGCCGTAGAGCAGCGCGATGATGAACACACCCGCCGTTCCGAGACTTATGCCTTTGATTTCAATGCGGCCGAGCGCATAGCCGATGGCCATGATGGAGAATACTGAGAACATCAGGAAAGTAACAGCTTTGATGGAAAGTATTCCTGCGAACAATGTCATTTGCTGGCCCCCGGAATAGCCTTTTCAAACTCTGGATTGCCATGGGTGTAGTGCGGCAGCAGCATGGGAGAAATCTCATTGTCGGTAATACCGGCCGCGCTGCGCTCTTTCTCAAATTCTGTTACATGCTTCAGCGTCAGATCGCCGCTGCTCTTTACGTCCTTGAATGCTTTGCCCGCGGTGATACCGGCAATGCGTCCGAATACTACTACGTCGAGCAGAGAGTTGCCCATAAGACGGTTCGTACCGTGCACGCCGCCACTTGCCTCTCCGGCTACCAGCAGGTTGGGGACGTCGGTGCGGCAGTCTTTGTCGATCTCAACGCCGCCGTTCTGGTAGTGCAGGGTGGGATAGACAAGAATCGGATCCGTGCGGATGTCGATGCCGTATTTGATGAACATATTGTACATGGCGGGAATGCGCTTGAGGATGGTACCCTCTCCATGGATTTTTTCAATCATGGGGGTGTCAAGCCAGACCGCCTGGCCGTTGATGCCGGTGTCGATGCCGTTTCCGTTGCGGCACTCACGGATGATGCCGGAGGCGTTTACGTCGCGGGTTTCAAGCGGGTGGATGTAGACTTCACCCTTTGCGTTGATAAGCTTGGCGCCGAGCGAGCGTACTTTTTCGGTTACGAGCTTGCCCAGAATCTGTGAAGGATAGGCTGCGCCGGTAGGATGATACTGCAGTGAGTCCTGATACATAAGCTTTGCGCCTGCACGGTATGCCAGCACCAGACCGTCTGCGGTTGCACCGTAGTGGTTGGATGTGGGGAATCCCTGATAGTGCATACGTCCTGCGCCGCCTGTGGCGATGACCACTACCTTTGCGCGGGCTATGTAGATTTCTCCGGTCTCCATGTTCATGAGCACGGCGCCGGCTGCGTTGCCGTTGCCGTCTTTGATGATCTCGATGGCGGAGGTGAAGTCAACCACGGTGATGCTGTCGGTGCGGTTGAGCACTTCGTCCCTGAGCGTACGCATGATTTCTGCGCCGGAATAGTCCTTGCATGCGTGCATACGCTTGCGGCTTGTTCCGCCGCCGTGGGTGGTCACCATGGTACCGTCCTCTTCTTTATCGAATTCTACGCCGAGGTCGTTGAGCCATTTGATGGTTTCGGGAGCCTTTGTTACGAGCGTGTAGACAAGCTCTTTTTTGCCGTCAAAGTGGCCGCCGCCGAATGCGTCAAGGAAGTGCTGGGCCGGAGAATCGTTGGGCTTGTCGGCAGCCTGAATACCGCCTTCAGCCATCATGGTGTTCGCATCTCCTACGCGGAGCTTGGTAACCAGCAGTACTTTTGCGCCTGCGTTGCTGGCTTCGATCGCGGCTGAGGTGCCTGCGCCGCCGCCGCCGATTACGAGCACGTCCGCACTGTAGTCTGTGCGGCTCAGATCGATCTGATCAGGCTCAAGCCGGGGCTTTGCCTGCAGCAGCGCTGCCAGCTCGAGCGGCGCTTTCTGGCCTTTGTTCGGTCCGATCTTAAGCTCGGTGAACTGGGCGGCAATGCGGTCAGGGTGGTATTTTTTCAGCAGCTCGTCCTTTTCCTCTGCGGTAAGGCGCGCGTGCTCGAATGCAATGTTTTCATCCCGTTTAGCGGCAACAATTTTTGCCAGATCGTCTAATTTATTTCCGTACATAGTGCGTCTCCTATTTCTCTATATCACGTGCGTTATACAGCTCTTTGATTTCTGCAAGCGGCTTGTTCATAAGCTTCTGGATAAGCTCCTCGCATTTGCCTTCCTGAATCTCCTGCACGCGGTCAAGCAGATGCTGTGACTGCGGCTGCAGGTATTTTCCGTTCAGACGGCGGGCAAGCTCTGCCACCTGCGGATGGCTGATGCCGGCAGGACAGCGTGATGAGCAGATGCCACACATAACGCAGTCAAATGAAGCGTCTGCACAGGCCTTGAAGTCGCCGCGCTGCGCATAGGCGATGTACTGCATGGTGTTCAGGCTCTGCGGACAGGCTCTGGTACAGGCGTTGCAGCCGATACAGGAATAGATTTCCGGGTACAGCTGCATCATGACCTGCTGCTCAGGCTTTACGGTGTTGATGTCGTACACCTGCTTTACGAGCGGGAAGAAGGGCAGTGTAGCGATGTACATGTTGTCTTCGACCTTTTTCTGGCAGGCAAGACAGGTCTGGAGCTGGTTCTGTCCTTTGATGCGGTATATGGTGGCGCAGGCGCCGCAGAATCCGTTGCGGCAGCCGCAGCCGCGCTTGAGCTGGTATCCGGCATACTCCATTGCGGTCATGATCGTAAGCTCGGCCGGTACTTCATATTTTTTTCCGAACAGGTATATTGTCGCTGTTTTCTGTTCACTCATCATTTAACTCCTTAATAAACTCCGCGAAACTCCGCGTGAGCGGTAATAGCGGCGGCACGCGGCCGCAGGCTCAGCCTGCATAACCGGCGCCGTCCTGCAGCAGTTTCTGCGTTTTGCGCAGATACTGCTGCATAAGGCCTGCGAAGCAGTCCTTATGTTAGTACTCCGGAGGCAGCTCTCCCAGCTGGTCAAAGCTGAACACCGGCCCGTCCTTACAGACGAATTTATCGCCGATGTTACATCTGCCGCACTTTCCGATGCCGCACTTCATGCGCATTTCCATCGTAGTGAATACCTGCGTGTCCTTGAAGCCCAGCTTTTTAAGGGCGTCAAGAGACAGGTGAATCAGAATCGGCGGTCCGCACATAATGACGGTCATGCTCGGATCGGGGTTCAGCTCCGTTACGTACGGAGGCACGAATCCTACGTGGCCGTCCCAGTCGGGCTGGGGATTATCTATGGTCAGGTTGATGCTCGTGTTCGGCGAGGCCGTCCATTCGTTCTGGATCTGATCAAGCTTCACCAGATCCTGCTTTGATCTGGAACCGTAGATAACCTGAATTCTGCCGTAGTCGGAGCGGTGCGCCATCATGTAGTCAACTACTGAGTGCACCGGAGCTATGCCGATACCGCCCGCAATGACAAGGATGTCCTTGCCTTTGAACACGGTGTCTACCGGAAAACCGTTGCCGATGGGGCCGCGGATCGCTATTTCCTGTCCGGGCTCCGCGCTGTGCAGCCAGCTGGTCACGCATCCGCACTTTTTAATAGAGAATTCCTGATACTCTTCCACCGTAGGGGATGAGGTAATGGAAATCATGGATTCGCCGACGCCGGGTACAATGAGCATGGCGCACTGTCCCGGAATGTGCTTGAACAGTTTTTTTCCGTCAGTTCCTACTACTCTGAACGATTTTACGTCCGGAGTTTCGTCCCTGATATCGATGATTTTACCGACGTAGGGAATGAAAGAATCTCTTTCCATTATGCATTTCCTCCTTGCGGCTCCTCGTTGTATGCCTTAATGACTTTAACAATGTTCATGTGGATGGGGCAGCTCTCAAGGCACCGTCCGCATCCTACGCAGGAGAACGTATCTCCGTGAGCCATGGGGTAGTACACAAGCTTGTGCATAAAGCGCTGGCGGAACCGCTCTTTCTGTGTAAGACGCGGATTCGCCGCCGCCATCTGAGTGAAGTCCGAGTACATGCAGCTGTCCCAGCAGCGGAACTGCCGGTAGCCGTCGGTTGTCTGGAAGTCACGTACGTCAAAGCACATGCAGGTGGGGCAGATGTAGGTACAGGTGCCGCAGCCCAGACATGTTGAGGACAGGCTGTCCCATATGGGAGAGTTGAATATTTTGAGCATGTCCTTGCCCTTGAACTTGGACAGATCAAGGTTTGCGAGCGGCAGTTTTGACACGGTGTCGCGGATCTTCTGCTGCGCCGTTTTTACGGCACTGTCCGCGCCTTCGGCAAGCAGCTCCTTTACGGAGTCGAGCAGCCGGGTACCTTTGTCAGTGTTCGCCTTGAACCAGTAGCTGCCGTCCGTAAGCCAGCAGGAAACGTCGCCGGCAGGCTCCGCCGCGTCAATGCCGTAGGCCTTGCAGAAGCAGGTCTGCGCGGGCGCGGTACAGGCAAGCGTTATGACGATGCCGTGCTCACGCCTGTTCTTATAGTAGGTGTCGACGGGCGTCATATGCAGATACACGTTGTCGATGAGCGCAAAGCTTGCCGCATCGCAGGCGCGCACGCCGAATACGGCGAAATCCTGCAGCTCTTTACGCGGATCTTCTATCGTGACTTTCTGGCCCTCACGCTTCATGTTTACGAGCGTTTCGGTTTTAGGAAAGAAAAAGTCTTTTGCAGAGCGTGTGGTTTTGAGCGCGCCGCTGAGCTTTACGCCTTTTTCCCATTTCTTAAAGTCTGCCTTGCCGTCAACGGTGTCGACAGGCAGGTACAGGTCCATAAGACCTGCAAGTTTTTCAAAAAATACGTCGATTTTATCTGCGGACAGTGAAAGCATTACGCATTACCTCCGTTGTCAGCTGTGTCCCGTTCATATACAATGCCGGGCTCCGCGTCGTCGGTGTTATAGGTGAGCATCGGCGGCTTTGTCTCCATGTCGGAACCTGCGGTATACGGTCCGTACAGCTCATTGATATCTTTGATGAATTTGCGGTTGAGCAGATGCAGCGGGATGTTCTGCGGGCATACCCGTGAACATTCGCCGCAGTCCGTACAGCGTCCTGCCACATGCCATGCGCGGATGATGTGGTACAGGTTTTCTTCAAAGCTGGTGGCAGCGACCTTGTTGTTCGTGTACAGTCCGGGATTGTCGAACACACACTTTTCGCAGGTACAGGCCGGGCACACGTCGCGGCAGGCGTTACACCTGATACAGCGTGACAGCTCGTTTCTCCAGAACTCAAAACGTTCGTCGGGAGTCATGGCCTCAAGCTTCGCCACCTGGTCGAACCGTGCGGAATCCTGCACGTCGCCTTCTTCGCCGATCAGCTCATCATAGGTGATGTGCTTTTTGCTCTTGCACACGGTACACCGTTCGGAGAGCTCCTTCTTTTCAGGATCTTTCATGCCGTCGCAGGGAACGCCGATCACATACACGTCGTCACGCGTGATGCGGTGCTCCTTCAGCAGCTCGGTAAAGCTGTAGGTGTCGCAGGGTTTCAGGAACACAAGCACCTTTTCCTGAGGAATCGGTTTGTCCTGAGCCGCCGGATCACGCTGCTTTGCCATGGCATTGCCGGTGCGGGTCGTGCTCTTTTTAATCTCAATGTCGCGGGTAAGCTTTACCAGATATTTGGAAAGGTTCGCGGCACTCCATTCGTTATATACAAAGTTTTTCTCAAGGTCTGCCTGATCCGTGAAAAGTCCCGGAGTCAGGTCATAGTCGAACAGACCTTTCTTCCATCCTATGACGCGCTGTACTGTACCATCTGCAAGCAGAGCTTTCGCGCGTGCTATAAGCTGTTCCGTTATTTTGCCGTCTTGCATCGTAAGTCCTCCAGACGCTTGTTCTCACCAAGCTCGGTGATTTTCTTTACAAAGTCATTCATGATACCTGCAAAGCGCACGCCTTCTGCGGCAGAGCACCATTCCACGCGGGTACGTCCCTTTTCTATGCCCAGGAAGCTGAGCATGGAGAACAGCAGCGTCATGCGCCGCCGGGCAAAATAATTGCCGCTCGTGTAGTGGCAGTCGCCCGGATGGCAGCCGCACAGAATAACTCCGTCCGCGCCGCGCTGGAACGCCCGCAGAATGAACAGCGGGTTGAGCCGGCAGGAGCAGGGAATACGGATGATCTTTACGTCCGCAGGATAATCAAGACGGTTGTTTCCGGCCAGATCGGCACCTGCATATGAGCACCAGTTGCAGCAGAAAGCCACAATCTTGGGTTTCCATGTTTTATTTGTCGTTTCCATAAAGCCTTCTCTGCAACCGCTACAGGATTGCATCAACCTCCGCCATGATTTGTTTGTTGCTGAATCCGTTCAGGTCCATTGCACCCGACGGGCAGGCAACGGTACAGGCACCGCAGCCGTGGCACATGGCGGTGTTCACCTGTGAGACACGCCGTGTGATGGTGGTGCGGTTGGGACCGCGGAAGTCCTTTTCTACATATGAGATGGCGCCGTACGGACAGACATTCTCACACTGGCCGCAGCCGTTACACATGTTTTCATCAGGATGCGCGGTGCACGGGTCGTTCTTGAGCTTGTCCTTTACGAGCAGGCAGATGGCCTTTGCCGCGGCGCCGGATGACTGGGCGACCGTTTCGGGAATATCCTTCGGTCCCTGACAGCAGCCTGCAAGGAAGATGCCTGCGGTGGGGCTTTCCACCGGGCGCAGCTTTGCGTGGGCCTCAAGGAAGAAGTCGTTGTTGTCCATGGACGTGGTGAGCATGGTTGCCAGCGGGCGGGCAGATTTGTCCGCTTCGATGGAGGCGGCGAGCACCACCATGTCGGCTTTAATATGCACCTGCCGGTCCAGAATCAGGTCGGAACCCTGTACGTCGAGCGTGCCGTCCGCAAGCGGAGTCACTTTTCCGACCATACCTTTGATGTAGTGGACGCCGTACTGCTCTACGGCACGGCGGTAGAATTCGTCAAAGTTTTTGCCCGGCGCGCGTACGTCAATGTAGAATACGTAGCAGGTGGTGTCGGGGTAGTGGTCGCGGGTCAGGATGGCATGCTTCGCAGTGTACATACAGCACACCTTTGAGCAGTACTCATGGCCCTTTGAGGCATCGGCTGAGCAGCGTGAGCCTACGCACTGTACGAATACAATGGTCTTGGGCGGCTTGCCGTCGCTCGGGCGCAGCAGCACGCCGTTTGTGGGGCCTGCCGCATTGCACAGACGCTCGAATTCCAGAGAGGAAACCACATCCTTGCTCTGTGAATAGGCGAATTCATCGAATTTATCCAGATTTATGGGATTGTAGCCGGTTGCCACCACAATGGCGCCGTACTTTTCTTCGATAACCTTGTCCGTGGCATTATAGTCGATCGCACCTACGCCGCAGACCTTGGAGCACAGACCGCATGCTTCCTTGCCTTTCGCCGCAGCCTGAATATGCAGACAGTATGAGGCGTCGATGGTCGCCACCTTAGGCACAGCCTGCGCAAAGGGAATATAGACCGCGGTCTGGTTGTTCAGTCCCAGATTGAAGTCGTTCGGAACTTTCTTCATCGGGCACTTTTCAGTACACAGGCCGCAGCCGGTGCACTTTGTTTCGTCAACATACCGTGCCTTGCGTTTGATCTTTACGTCAAAATTGCCTACATAGCCCTTTACGTCAACAACTTCGCTGTATGACAGGATTCTGACGTTAGGGTTCTGCGACACTTCGGTCATTTTCGGCGTAACGATACAGGAGGCGCAGTCCAGCGTGGGGAACGTTTTGTCCAGCTGGGCCATCTTGCCGCCGACCGTAGGTTTCTTTTCTACGATATCGACCTGAAAGCCTGCGTCCGCAATATCAAGCGCCGCGGTAATACCTGCGATGCCGCCTCCGATAACAAGCGCACGCTTGGTCATGGGCGTCTCGCCGGCGGTGAGCGGCGTGTCAAGAATTGATTTGGCGATGGCGGCTTTGCCGAGCGCCACAGCCTTTTCGGTTGCGGTGGGCATGTCCTTGGTTACCCATGAGACCTGCTCACGGATATTCGCCACTTCCACTTTGAACGGGTTCAGGCCCGCGCGCTCTGCGCATGCACGGAATGTTTTTTCATGCATACGGGGGGAGCAGGAGCAGAGTACCACTCCGGTGAGCTTGTCGTTCTTGATATGATCTTCGATCATCTGCTGTCCGGCAGATGAGCACATATAGGTGTAGTGGGTGGAATAGACAACTCCGTCCACTTTTCCCAGTTCTTCAGCTACTTTTGCAACGTCAACCGTACCTGCAATATTGGTGCCGCAGTGGCACACGAAAACTCCGATTCTTTCCATATACCACTCCTTTATTTACGGTATTTCCTGAAGGCACTGACAATGGCCTGCTGGGGCATATCGTCATCAAGCGCCGCCGGAACCGCCTCCGGCTCCATATGCTGGGTACCGCGCTTGCGCTCCACTACCATACGTACCGCTTCTATAAGCTTTACCGGCTCAACCTGGCGCGGGCAGCGCTCAAGGCAGGCAAAGCATGACAGACAGGCGTACAGCGATTTAGTCTGAAGCAGGGCTTCTATTTCGCCGTTCTCCACCATCTGAACAAACTGATGCGGATGGTATTCCATGGCATCGTAGTTCGGGCAGGTGCCTGAGCATTTTCCGCAGACCATGCATTTTTTGGGATTAACGCCGCTGATCTCAAGGATCTGCTTTTTGGCTTCATCAAGTTCGCTCTGCAGCATCAGCGCACCTCCTTAACGTCAAGCGCCTGTGCGAGCAGCTCCGTAAAATATACTACGTCAATGCTGCTTGCGCCTTTGTTCTTGATCAGGTTGTAGCGGCACAGCGGGCATGCGGTGATAAGCAGCTCCGCGCCGTGGCTTTCTGCATCAGTGATGATTTTTTCCGTGCGGCTGCGTGGAATGTCCTTGTCCTCGAACATGGTGTATGCGCCGCAGCATTCATTGCGCTGTGAGTAAATCACCGGTACGGCACCGATGGCCGTGATGAAATCCTCAAGCAGCCGCGGGTTTTCCGGGTCGTCCGTCTGCATCACCTTGCCGGGACGCAGCAGCAGACAGCCGTAGTATGCACCGATCTTTTTGCCGGTGAGCGGCTTTTTTACCGCTTTCTTTACATTGTCCCAGCCGACAACGTCGCGCAGCACCTCAAGATAGTGCACGACTTTCGTCTCGCCGTGATATTCGATGTCGTCCTGCGCAAGGTAGTTGTTCACCTTACGTATGACGTTCTCATCGTTCTGCATGTCGCTGTTCACCTGCTTAAGCACGTTGTGGCAGGCCGTGCAGAGCGTTATGAGATCCTGCCCGGCTTTCTGCGCGTCAGCCAACGCGCGTACCGAAGACAGCTTGGTAGCGATCTCGTCCTTTGCAAGCGGGTAGGTGCCGCCGCAGCACTGCCAGTCTGGAATTTCCTGCAGTGTAAATCCTAATGCCTCCGCAGATGCGCGCGCATAGCGGTCAAGATCCTGAGCCTTGTTCTTGAGCGTGCATCCCGGAAAGTAGGAATATGTTCTGTGATCCATGTAAAAACCTCTGTAGCAGCATGTACGGACTGAAGTCCTGACTGAAGTCCGTGGAACATGTTCCGTACATGCCATGAATTAGACCTGTTCGGAAACTGAGGTTTCCGAACAGGTTTATTACAAAAACGTCCGTTATTTATCCGTTACGCCGGCCATAGCCTCGGGGTGAAACACCTCGTCGAATTTTTCGGGCGTAAGGAATCCGAGCTGTACGCATGCTTCCTTAAGGGAAATGTTCTCTTCATATGCTTTATGGGATGTCTTTGCAGCATTCTCGTATCCGATATAGGGATTAAGCGCGGTGACCAGCATAAGCGAGTTGTGCAGGTTGTGGTGCATCTTCTCTTTGTTTGCGGTGATTCCCACGGCGCAGTTGTCGTTGAAGCTTACCATTACCTCCGCCAGCAGGCGGCATGACTGCAGGAAGTTATACGCAATGACGGGCATGAATACGTTGAGCTCAAAGTTGCCCTGGCTTGCGCCTATGGCAACGGCAGCATCATTACCCATAACCTGTACGGCGACCATGGTCATAGCCTCGCACTGAGTGGGATTGACCTTGCCGGGCATGATTGATGAGCCGGGCTCGTTCTCGGGAATATGGATTTCGCCGAGGCCGTCGCGCGGTCCGGAAGCCAGCCAGCGTACATCGTTGGCGATCTTCATCAGGTCGGCGGCCAGCGCCTTGAGCGCTCCGTGTGCAAAGACGATCTCGTCCTTGCTCGTAAGCGCGTGGAATTTATTCGGTGCGGTGACGAAATCCTTTCCGGTAAGCTCTGATACCCTGCGCGCAACCTCTGTGTCAAAACCTTTGGGTGCGTTCAGACCGGTTCCGACGGCGGTGCCGCCGAGCGCCAGCTGCTTCAGATAGGGCAGAGAAGAGATGAGCATCTCCTTGTCCCGCTCCAGCGATGTGCGCCAGCCGCTGATTTCCTGGCTGAACTGGATCGGTACCGCATCCTGCAGATGGGTTCTGCCTGATTTTACGATGCCGGCGTTCTCTTTTTCCAGGCGGCTGAACGTACTGGTCAGCAGGTCTATGGCCGGGAACAGCTTGTCCTCAACCTCCATGACGGCTGCAATGTGCATGGCCGTGGGGAAAGTGTCGTTGCTGGACTGGCTCATATTGATATCGTCATTGGGATGGCACAGCTTTTTGCCTGCAAGCTCGTTCGCGCGGTTTGCGATGACTTCGTTCGCATTCATGTTGCTCTGGGTACCGCTGCCGGTCTGCCATACGACCAGCGGGAAGTGATCGTTCAGATCGCCGCTGATAACCTGATCGCAGGCCTCGGAAATAACCTTAAGCTTTTCAGCCGTCATTTTTTCGGGCTTCAATGTATTATTCGCCATCGCGGCGGCCTTTTTAAGGTAGCCGAACGCGCGCGTGATTTCACGAGGCATAGTCTCTATGCCTACGCCTATCTTAAAATTCTCATGGCTCCGCTCAGTCTGCGCTCCCCAGTACTTGTCTGCGGGTACTTTGACTTCTCCCATGGAATCATGCTCAATTCTAAATTCTGCCATTTTTTTCCTCCTGAAGCAGCATCTCATATTTTTACGCACCGTGCACAATACACCCGCAGGCTGCCTTCCGGCATATATGCGGAACATACGTATATGAGCCTGTGCGATGTCTGAGTCTAAAAATTAATTTGTTTGATAACGTCTTTAAGGCAATCCGCGCTTTTACGCAGCTGCGCAACCTCATCATCTGTAAGCGGTGCGGTAAGACGGCCTTTGATGCCTGTTCTGCCGATGACGGACAGCGTACTCAGACATACGTCCTTTATGCCGTATTCGCCTTCAAGCATGGATGACACGGTAAGCGTGGTGTCCATGGCATTGGTGATGCATTCGCAGATATGTGCCACGGAAACAGCCACCGCATAGAAGGTGGCGCCTTTGCGCTCGATGATCTTTGCGCCGGATTTACGGATATAGTTCTCTACTTCATCATGTACGAGGGGAGGAATAAGACGGTCGTCATCTTTTACGCACATCTTATAGCTGTCGATCGGAATGGTGGAAATGTTGGCAAGAGACCACGGAACGAATGATGAGTCACCGTGCTCTCCGAATACATAGGCGTGCACGTTCTGCTGCGCAAGCTGATAGTACTCAGCGATGCGGGCGCGCAGACGGGCAGTGTCCAGAATGGTTCCTGAGCCGAGTATCTGGTTCTGGGGAAGACCCGACGTTTTGTAGAACTGGTAGGTCAGAATGTCGACAGGATTCGCTACGATCACGTAGATTGCCGTAGGGGCGTATTTGGTGATCTCGGGAATGATGCTCTTGGTGATGTTCACGTTCGTCTGAGCAAGATCAAGACGGGTCTGCCCGGGTTTGCGGGCGATTCCTGAGGTAAGGATAACAATGTCGGAATCCTTGGCATCAGGGTAGGTGCCTGCGTAAATGTTGACAGGATCGCAGAAGGGGGTTCCCTGTCTGATATCCAGCGCTTCTCCCAGTGCTTTCTGCGCATTGATATCGATCAATACGATTTCAGAAGCAATGCCTTTTACGGTGAGGGTATATGCGATCGTTGCGCCGACCGAACCCGCACCAATAATGGTGATTTTGTTAGCCATTATCTATCTCCTCTAAACACAGCTACTTTGCTTTTGCAAGTTTTGTATGGGGATTTGCACATCCCTGTCGTGCCTACGGCACCAAGCTCTCTCCTAAGCCATTATAGTATAAGGCCTTTATCACGTACTGTTAAGAGCAAAAATCCCGAATTTATAAAAGATTGTTATACGCTAACTTTTGTAGACTTGAAAAGACGGATGCGCGCCGCACCCCGCCGCCCGGCAGGACCGGGACTTGGACAAACTTCCGTATCACTGGTATACTGACGGTATGAAAGTACGTGTTTTACTGCTCTGTGCCGCCGTGCTTGCGCTTGCCGCCTGCCGCAGCAACCGCAATGACGGCGATGCGGAAAAGAGCGATGTTCCGCTGCCCTATGTGAACACCGGCGCCGATCTTGACGGCAAGGTGTTTTCCGTCCGTGTGTTTTCCGAGATTACCGAAGTATCGGTATACGATCTTGCGACCCATGACTGCCTTGCGGTGCTGCCTGCAGAATCGTGGCGCTATGATCCTGTCACCACCGAAGTGAGCCTGCTGAACTATACGGCGCCTGAAGATGCAGTGTTTCATGTGGAGGGGCGGCAGATCCATCCTGACACGTATGTGCTTGCCGGATACGACGGCTCAAGGTGCGTTCCCGGAGTGTTCCTTGAAGGAAAGCCCGCGGCGGAGGGAACTGACTATACGTTTGACCCCGATACGGCGCGGCTGACATTCAGCAAGTCTATCGATATGGAAAAGATTTCTTATACAATCGTGTGGCTCACCGCTTACAGCATGAACGGCATGGCAGATCATACCAAAGGCGAAGAAGCTGTGTACGACCAGCTAGTGGCCGATTGGCTTGCCGCGCAGCCACAGTAGGAGGTGGCGGGGGGCGGCAGTCTGAGATGGCGTCTTGTCAGCCACCATTTTGTCCCGACCAAGGTCGGGTCTGAGGTCTGCGGGCGGATGGCGGGAGGCGGCAGTCTGAGATGGCGTCTTGTCAGCCGCCATTTTGCCCCGGGGCCGTGCTGCGGACGGTGCGGCTGCGTATCCCAAAAACAATCAAAATAGTAAAAAAATTCGTTGACAACGCAGGAAACTGTGGTATCATTATAGTATAAAGCTTCTGCAAAGTATTGCGCTTGAGTTTGTACTGCTGCAGATGCTGACAGGCTTTCTGTGAAGCCTGTGTGTAAGACGGAGCCGGACCGTATGTTCCGGCATTGTAAAAGTCCAGACCGAATGCTGAAAAGCATCGGATGGCTTTTATTCCATGCTGACTGAACTAACGAAAGTCGCTGCTATACTTAAGCGGAGCTCTGAGGAAGGGGTTCCGCTTTTTTTATGTCCTGCGGATCAGATGCGGAGCCCGGCGGGCAGACATACTGCCCGCCGTATGCGCTACGGATTGAATCTGCCCACAAGCTCCGTGAGCAGCGGTATAAGCTGCTTTTTACGCGATACGACATCCTTTAGATAATACACATTCTTTTCTTTCTGAGGAAATGTCAGGAACGGTGCGAACGTATTGTCGCCTTCGAACAGAAGGATGCTGCTCAGCGACGTTATGTCGGTGACGAGCAGAGCACAGAACAGTGCCTTGCGCGCGCGCCGCTCGATGGCAAGCTCGTCCATGAATTCCTTTTTGCGCTGGAGTATCTCTGAAGGATTGTCCACCTCTATCTGGCTTACCGTATAGATGAGCTTGCCTTCCGTATACTCCTTCATATCCTGCCGGATCACTTCGCCTGCGGTGCGGCCGCCGATATGGCTTCCCGCGGCAATCAGATCTTCGCCGAGCTGCTTTATGTCCAGGTTCGTGATGTTGGACAGGTATTCTGCCGTTTCACGGTCAATGTCGGTGGTGGTGGTTGACTGCAGGATCAGCGTGTCCGCAAGAATGCCGCAGAGCAGGATGCTTGCGATCTCAACGGGAATGGAGATGCGGCTTTCCCGGTACATGTTCGCAATGAGCGTGGACGTGGCGCCCACCGGCTTGTTGATAAACGTGATGGGATATGAGGTGGCAAGGTTGCCGAGCCGGTGATGGTCGATGACCTCGCGCAGCTTATAGTGCTCAAGCCCTTCCACGGCCTGCGAAGGCTCGTTGTGGTCCACCAGCACCACCTCGACGTTCGGGTCATGCAGCAGGTCGCTTTCGGAGATGAGGCCGATAACTTTGTCGTTCTGGTCGGTGACAGGCAGACAGCGGCTTACGGACTTCTGCAGCAGCGGCCTGATTTTTGCTACGGTGTCCTCAGGATGCACCGGCTCCACCCCGGCATCGGCCATGTTCGATACCGGCGCGGCATAGGGAATCAGCATGGCCGTGGCGGACGTGGCGTAGGGGCTGATGAGCACGGACACGCCTTTTGCGTAGGCCTTTTCGCGCAGCTCCTTTTTAAGCACGAATCCCGATGTGATCACGAGCAGCTTGATGCCCGCGTCGATCGCGGTCTCCTGAATGTCCTCACGGTTGCCCACGATGACGATGATATTCTCGCTTTTGTGCGCGTCAAGCATTTCCTTGAATGAATGCGGCTCTGACGCGCCTACGAGCACCGAGCATTTGAACTGGTCGGTGCTGTTTTTTTCAATGATGGGCTGCGCGTTGAGCGTTGAGCGTATGAGGTCTATGCTTGTGGTGATGGCCGTCTTTTTATCGGGGCTCATGATCTTGAGCACGTCGCGCGCAAAGGCATCGTAGTGGAGCAGCGAGCGGTAGGTGCCGTCTTTGTCCACGACGGGAAGCACTTTGTAGCCTTTGCTGTTCATGGTGCCGATGGCCGCCCAGAGCGACGCCGTGTCGGGTACCGTCACGCAGCCGTCGTGCATGAAATATTTTGTTTTAGGAATGAGGTCGGGAATATATTCGGGGTACGGCACCTTAAAGCGCGTAAAAATATACTCGGTCTGCGGTGAAAGATGGCCGGCGCGTGCCGCCACATAGTTTGTGTATCCCTGCAGCTGCCGGAGGCAGGCATATGCGGAGGCAGAGACCCCCGAATCCGTGTCAGGGTTTTTGTGTCCGATAACATATACGGTGTTTTCCATTCTTTTAATCCTTACGTTATTGTGGGGGAAAAAGCACAGTTTGTCAAACCGTTGTTTGGTAAACCGGGGTACTCCGAGCACCGCACCTGCGTGCCGGACGGCATGGCGCAGTAGATGTGGAAGCGTGCGGTGTGAGCAAAATTGAAGCGAAAACAGTCCTGATGGGAACTTTGAAAAACTTCAGATGTCGAAGATGCCATTTTCGATGTTCCTTAAAATTTAATCGAAAGTTGTTCTGAAATATTTTTGTGAACAAAATTTGTACAGAAGCCGTCCCGGCGTGTTTTTGATGAAAATTCATTTGTGGGGAGGCCGTCCCGGCGTGTTTTTGATGAAAATTCATTTGTGGGGAGGCCGTCCGGACGTTTTTGATAAAAATTCATTTACAGGGTGCCGTAACTTTTATTTGTGAAAAATAAGACGCAGATGTCGCAGCGGCCCAGACCGAGTTTGCAAAGCAAACTCGCTAACAAAGAATTGCGGCGTAGCCGCAGCTTGGACCGAGTTTGCAAAGCAAACTCGCTAACATAGCCCGGCAGATGCCGGGCTATGTCTTACTCCCACCCGAACGTTGCGGGCGGCTTGTTGGTGGCGTCGTAGTACAGCGCATCGACGAACGGCAGCTCCGCTATCTGCTGGACGATTCTATTCAGCACATCCTGCGGCAGCCATGCAAAGCGTGCCGTCATGACGTCCTCGCTTACTACCGGCCTGAGCACGAACGATGCGCGGTCGGCCGCGGAGGCCCACGGCAGGTCGATCGTCAGATGCTGGAATATCTTTTCGTACCATCCGGTGCGGTGCAGCTCCGTAAGCACGATGTTGTCGACTTCACGCAGCTGGTCAAGCCGCGCCTTGGTACAGTAGCCTTCCTGTACGGCAAGCTGCACGCCCGGCCGCTGGTACAGCCTGAGCAGCGTGCGGTTTATATAGGTACTGCCGTTGGTGATGGCGGATGACGTGCGCTCCGTTTCGCTCCAGTTCTGCGGGTATGAATAGAACCCGTCCTTGAGCTGAGTGAACGAAAGCACCGCAGGAAAGCGGTAGGTCCTGAAATCGCCCTGTACGCCTACAGAACGTACGGGCAGCGCATACTGTTCCTTTACGGTATCGCTGCTGAACAGCGGCAGCTGTGCGCCGGCAATTTCCTTGCAGGCAAGCTCGTATTCTTCATTGTCTTTTGCCGACGGCCTGCCGTCCGAGCAGAGCACGTTGATGGAAAGCCCGGGACCCGGGAACGGATGACGCATGACAAGCTCATCTGAAAGTCCGAGCTTTTTGCCGATCTTGCGCACTTCGTCTTTATACAGGTCCTTGAGAGGCTCTATAATGAGCCCCTTTTCTATAAGGTTCTGGATGCCCGCCACGCGGTTGTGGTGGGTCTTGATGACGTTAGAGTTTTTGGTGCCGCCGCTTTCAATAATATCCGGGTACAGCGTACCCTGCGCAAGCAGCCACTCGTCTTCGTTCAGGTGCTGCTTTTCCACCACCTTGTTGCGTACGGTGATAAAGTTTTCACCTACGGCCATGCGCTTTTTCTGCGGGTCGGTGAGTCCTTCCACCGCCTTCAGAAAGCTTTCCGATGCGTCTTCTACAATAAAATTCTTGAATCCTGCCGTGTGATACTGCTCGGCGATGCGCGCGCTTTCGTTTTTGCGCATAAAGCCGTTGTCAATGTGCAGGCCGAGCACGCGCTCCTGTCCGAGCGCTTTGTTGAGAAGGGTGAACGCCACCGTGCTGTCCACGCCGCCGCTCAGGAACAACAGCACCTTGCGGCTGCCCGCCTGCTGCTGTATGGAGCTGATGATATGCTCAAGCACCGTGTCCTGGTCCCAGTTCTTTTCCATGCCGCAGATATCCGCAAAGTTCTGGAAAATCTGGTTGCCGCACGGAGTGTCCTTTACCTCGCAGTGGAATTGGAGCGAAAAACGCTTTTTTGCCAGATTCTGTGTGGCCGCGAAAGGGCAGTCCTTTGTGCTGCCCACCTGCTCAAAGCCTTCGCCAAGCTTCAGAACGCCGTCCTGATGGCTCATCCATACCTGCTGCTCGCCCTGAATGCCCTTAAAAAGGGGTGAGCTCACCGCGGGGTTCAGATTGAGCCTGGCAAATCCGAACTCGCCTGTCTGCGCTTTGCCTACGGTACCGTTGTAGCCGAGCTGCACTATATAGTGCCCGTAGCACAGTCCGAGCACGGGAACGTCAAGATCAAGTATGGCGCTGTTGAATTCGGGCGCGTTGTCTTCATATACGGAGGAAGGTCCGCCTGAAAAGACAATGCCCTTTACGTCCTTGAATGATTCCAGCGGTGCGGAAGGCAGCAGAATTTCTGAATAATAGCCGAGCATGCGGAATCGCTTTGCGATCAGATGCGCATACTGGCTGCCGAAGTCCAGAACGGCGATCTTTGCGCGGCTCATTTATTGCCTCCTGCCGCATATGCGCAGGCCGCAGCTATAAAGTCGCGGAACAAAGGATGCGCGCGGTTGGGACGGCTCTTGAATTCCGGGTGGAACTGTACGCCCACCATCCACGGATGGTCAGGTACTTCGCAGATTTCCACAAGGTCACGTTCGGGATTTACGCCCGCTATGATGAGGCCTGCGTCCTTGAACGCCTGCCGGTATGTGTTGTTGAATTCGTAGCGGTGACGGTGCCGCTCCCAGATAGTGGTGCTTCCGTAGGCTTTTTCCGTGAGCGTGCCGGGCGTGACGCTGCATTCGTATTTGCCGAGCCGCAGCGTGCCTCCGAGGATAACGCCGTTCTGGTCGGGCATAAGGTCAATGACCGGATGGGGCGTGTCCTTGTTCATTTCTGTGGAGTTAGCCTGCGCGAGCTTGAGCACGTCGCGGGCGTATTCGATCACTTCTATCTGCATGCCGAGGCAGATGCCGAAGTAGGGCACCTTATGGGTGCGCGCGTACTCCGCAGCCCTGATCATGCCCTCAACGCCGCGGTCACCGAAGCCGCCCGGCACGATGATGCCGTCCGCCTTTGCAAGTCTTTCGGCTGTAAACGCTTCGTCCTTGAGCGTCTCCGCATCGATCCAGTCTATCGTTACTTCTGCGCTGTTATGTATGCCGCCGTGCGTCAGAGACTCGACCACGGAAAGGTAGGCGTCCTGCAGCTCGATGTATTTGCCTACGAGCGCTATGGTTACGTGCTTTTCGGGGGAATTGAAACGGTTCACCATCTTGGTCCATTCTTCCAGATGGGTCGTTGTGTTCTTGAGTCCGAGCACTTTGCAGACGGCCTTGCCGAGACCTTCCTGTTCCATCTGCAGCGGAACTTCATAGATTGACCGTGCGTTCAGGTTCTGTATGACGCAGTTGGTGTCCACGTTGCAGAACGAGGCAAGCTTTTCGCGCGTGGCATCGTCGATCGGACATTCCGTGCGCAGCATGATGATATCCGGCTTGATGCCGAGCTCCTGCAGCTCCTTGACGCTGTGCTGCGTGGGCTTTGTCTTAAGCTCCTGCTGCTTGTGCATGAACGGCACGAGCGTCAGATGAATGTAGCAGCAGTTCTCCTCGCCGACCTTGTATTTGATCTGTCTGATGGCTTCGATGAACGGCAGTGACTCAATGTCGCCTACGGTGCCGCCGATCTCTGTGATGATAATGTCGGCGTTAGTCTCCGTAGTGGAAAGCAGCATGCGGCGCAGGATTTCTTCCGTGATGTTGGGAATAACCTGTACAGTGCCGCCGTGAAAGCCGCCCTCGCGCTCTTTGTTAAGCACCGCCAGATATACGCGGCCTGACGTGGTGTTGGAGCTTTGTGAAAGGGTTGCATCGGTGAACCGCTCGTAGTGACCAAGATCAAGGTCTGTCTCCGCACCGTCATCAGTGACGAATACTTCGCCGTGCTGGTAGGGATTCATGGTACCGGGATCGATGTTAAGATAGGGATCAAACTTCTGGTTAACGACTTTAAATCCGCGGCTTTTGAGGATAAGCCCCAGTGATGCCGCAGCAATACCTTTTCCCAGTCCGGATACAACACCACCGGTAATAAAAATGTACTTGGTCATAGGAACTCCGCATTTCATGGTAACCTGTACGTAAACCGAGGCTTGCGGGCAGGTCTTTGTATAGGGCACCTCGAAAAAGAATATCTTCGATGTTGACATCTCTGATGCTTGGCATCTCCGATGCTTGGCATCTTCGATGCTGAAGTTTTTCGAGGTTTTATATAGATAGAAACTATAGCAGAAAAGTATCTGTTCGTCCATAAATCCGCGTAAAGTAGGCCGATATCTGAGACAGCGCCTTGGCCGCCACGCGGGAATCCTGCTCAAGCATCTGCAAAAACGTTTCCCCGCTGATGCACAGGATCAGGCTGTCCTGTACGGCCTCCGCCTGTGCGTCGCGGTTTTTGCTCAGAACGCAGGAAAGCTCGCCGAAAAAGCTGCCGCGCGTATACAGCGAGACGGATTCATGGCGCCTGACCTGTACGCTTCCGCTGACGATATAGTACACGTTCGTGTCGGAGTCAGTGGGCCAGTAGATTACGTCGCCCTGTGAGCATTTAAGCGTGTTTGCGGGGGTACGCAGCAGGTGCCCGGGACGGATGAACAGTCCGCGCTTGATCCTTGCGGACAGCCTGTGGTCTTCGGTCTGCGGCAGCAGATAGAGCTGGGTGAGCAGCATCGTATCCAGAAACTGCACCACAAAGATAAACTGCGCGCAGATAAGGAACAGAATAAAGAAGATGAACACTTCCATGAGCAGAATGATGAGCCGGCTCAGTACGCCGTAGATGATGTCATAGGTGCTCTGATCCAGCACCATGCTCATGATGTGTGCGGCGATCCAGAATGACAGGATACACAGCGCTGCGCTGTACAGGCACAGCCTGAACGGCGGCCGCGTGCCGGAGCCGGTACGGTAGGTCATGGCCACCAGCAGCACGCCGAATATATAAGGCAGGCTGGAGGGGAACCGTGCGGCAGCCGTACGCAGCGCGGACAGCTGCGGGAACAGCTCCGTGAGCCTGCTGAAGACGGACAGTGAAGTGACGGCCGGAATGGAGATGAAGGCAAAGAGCGCGGCTGCCAGCAGAATTACGATGACTATTTCACCGCCGAATATGATGATCTGTGTGGTGAACGGACGTGAAGGCGCGGCCTTGCGGAAGATACGGTACAGCGCGTCCATTATGGATGCAAAGAATCGCCGTGCCATCCAGAATATGGTGATGATGACCGCGATCTCAAACCGTCCGAATGTTGCGCCGGTACGCAGGGAATCCAGAATCCTGCTGAGCCCCGGAATGGCGGTGAGCGTCTGGTCAAAGTTAAAGACCGCGGACACTGCCTCGGGCGATGTGTTCAGCAGCTTTGAAAGCAGCATGAAGATGAGTATGACCACCGGTATGAAGGAAAATAAAAAGCCGAACGCGCATGCCGAGGCATAGGAGATAAGGTTATGCCGGAGAAAGTTTTCCGCGGTCAGGTAGATGACCTGCGCCGCCGTACGGAATACGGATCCTTTTACTCTGCCTTTCATAGTTCTGGAGGGGGGCGCCGCGGTGCGGCGCCATCATGCTGCCTTTACTGTTTAGAAGTCCGCGAGCTTGGGTGCGCGCGGATAGGGAACGACGTCCCTGATGTTCGCCATGCCGGTGATGTACCTCAGCAGGCGGTCGAATCCGAGACCGAATCCTGAGTGCGGCACGGTACCGAACCGGCGCAGGTCCAGATACCACTGGTAGTTGGACATATCCATACCGCGGTCCTGGCAGACTTTGAGCAGTTTGTCGTAGTTTTCCTCGCGCTCGCTGCCGCCGGTGATTTCACCGAGTCCCGGCACCAGAACGTCTACGGCGCGCACGGTCTTGCCGTCGTCGTTCTGCTTCATGTAGAAAGCCTTTACGTCCTTGGGGTAGTTGTACACCATCACGGGACTCTTGAACGCCACTTCGGTGAGGTATCGCTCGTGCTCGGTCTGAAGCTCTTTGCCCCATTCGATGGGATATTCGAACTTGCTGTTGTTCGGCTTGAGCACCTCCACGGCCTCCGTGTAGGTGATGCGCTTGAAGGGTGTGTTCACCACATGCTCAAGCTGCGCAATGACGCCCGGCTGGATGCGCTTTTCAAAGAACTCCATGTCGGAGCGGCACTTGGTGAGCGCCCAGTTGAACAGATATTTAAGGAATTCTTCCTCAAGATCCATATCATCGAACAGGTCGTAGAACGCCATTTCGGGCTCGCACATCCAGAATTCCGCCAGGTGGCGCGGAGTGTTTGAGTTTTCGGCGCGGAACGTTGGGCCGAATGTATAAACGCGGCTCAGTGCGGTGGCCATCGTTTCGGCCTCAAGCTGGCCGGACACGGTAAGGCTTGCCTTTTTGCCGAAAAAGTCCTTGCTGTAGTCTACGATATTCGCAGCCTTGGCGGGATCCATGCCTTTTGCGCCTGCTTTTACGCCGAGCTCGGCTATCTTTTCCAGCGACAGCGTGGTGACCTGGAACATTTCACCGGCGCCCTCTGCATCGGAGCAGGTGATTTCCGGGGCCATAATGTAGACGAAACCGCGCTCCTGGAAGAAGGTGTGCAGCGCGAGTGCCATCTGATTCCTCATTCTGAATACGGCGCCGAATGTGTTCGTGCGTGCGCGAAGATGCGCGTTCTCACGCAGGTATTCCATGGACATTTTGTTTTTCTGCAGCGGATAGGTGTCCGTAGGACATTCGCCGAGTACGGTAAGCTTTTCCAGCGTTACCTCGACCGCCTGGCCGCTGGCCGGTGACGGAATGAGCGTTCCTTCCGCACGAACGGAAGCGCCCGTGGAAATCTTTTTAAGTGAATTTTCTATGTCCTGCACATCCGCATTCTGAGAGGGATTGCTGCGGTCAAACGTTAGCTGAATGGAAGCAAAGCACGAACCGTCGTTTACCTGAATAAAAACGAGGTTCTTTGAATCGCGCATGGTGCGCACCCACCCGCAGACTGTAACGGTACGTCCGTCGGGAGCGGATATCAAAAGATCTTTTATCAATACTGGTTTCATGTATCCGATTGTAGTAATTTGCGGGGGGTGTGGCAAGAGGAGGCAGCGGGAGGTG